>JAYUBY010000457.1:0-7789 GCA_043740635.1 Alphaproteobacteria bacterium
CCGTGCCTGCCCGTGTTGTTCTTCTCTTCGCCTTCGGCGGATTGAGGTCGTGACCCTTGGACAACGCAATCGAGGCCAAACCCCTTACGCTAGCTGAAGCCAATCGCGAGCGGCGAGACATCGTCACGGGCGAGGTGATGGACGAGGCGCGTCTGATCCGGTTTGTAGCCGGACCGGACGGCGCAGTCGTTCCTGACCTGGCGCGCAAGCTGCCCGGCCGTGGCCTTTGGGTCGCGGCCGACCGCGCATCGGTAGAAACGGCGGCCAAGAAGGGCCTCTTCGCTCGGGCCGCCAAGGCCAAGATCGCCGCGGCGCCGGATCTCGCCGTCCTGGTAGAAAGCCTTCTGAGGCGCAGGCTTTTGTCGGGACTGGGGCTTGCACGGCGGGCCGGCGACCTTACTTCAGGGTTCGAGAAGGTTTCAGCCGCGATCACTGGCGGTAAGGCCGCTTGGCTGATCGAGGCGTCCGATGGCGCTGCAGACGGGCGCCGCAAGCTGACAGGCAAGGCCCGAAAGCAATCTCCGCCGACGCCGATTTTTGGCGTCTTTGACGCGGAGGAATTGGGTTTGGCCTTAGGCGCGGAGAATGTGATACACACCGCCTTCCTTGCGGGGCGAGCCTCCGATCGTTGGGCGCAAGACGCTCATCGGCTGTCGGGCTTTTGCCCGCTCCTTCCTGAGAGTTGGCGCGAGGAGCCTTAGAGGCGAACGGGACCCCAAAGTCCCGCCGCTTCTGCATTGATATCTATCCCTTTGGCCGGACCGCCGGCTGACGAGTAAAGCGAGCGCATGAGCGACGAGAACAACAACGGCCGTAACGCCCCGCCTCCGGGCGGGCGTCAGCCCCTGACCCTCAAGCCCCGCGGAGCCGGATCGGTCAGCGCCGGCACCGTGAAGCAGAGCTTCAGTCACGGCCGTTCCAAGACGGTGGTCGTCGAGACGAAGCGCGCGCGCACCCATGTGCCGGGCGGCGGCAACCTCGCTGCGCCCTCTTCCGCCGAAAAGCGCCTGTTCGAGCCACGTCCCGCACCGGCCCCGGCCGCGCCGCGCCCTGCCGGTGCGCCAAGTGACGGTCTCTCGGCCGAGGAACGCGCCGCGCGCCAGCGGGCTATCGAGCTCGCCCAGGAGCGTCAGGCCTCCGAACGCGCTGCCGCCGAGGCCCGCGCCAACGCCGCAGCTGCGGCTGCAGCTCCGGCACCGACGCCCGCTCCAGCGCCACAAGCGCCCGTTGCGGAAGCGCCTACCCCGGCATTGGCGCCCGTCGTCGAAGCCGTCGCAGCTGCGCCTGTAGCCGCTGCGCCGGCGCCTGCTCCCGCTCCCGCTGCACCGACCGCGCCGGCTCACGTGGCCGCCGCCCCCGCAACGGCGCGGCCCGCTGCGCCAATCGGCGCTAACCAGACGCGCACGTACCAGCCCTCGGCCGATCGCCGTGACGACCGGGCGAGCACGACCACCTACCGGCCAGCGCCGCCTTCCGCCCGTTTCGAGGGCGCGAGCTTCAACCAGCGCGCGCCGCGTCCTGAAGACGACCGTCGTCCGGTGCGCGACGATCGCGGTCCGCCTCGGCCTCAAGACCGTGATGACCGCGGTGCTGCGCGTCCCAGCGGAGACACCGTGCGCTATTCTGCGCTCGCTCCGCGTCCGGCGGGGCCGCGTCCTGGCGGTCCCGGCGCACGCGGTCCTGGCGGTCCGCGGATCGGTCCGGCTACGCCACCCGCCACCCCTGAGATTCAGCGCGCCACCCGCCAAGCTCCGCGGCCCGGGGGCGCGGCCCTCGATCGTCGTCCGGACGACGATGACGGCGGCCGCAAGGGCGTCCCCGGCTCCAAGGCGATCAGTCGCGCCAAAGGTGCTCCGCAGCGCCGTGAGGGCCGCCTCACCATCCAGGCTGTGGCCGGTGACGATGAGGGCGCCGTCGATCGGATGCGCTCTCTCGCCTCGGTCCGTCGAGCACGAGAGCGTGAACGGGAGAAGCGTAAGGGCGGCAGCCAGGAGCAGGCCCGTGCGGCCCGCGAAGTGGTTATCCCCGACGTCATCACTGTGGCGGAACTCGCCAACCGGATGGCGATCCGCGGCGTCGAGATCATCAAGTTCCTGATGCGTCAGGGCGTGATGCTGAAGATCAACGACGTTATCGACAACGATACCGCTGAGTTGGTGGCCACCGAGTTCGGGCACACCGTGCGTCGCGTATCGGAGGCCGACGTCGAAGAAGGCTTCATCGGCGCGGAGGATGTGGACGACCATCAAATCACCCGTCCGCCGGTCGTGACTATCATGGGCCACGTCGACCACGGCAAAACCTCGCTGCTCGACGCCCTTCGCGCCACCGACGTGGTGTCGGGTGAACACGGCGGGATTACCCAGCACATCGGCGCCTATCAGGTGCGCCTGGAAGACGACCAGCGCGTCACCTTCCTCGATACCCCCGGTCACGCTGCCTTCTCCGCCATGCGGATGCGCGGCGCGACGGTTACAGACATCGTGGTGCTTGTTGTGGCGGCCGACGATGGCGTGATGCCCCAGACGATCGAAGCCATCAATCACGCCAAGGCGGCCGGCGCTCCGATCATCGTTGCCATCAACAAGATGGACAAACCGGGCGCCGATCCGACCCGGGTGATCAACGAGCTTCTGCAGCACGAGATCGTCGTCGAAAGCCTGGGCGGCGATACCCAGGTCATCGAAGTCTCCGCCAAAGAAAAGACGGGCCTCGAAAACCTGCTCGAAGCCATTCTGCTGCAGGCCGACGTGCTCGAGCTGAAGGCTAACCCCGAGCGCATCGCCGACGGCGTGGTGATTGAGGCCAAGCTGGACCGCGGACGTGGCGCGGTATCCACCGTTCTGGTCAAGCGCGGCACACTTCGTCGTGGCGACATCGTCGTGGCCGGCGACCATTGGGGTAAGGTCCGCGCTCTGCTCAACGAGCGTGAGGAGCAGGTCAGCGAAGCCGGTCCTTCCGTTCCCGTGGAAATCCTCGGCCTCGATGGCACCCCGGCCCCCGGTGATCCCTTCGCCGTGGTCGAGAACGAAGCCCGCGCCCGTGAGCTGACCGCCTATCGCGTCCGCGTGAAACGCGAGAAGGCCGGCGCGCCCGCCCAGGGCAACTCGCTGGCCGAGATGATGTCGAAGATCACCGACAAGAAAGCGTCTGAACTTCCGCTGGTCATCAAGGCCGACGTGCAGGGCTCGATCGAAGCCATTGTTGGTTCGCTCGACAAGATCGGCACCGAGGAAGTCCGTGCGCGGATCATTCTATCGGGCGCCGGCGCGATCAGCGAAAGCGACGTCATGCTGGCCAAGGGCGCCAACGCTGCGATTATCGGTTTCAACGTCCGCGCCTCAAAACAGGCGCGCGACCTGGCCGAACGCGAGGGCGTGGAGATCCGCTACTACGCGATCATCTACGACCTCCTGGACGACATCAAAGGCGTGCTCTCGGGCATGCTGGCGCCAATCCAGCGGGAAACGTTCCTCGGCAACGCCGAGGTGCTCCAGGCTTTCGACATCTCGAAGATCGGCCGGGTCGCCGGTTGCCGGGTCACCGAAGGCGTGGTCCGCAAGGGCGCACGAGTCCGCATCATCCGCGACGACATCGTGGTCCTCGAGCTCGGCACATTGCAAACGCTCAAGCGCTTCAAGGATGAGGTCAACGAGGTCCAGTCGGGTGTCGAATGCGGGATGGCCTTCGCGGGCTTCCAGGACATCAAGGCCGGAGACACCATCGAGTGCTTCAGCCTCGAAGAAGTCCGACGCACGCTGTAGGGCTGCTCGCCGATATGAACGTCAAAGCCCCGAAGTGATCCTTCGGGGCTTTTTCGTCTCAGCCACAGATATAAGCGCCCGTGCATCGATCACCTTGTCTCAGCGACCCAAACCGTGGCTCGCTCAACCCGAGCGGGACAAAACATCCATGACGGCTACCATAGAGGGTGCTCCGGCGCGCCGCCATGTCATCGGCGCGATCCTTGCGGGCGGCTTCATGGCCGCGACGTTCGACTTTTTCGCCGCGATGTTGATCTCCACGGAACGGCCAGCGGCGTGGCCCACGCTATCGCTCGCGGCTAGTATGGTGATGCGGTCAAGACCATGCCGCCCATCGTCGACGTCATCGGAATTGCCTCGCACTATGCTGTCTTGTTGGCCGCCTCGGCGATCTTTGTTCTAAGCTCGCTCAGGTTGCCGATCCTGCGCCGCATGGCATGGGTCGCCGGCCCCCTGTTCGGCGTGGCCATCTATGTGGTGATGCATTTCGTGGTAGCGCCCCTGTCGCACGCGCCGCCGAGCGCGCCGAAGGGAATCCAGTTCGTCGAGGACTTCTGCGGCCACATGTTCGTAATCGGTCTACCGATTGCGCTTTGGGCTCGGGCGCTTGTGGGGCGGAGCTAATCGGCGACGGGCCGTGAAGTCGCCGTGGTTTCGCACTATTTAGCCTCCGACCAAGGAGCCGCCGATGCGCCGTCTTGCCCTTACTCTCTTTGCCACGCTTTCGCTTTGCGCCTGCGCCACCGCCCAGAAGCTGGGCGTGGCAAGTGACGTCCATGCCCTGCTCGTCTCGATCCGCGACAACGACACCGCGGCCTTCGACGCCCATGTCGACCACGAGGCCCTGAAGCAGGAATTGCAGGCGCGGCTCACCGACCAGATCGGAAAGAATAAGAAGACTAAGGACTTGGTCGCCTTGCTTGGTCCCTCAGTGATCGACTTCGCCGACCAGGCGCTGGTGCGGCCCAAGACCTTCCGGATGGTCGCCGAGCACTACGGCTATAAGTCGGACACCCAGATTCCGGGCGCGGTCGTCATCTCGCAGGCGCTGAAGGCGCTGCCGGACGGTCGTGTCTGCGCCACCAAAAAGAAGGATGGACCCTGCCTGCTGGTGTTCACAAAGGAGCAGGGCGTGTGGAAGTTGACCAGCTTCGAGGGCGATTCTTCGATGCTGCGCCTGAAGCTCTGAATCACCTAAGCTCGACGTCGACCAAGCAGAGGTGAGCATGGCCTACGAAGCGGCGCTGGCGGACTATCAGAAATTCGATTTCACGGATGGCCCTTATACGCGACCGGTCTATCGCAAAGGCTCTGGGCCAGCGGTGATCATCATCCACGAAATTCCCGGGCTTCATCCGCTTGTCGTGCGATTTGCCGACCATGTGGCCGCCGCAGGTATGACGGTCTTTTGTCCAAGCCTGTTCGGTACGCCGGGCAAGCCCGTGAGCCGGGGCTACGCGGTCGCCAGCATGCTAGGGGCAATCTGCATTCGGCGCGAGTTCCACGTCTGGACCAGCGACAAGTCGAGCCCAATCGTCGAATGGCTGCGAGCGCTCGCCCGCAAGGCTCACGCCGAGTGTGGCGGCAAAGGCGTCGGCGCAGTTGGCATGTGTTTCACCGGTGGCTTCGCGCTGGCCATGATGACGGAGCCTTCCGTTGTCGCCCCCGTGCTGTCTCAACCGTCAATGCCTGCTGTCTCGGGATCGAGGAGGCGCGCCGCCGGCATCGACGTCTCACCGCAGGAGATTGCCTGCGCTAAGCAGCGGTTCGAGGCGGAAGACCTGTCGATCATTGGCCTACGCTACAAGAGCGACCGCTTAGTGCCAGACGCCCGGTTCGAATATCTGAAGCGCGAATTCGGCGATCGTTTCGAAGCCATCGAGCTGAGCGACGAGGACGCCGCGCCGGCGGCAATCCCGCCGCATTCGGTTCTAACATTGCACTTGAAGCCCGATGGACCGTCCAAAGCTGCGGAGGATCGCGTCATTCAGTTCTTCAAGGACCGAACTGGGGTCTAGAGCGCCAGGATCAGCACCGACGCCGCCGCGCCGGCCGTCAGGACAAGCCAGACCAGCGGCCTTGCGGCGGTTGTGGACCAACGCCATCCACAGGCCCAAGAGGGTGGTGACGGCAACACCAAAGGAGCCGGCCGTGAAAAACCACTTCAGCAACGTGGTTGAGCGGGGTTCTGGTGGCGGTGCAGGCTTGGCCTCGAAGGGTTTCGCCTTCTCGTGACTGCCGGCTTGTTCAGGCTTTTTAGGACGTTGCGGTTTCTCGGCGAACACGTCGTCCTTGTGCACCCGGGCGAGCTTCTGGATCAGCACGGGCGCAGTCTTCTGGTCTGGGATGCGGAAAGTCTGCAACGCTCCTGTCATGGCGAAGAACAGGAGGCTCGGGGCTACGAACACGCTGACATAGACGGGTAGTTGGCGGATGAACGCTAACCGCAGCGCCGGCTTTCCCCCGCCGTTTTTGGTTTCACCAAGAAGAACCTCCAGGCAGTACATTGCGAACAATTCGCAACTGTACCTATCAGTTCCTCATCAAGAGGCAATGCTGGGGCGAAAAGCGCTACGATAAGTACGACGCTTGCCCAGTGCAGAAACAATATGACGACGTCGAAGCGGACTGTTGCGTGTGTGGCTTGCATGAGCGGCTCCAGCGCAGTCCGCCAGAGCCACGCTCAGGTCCCGCCGCGCTGCGCTCGGACCGCGCTTCGCCGAGATTTATTCCTGCCGCCTTGGTTCCGAAGACCTAGGCCGCCTTCTGACGCGTCCGTTCGATCGGCGCAGACCGGTGCAGGCCAGCCACGACGACAAGGGCTACGATCAACATCAATGCGGACAGAATCAGCACATCGTGCGCGTCACGCTCCCCGACGACCAATGCCGCCACAAGGGGCCCGAAGGCCCCGGCCAGAAGTTGCACGGCGCCGCTCTGCATGGCGGTGCGCCGAGTGGGGTCGACCTCAACGGCCATCGGCACCAGGAACGGCCCACCCAGTCCACCGCAGATGCCGCCCAGCCCGGACATTGCGATGAAGAGAGCGGCCGGCGTGCTTTGGGCATAGACGGACCACACCGCCAGCAGAGCCAGTGTGCAGAACCAGAAGACGGTGATGTAGCGCACACGGCCGGCCAGGATCGTCGCCAAGGCGCCGCCTAGGATCTGGCAGCCAAGGCCCACGGAGATCGCCGTTCGGCCCGCCCCGATGCTTAAGCCCGCCTGCCGCGCGAGAGGCACGAGATAGATCGACACCGCCGCGATCGGCGCACCAAAACAGAGGGTGCCGAAGAGTGCGATCCACCCCTTGAGCGGCGGTACGCCGCTCGCCCCGTCCCCCGTGCCCGGAAGGTCGCCGAGCGCGCGCGGGATGAAAGCTGCGACTGGAATGGCGAATGCTGTGGCGCAGGCTAGCATCAGAAAACCCCCGTTAGCTCCGAACCGGGGGAGGATGTAAGCGGTCAGCAGGGTCGCAGCGCCAAGCTGAGTGATCCCCATGCCGGTGAACAACACCGCCGCCCAGCGCTCTGGCGTCTGGGTCCGCGAGATGAAGCCGATGGAAATCCACAGCAACACGCCCTCGGGCAGGCCGGCGATGGCGCGAACGAGCAGGACGCCGTTGCCGCTCGCTCGGATGGTGGCGGCATCGACTACGATCAATGCCAGCGAAGCCAAGAGAGCGGTGATCCGCAGGCGCTTCGGCTTCAGGATGATCCCCGCGAGGCTGGTCACCAAGCCGGTGATCAGGGCTTCCAGCATGGCGGCCAGGCCTATGCCGGAGGCAGCCAGCCGGTGCTCTTCGGCCAGTGCGCTGAACAAGAGCCCGAACAGTCCCGCAATCAGCAACGCAATCACGCCCAGGAGCACCGTGCTGCCGGTCTCGAGCGGCGTATAGGGCGCACCCGCAACCTCCAGCACGACATCGTCATGCCTTAGGGCAGGCGGAGAAACGCTCATGTCGTTGACTACCAATCCAACTGGCGCACCGCACCATCAGATGGGTGGGCGCATTGGCCTAGACC
>JAYUBY010000458.1:0-8858 GCA_043740635.1 Alphaproteobacteria bacterium
CGCCAGGGCTCGGATCACGGCCGGTGACAAGGAAGGCGGCCTCGCCGACTGGCGCTCACTGCTAGCCGACATGGCCGCCAACGATCCGCGCCGCTCGGACCTGGAAGCCGCCATTGCCGAGGCGTCTCGAACGCGCGCGGCGCCGGCCGCCGCGCCGCAAGGCCTGTCAGGCGACCAGATGGCCGCTGTGCGGGGTATGGTAGCGAACCTGGCACACCGGCTTGAGACCAGTCCCGACGACCCCGGCGGCTGGGTGCAGCTGGTCCGCGCGTATGCGGTGCTAGGCGATACGACCAAGCGCGACGCGGCGCTGAAGACCGCGCGCGCCCGCTACGCTTCCAAGCCTGACGTGCTGGCCGATCTCACTAAGGCCGCGGCGACTGAGGCGATGAAATGAGCTGGTTGCCCAAATCCCCTAAAGCGCGCCGACGCCTGACACTGGTGGCGGCCATCGCGCCGGTCCTGGCCCTGGCCGTGGGCCTGACGCTTTGGGGCCTTCGCAACTCCATCTCGTTCTTCTATACGCCCTCGCAGGCCGCTGCCGCCCACCCGCCGCCTGGACGCGCCGTGCAGCTCGGCGGACTGGTGAGGATGGGCAGCGTCGCCAAGCATCCCGACGGTCGGGTCGACTTTGTGGTCACCGACCGCACAGCGCAGGACAAGGTGAGCTTCCAGGGCGACCTTCCAGACCTGTTCCGCGAAGGTCAGGGCGTGGTGGCCGTCGGCGCCTTCCGCCAGGACGGCGTGTTCGAGGCAAAGGAAGTCCTCGCCAAGCACGACGAGAAATATATGCCGCCCGATCTCGCCAAGGCGCTGAAGGCGCAGGGTGAGTGGCGTGGCGACGGTTCGACCCCCGATTACGCGAAAGCGAAACCCGTCACATGATCGCAGAGGTCGGCTCATTCGCCCTGATTCTCGGCTTGGCGTTCGCCATCGCCCAGGTCGCCTTGTCGGCATTCGCGCGGATCCGCCGCTCGACCGTTCTGGCTGCGGCAGGCGAGGGCGCTGCGTTGGCGTCCTTCGCTGGCGTGGCGATCGCGTTCGGGTGCCTGATCTACGCTTTTGTGACGTCGGATTTCTCGGTTGCTAACGTGGCCGCCAACTCGCACACCGAAAAGCCGATGCTCTACAAGGTCGCCGGCGCCTGGGGCAGCCACGAGGGCTCGATCTTACTCTGGTGCTTTATTCTTACCGGCTACGGAGCGGCGGCCGCCACGCTTGGCCGCGGCCTGCCGCAGGGCCTGAAAGCGTTGATGGTGGCCGTGCAGGGCGCGCTGGGGACAGTGTTCCTGGCCTACACGGTCTTCGCCTCCAACCCACTCTTGCGGATCGCAACGCCCCCCGTTGAGGGTCGCTCCCTCAATCCTCTGCTGCAGGACCCCGCGCTCGCGATCCATCCGCCGTTCCTCTACTCGGGCTATGTCGGCATGTCGGTGGTCTTCTCCCTGGCCGTGGCGGCCCTGATCGAGGGTCGGGTCGATGCCGCGTGGGCGCGCTGGGTGAGGCCGTGGGCACTGGCCGCTTGGAGTTTCCTCACCATCGGCATCACCTTGGGCGCCTTCTGGGCCTATTATGAACTGGGCTGGGGCGGCTGGTGGTTCTGGGACCCGGTGGAGAACGCTTCCTTTATGCCCTGGCTGATGGCCACGGCGCTGCTCCATTCCGCGATCGTCACCGAGAAGCGCGGGGCGCTGGCCGGGTGGAGCCTGTTCCTCGCTTTGGGCGCCTTCACCTTCTCGATGCTGGGCGCATTCCTGGTGCGCTCAGGTGTGCTCACCAGCGTCCACGCCTTCGCGGTCGATCCCAAGCGCGGCGTGTTGCTGCTGATTATCCTGGCCCTCACCTCGGGCTCGGCCTTCGCCCTGTTCGCCTGGCGGGCGCCGAAGCTCAGTCCAGGCGGGATGTTCGCACCGGTGAGCCGGGAGAGCGCCCTAGTGCTGAATAATATTCTGCTAGCCGCTGCCACGGCGACGGTGATGCTCGGCACCCTCTATCCGCTTATCCGCCAGGCGATGACCGGCGAGGCGATCTCTGTTGGACCGCCCTATTTCAACCTGACCTTCGCGCCTCTGATGGCAGCACTCGCAATTTTGCTGCCGGCTGGGCCGTTGCTCGCCTGGAAGCGCGGGGACGCCAGGGGCGTTGGACAGCGGCTGTGGGTTGCAGCCTTGGTCGCACTGGGCTGTGGGCTGGTGACGCTGGCGCTGGTCAGCCCGCGCAAGGCGCTCGGTGCGCTGGGCGTCACGATCGGTGCTTGGCTGGTCATGGGGGCTGCGGTCGAACTGATCGAGCGTACCCGGGCCTTTCGCGTACCCGCCGTCGACAGCTGGCGCCGACTTATCGGCCTGCCGCGCGGAGCCTGGGGCATGACGTTGGCGCACCTCGGCTTGGGTGTCTTCGTGCTGGGTGCTTGTTTCGAGCTGGGCTGGAGGGGTGAGGCGGCTGAGGCCCTGCCGCTTGGCGGATCCCTGAACGTCGCCGGCTATCACCTCGTGCTGGAGACGGTCGGCCCGGTGGAGGGCCCCAATTTCGAATCCGAACGCGCCAGCATTCGGGTCTCCAAGGACGGCAAGCCAATCTGCGTCGGAGAACCCGACCGGCGATTCTATCCCGCGGGCGGCCAGACCGTTTCCGGCATATCGCTTTGCTATCGTGGCGCCTCGCACCTCTACATCGTGCTGGGCGAGCGGCGGAAAACGACCGCCGGCACGCCCGTCTGGCTGATCCGCGCCTATTGGAACCCCTGGGCCAGCCTGATATTCCTGGGGCCAGTGATCATGGCCCTGGGCGGGCTCACCTCTCTCTCCGATCGGCGCATGCGCTTGGGTGTGGCACGGCGACGCAAGGAACAGCCTGCATGAACGTGAGGACCCTCGCCGCCATGTTCGCGGGCGTCCTCTGTATCGCTGCGGCGGCTGACCCGGCCGATCGCCTGCCAGATCCGGCGCAAGAAGCGCGCGCCCGGGCGATCTTCGCCGACGTCCGCTGCCTAGTTTGCCAGAACGAGTCGATCGACGATTCGGAGGCCGAATTGGCCGGCGACCTGCGTCGCGTAGTCCGCGAACAGGTGAAGGCCGGCCGTAGCGATGCTGAGATCAAACGTTTCCTCACTGACCGCTACGGCGAGTTCGTGCTGATGACGCCGGCTTTCTCGTGGATGAACCTTGCCCTGTGGGGCGGCCCCTTCCTGGTGGTCGTTCTGGGGGCAGGACTGCTCGTAACCCGCCTCAAGAGCCGGCCGGGCGAGACGGAACTCTCGCCAGATGAAGCAGAGCGTGTGAGACGACTGTCAGAAACCGATCCCTCCTGACATGATTGCGCCCTACAACGGTCTGAAAGCCAATGGCAGGCTGTCTGAAACGTAACTTGAGAGCCATTGCGCTCTCGTGCATCGAACCTAGGTTTACGAGGCGCGCCGAATCCAAGTCGGCGGGCAGAGGGAAACAGAAGTCATATGACATCCAAGAAGACCGGTTATTTCCTGGGCGCCGTCGCCGGCGCCGGTGTTATGGCTGCCGCAGTTGCGGGCGCGGGCATGCGATTGCCCGACGCACATGCAGACAGCCAGGTGCATCTGATCAAGGCCTCGACTGCGCCGATCTTCGCGCCGCCGCCAGGCGCGCCTATGTCCTTCGCCGACATCTTCGAGAGGGTCTCGCCAGCCGTGGTCTCGATCAATGTGACGAGCCGCGTCGACTCCAGCGCGCTTCGCAAAATCCCCGGCTTTGAGAATTTCCCCTTCGACGCGCAGCCGCGCGGCGGCCAGGGCGGTCAGGGTGGTGGCGGCGACGAAGGCGGCGGCATTCAGCGTGGCCCCGAGCCACGTGGCGGTCAGCCCAAGGCGCCGACCCAACAGTCTGCAGGTTCTGGCTTCTTCATCTCGGCGGATGGCTACATCGTCACCAACAACCACGTCGTCGAGAACGCGGAGACCATCAAGGTCGTCCTGAAGGACGAAACCGAGCTTGAGGCCACCATCGTCGGCCGCGACGAAGGCTCGGACCTAGCGGTGATCAAGGTCAAGGGCACGCGCGCGAACTTCCCGTTCGTGAACTTCGAGAACTCCGGAAAGCCGCGCGTCGGTGACTGGGTCATCGCGGTGGGCAATCCCTTCGGCTTGGGCGGCACAGCCACAGCCGGGATCATCTCCGCCTATGGCCGAGACATTGGCGAGACGTTCGTCGACTACATTCAAATTGACGCGCCCATCAACCGGGGCAACTCGGGCGGCCCGACCTTCGACATTTATGGCCGGGTGATCGGCGTGAACACGGCGATCTTCTCGCCGTCAGGTGGCTCGGTCGGTATCGGCTTCGCGATCCCCGCCGAAGTGGCCGAGAATGTCACTAAACAGCTGATCGCGGGCGGCAAGATTCAGCGCGGCTATATCGGCGCCACGATCCAGAACTTTACGCCCGACCTCGCCGAGGCCCAGGGCATTACCGGGCAGAAGGGCGCCATCGTGTCCGATACTGTGCCCGGAGGTCCCTCGGCGCGCGCCGGCCTGCTGTCGGGCGACGTGGTCGTCGCGATCAACGGGGTCTCGGTGAAGACCTCCACGGAACTCACCCGCGAAGTTGCCAAGGGCAAGCCGGGCGACGCCTTGAAGCTCGACGTGATCCGTGAGGGAAAGCACCGGATCATAGACGTGCGCTCCGGCACCCGTCCGTCGGAAAAGGATCTGGCCTCCAACGACAACACCCCAGGTGGCGGCGATCGTGCTGCGCCGGTAGCGCCCGCGACGCCGCATCCTTCGGTGCTCGGCATGGCGCTCGGTCCGCTCGACGAGCCCGTCCGCCGGCGGCTAAACGCGCCGCCCGAACTGAAGGGCGTGGTGGTTGAAAGCGTCGATCAGACTGGCGACGCATTCCAAAAAGGATTGCGTCACGGCGACGTGATCGTCCAGGCGGGCGGACATCCTGTGGCCACGGCCGCCGACGTCGCGGCCGCGGTCGATGCGGCCAAGAAAGCCGGCCGTACTGGGGTCTCTTTGGGTATTTTCCGGCAGGGTCGCACGACCTTCCTGGCGCTCAAGATCGCGGGCTAACCGGGCGCTTTCGCGGGGGGCGGAACGACTATGCGGATTCTGATTGTCGAAGACGACCTCGAAGCGGCCGACGCCATGGAGCGCGGTCTCTCCGAAGCCGGCAATGCCTGCACTCGGGCGGCCGACGGCGAGGAGGGGTTAACGGCAGCTCGTGACAACGAGTTCGACGTTTTGATCGTCGACCGCATGATGCCGAAGATGAATGGCGTACAGCTGATCGAAACCCTGCGACGGGAGGGCGACCAGACACCGGTGCTGTTCCTCTCGGCGCTCGGTGAGGTCGGTGATCGGGTGGCGGGACTGCAGGCGGGTGGAGACGACTATCTGGTCAAGCCCTACGCCTTTGCCGAGCTGATCGCCCGGGTCGAAGCCCTCGCACGCCGCAGAGAGACCGGCTCTGTGCAGACTCTGCTTCGCGTCGGCGAGCTGGAGATGGACCTGATCGGCCGCGCCGTGCACCGTCAGGGCAAGGAGATTGATCTCCAGCCGCGGGAATTTCAGTTGCTGGAATTCATGATGCGCCACGCCGGCCAATCGGTGACCCGTACGATGTTGCTTGAGAAGGTCTGGGAGTACCACTTCGACCCGCAAACCAACGTCATCGACGTGCACATCTCGCGCCTGCGCTCGAAAATCGACAAGGGCTTCGACCGAGCGATGCTGCAGACTGTCCGCGGTGCGGGCTACCGGTTGGATGCCTAGGGCGCGCTGACCGTCATGCGCCTGCCGCGCATTTTTCGCACGACGCCGTTTCGCCTGACGGTGCTGTTCCTGGCGCTTTTCGCCAGCGCCGCCATGGGCCTGCTCGCATACATCTATGTGGCAACGGCGGGTGAGGCGACCCGGCGCACCGAGCAGGAAATCACCCGCGAGATGCACTCGCTGGTAGCTGCCTATGGTCGGGCGGGCGTCGACGGCCTCAACCAGTCGGTCATCGAGCGGGCGGCGAGTGAGCGGCCGTTCCTCTATGTGCTGATGGGCGCAGATCGAAAGCGGATCTCGGGATCGATCGCCGAAAGCCCGGTCGACAACTTCTCCGGCGCGCCGACCTGGACCACTTTTTCGGTCACAGACCAAGACAGCCAAGGACATACCGTCAAACACCCCGCGCGGGGTCTTCAGCAACAGCTTGGCGGGGGGCCGCTCCTCTTCGTGGGTTCGGACGTCGGCGGCGACGAGGCCTATGTGGCGCGTGTGGTCGGCGCGCTGCAGGGCGCGGGCGCTCTCGTGGTCGTTCTGGGCCTGCTCGGCGGGGTCCTGATGAGCCGCAACGTCACCCGCAGCATGGTAGGCCTGACCGAAGTTGTCGACGCGGTGCGCAACGGCGACCTTGGCGCGCGCGCGCAAGTCAGGGGCACCCGTGATGAGTTCGATGAACTGGCGGCAGGGGTCAACGAGATGCTCGACCGGCTGGAACGCTCAATGGCGGGCCACCGCCACGCCGGCGATGCCATTGCCCACGACCTGCGCTCGCCGTTGACGCGCCTGCGGGCCCGCCTTGAGGTGGCCTATCTGGATGTCGAGGCCGGCAAGGGTGATCCGACACAAGCCCTTGCCCAGGCGCTGGAGGACACCGACGGGGTGCTGAAGACCTTCAGCGCCGTCCTGGCGATCGCTCGGTTGCAGGCGGCAGGGACCGCGCCCGACCCTGTGCTGTTCGACCCCTCGGAACTCGCAGAAAGCATCTCCGAACTCTACGAGCCTCTCTGCGAGGACAAGGGGATCGACTTCGCCGCAGAGCTTTCCAAGGATCTTCAGGCCCGCGGCAACCGCGAGTTCCTGGCCCAGGCGCTAGCGAACATCCTCGACAATGCGGTGAAGTACACACCTACCGGCGGAGCGATCATGCTGCGGGTGCGCCGGCGCTCGTCTGGCGAGATCGAGTTCTCAGTGACAGACACCGGGCCCGGCGTGCCCGACGCTGATCGCGAGCGTGTCGTCCAGCGCTTCGTACGTCTGGAAAACAGCCGCAACGAGCCCGGAGCGGGCCTCGGCCTGTCGCTTGTCGCCGCCGTCGCTGAAGCCCACGGCGGGCGCCTGGAGCTCGCCGAAGGACCGGGCAGGGTGGGCGAAATGGGACCGGGTCTGCGTGTCGCCCTGGTTCTGCCCAGACCCGCGTGAGCCTCGCCCAGCAGCTAAGCCCGTGCGGGCCCGTCGTCGACGAGAAGGCTGCCGCGCGCATGCGGACCTTCATCGCTCAGACCCTTTGGTCGGATCGGCTTGAGCAGGCTTGGCCGGCATTGGCGCCTGTGTTCGCCGCCTCGCCCTATCTGACGAGCTTGGTGCGGCGCGATCCGGTCCGGCTTGACGCCTTGCTCGCTGACGATCCGCAGGTGCGGCTAGAGGGCATCCTCGCCCGTACCGGCCGCGCGGCGGTCCTGGACCTAGACGCCGCGACAGTCGGCCTGCGTGTCTTGAAAGCCGAGTTGCACCTTCTGACCGCCCTGGCCGATCTAGGCGGCGTCTGGGACCTCGATCAGGTGACAGGCGCGCTCACCCGCTTCGCCGATGCCGCCGTGGCATCCGCCCTAACCGTTGCAGCCCGCAGTGAACTGGAGGCAGGACGACTGACGCGGCTGGGCGAAGGCGCGGAAGGGCCGGTTCCCGGCTGGTTCTGCATCGCCATGGGCAAGCAAGGCGCCTTTGAGCTCAACTATTCCAGCGACATCGATGTCTCGGTCTTCTTCGATCCGGACCAGATGCCACTGGCCCCCGGCGTCGAGACCGAAGCCTTCGCCGTGCGACTGACCCAGCGCTTGTCGGAGCTGATGCAAGCCCGCACGCCCGACGGCTATGTCTTCCGTATGGACCTAAGGCTCAGGCCGGATCCATCCTCGACCCAGGCCGCCGTGCCCATCCCCGCGGCCTTGGAATACTACGAGAGCGTCGGTCAGAATTGGGAGCGAGCCGCCTTTATCAAGGCTCGCGCCTGCGCGGGGGACCTGCCCGCCGCCCAGGCCTTCCTCGATGAACTGCAGCCCTTCGTCTGGCGCAAGAACCTCGACTTCGCCGCCATCGCCGACATCCATTCGATCAAGCGCCAGATCCACGCCTACAAGGTCGATGAGCGGATGACGGCCAAGGGTTTCGACGTGAAGTTGGGCGCCGGTGGCATTCGCGAGATCGAGTTCTATGTCCAGACCCAGCAGCTCATCCTGGGCGGCCGCAATCCGTCGCTTCGCAGCCGCCGCACGCTGGATGCTCTGGCCGCACTCACCGGGGCGGGGCACGTCGCGCCTGAAACAGCGGCTGAGCTGAAAGACGCCTATCAGCGCCTGCGGGCGGTCGAGCATCGCATCCAGATGCTGGCCGACGAACAGACCCACAAGCTTCCGGAATCGGACGCCGAGCGAAGGCGGGTCGCCGCGCTCAGCGGTTACGCCCAGCTTCGAGGCTTCGACACGGTGATTACGCGGACGCTTAGGGGCGTCAACGCCCGCTACGGCGAACTCTTTCCGTCGGAGGAGCCGCTGTCGTCACGGTTCGGCAGCCTCGTTTTCACCGGCGTCGAAGACGACCCGGCGACACTGGCGACGCTCAAGCGAATGGGCTTTTCCAACCCCGCCAAAGTAGCCGCGACCATCCGCGGTTGGCACCACGGCCACATCCCTGCCACGGCCACCGAGCGGGGCCGGGAGCTGTTCACGCGGCTCGCGCCCAGGCTGCTGGACGCCGCCCAAGCGAGCGGCGCACCGGATTCAGCCTTCAACCGGTTCAGCGATTTCTTCTCGCATTTGTCGTCGGGGGTGCAGCTGCAGTCGCTGTTTCTGGCCCAGCCTAACCTCTTCGAACTTATCGTGCAGGTCATGGC
>JAYUBY010000459.1:0-34659 GCA_043740635.1 Alphaproteobacteria bacterium
GGCACTCTTCCCCAAACGCTACTCCAAGCCCAAGCTCCTACTCAAATGAAGGAGCTGTCATGTCTGTTCCCGACGTACTGATTGTCGATGACCCGGCGCCGTTTGTACGCCGCCTGACGCTGAACCGGCCCGAGAAACGCAATGCGCTATCGAACGAGCTCCGCGCCCAGGTTTTCGGTGCCCTGGAGTCCGCGGACAACGATCCGGAGGTCCGGGTGACGATCCTTCGCGGCGCCGGGACCTGCTTCTCTGCCGGCTACGACCTGGGCGGCGGCGCGGCCCCTCCCTATCCGTTTCAAACGGCGGCCGGGGCGGGACACTGGGCACGACATGTAGTCGAGGGCTGCTTTAAGGTCTGGGACTTGGCCAAGCCGGTGATTGCCCAGGTGCACGGCTGGTGCCTGGCGGGCGGCTCCGAACTGGCGACGGCCTGTGACCTCGTCTACGTCGCTGAAGATGCCCAGATCGGCTACCCGCCGGTCCGGATGATGAGCCCTCCGGACAACCAGTTCCATGCTTGGCTTTGCGGTCTGCGGCCTGCCATGGAAATGATGCTGACTGGGGATGCCATCGACGGGATTGAGGCCGTCCGGGTCGGCTTCGCCAACCGCGCGTTTCCTGCCGATCGTCTGGATGCCGAGGTGCTGGCCATGGCCGAACGCATCGCCAAGATCCCCACAGACGTCCAGCAGATGAACAAGCGCTCAGTCCACCGCGCCATGGAGATCATGGGCCTGCGCTCTGCCATCCGGGCAGGGGCGGAAATCCAGGCGTTGGCGCTGACTACGGCCAGCAGCCGCGAGACCTTCGCGAAATTCCGCGATGGTGTGTCAGAGGCGCTTGACGCACGTGACGGGGCATTCGGAGACTACCGGACGAAGGGCTGACGAGGGGCGATCTTCGGCAAGACGGCCCCCCGGGCGGGCACGACGGTTAGCCTGCGCCGGAATCCGTTGCCAACATGGCGGCAGCAGGAGGCGACCTCAGCCCAATCCATTGCGTCTGACTACTCGCCCTTAAATGCCGGAGGCCGCTTCTCGTTGAAGCTAGCCACACCCTCGCGGCGATCGGCGGTTTTGAAGAGGCGGTAGTAGGCCGCGAGTTCCATCTCCATTGCCGCGGCCAGGTCAAGCGAATGGGCCTCACGAACCACATGCTTTAAGGCGCGGACTGAGAGTGGCGCTTTGGAGGCGATTTCGGCGGCGACAGCAAGGGCGGTGTCCATGAGGGCGTCAGGCGCGACCACGCCGTTGACGACTCCGTACTCCAGCGCCTGAGCGGCAGTGAAAGGACGGCCGGTCGTCAAGATCTCGATGGCCCGCCGCTCGCCTGCGCAGCGGCGTAGGAGCTGGGTGCCACCTAAGCCAGGCATGATGCCCAGTCCCACCTCTGGTAACCCAAAACGGGCGGTCTCCGACGCATAGGCAAAGTCGCAGGCCAGCGTCATTTCGCAGCCTCCTCCCATGGCCGCGCCATTGACGGCGGCGATGATCGGGACTGATACGGAGAGCTGGGCGCGCACCATGTTCTCAAAGATTCGATGCTGCAGGGTCCAAGCCTCGTCGGTCATGCCGTTGCGTTCTTTGAGGTCCGCGCCGGCTTGGAAGTGGCGGCCTTCGCCGGTGAGGATTACGCATCGCAGGTCCGTCCGCGCCGCGAGGATGGTCCAGGCTTCTGTCAGTTCCTCGCCCATCTGCGTGGAGAGCGCGTTTGCAACCTCCGGCCGGTTGAAGGCAACGACGGCGATCCCCGGCGATGCCTCGGTCAATTTGATTGTCATGTGTGCGTTTTGGGGCATCAGAAACTCTTCGGCAGGTCCAGCACGTGGGTCGCGACGTGGCTAAGGATGAGGTTCGTTGAGATCGGCGCTACCTGGTAGAGCCGGGTCTCGCGAAACTTGCGTTCGATGTCGTACTCCTCGGCAAAGCCGAAGCCGCCATGGGTTTGGACCGCCATGTCGGCGGCGTACCATGAGGCTTCCGACGCTGTGAGCTTGGCCATGTTCGCCTCGGTGCCGCAGGGTTCGCCAGCCTCGAACAAGGCCGCGGCGTGGTCGACCATCAAGCTAGCGGTAATCATCTGTACATAGGCGCGCGCGATGGGGAACTGGACGCCCTGATTCTCGCCTATGGGACGGCCAAAGACTTCGCGATCCTTGGCATAGGCCGAGGACCGATCGATAAAGAACTTGGCGTCGCCGATGCACTCCGCTGCGATCAGGATCCGCTCGGCGTTCATGCCGTCGAGGATGTAGCGGAAACCCCTGCCTTGCTCGCCGATCAGATTGGCGGCGGGGACGACGAGGTCCTCGAACGCCAGCTCGGTGGTGGCGTGGTTCAGCATGGTGCGAACCGGCGTTATGGTCATGCCGTTTCCAACCGCCTCACGCATGTCGACCAGCAGCACGCTCATGCCATCCGAGGGCTTGGCGGCCTCCTCTCGCTTCGTCGTGCGGCAAAGGAGGACCATCAGGTCAGAGTGTTCGGCCCGGCTTATCCAAAGCTTGCGGCCGTTCACGACGTAGGTGTCGCCAACGCGCTTGGCAAAGGTGCTGATCCTCGTCGTGTCGGTGCCCGCGTCAGGCTCGGTGACGCCAAAGGCTTGCAGCCGCAGGTCGCCGGACGCGATCTTCGGCAGATATGCCTCTTTCTGCGCCTGGCTACCGTGCCTCAGCACGACGCCCATGGTGTACATCTGCGCATGGCAGGCGCCACCGTTGCACCCGGAGCGATGGATCTCCTCCAACACCGCCGCGCCGGCCGCAAGACCGAGGCCGGAGCCACCGTATTCCTCCGGTATCAACACCGACAGGAAGCCGGCTTTCGTCAGCGCTTGGACGAATTCAGTCGGATAGGCGCGATCGCGGTCCAGAGCGCGCCAGTAGGCTCCAGGGAACCGCGCGCAAAGCTTGCGCACCGCCTCGCGGATTTCGGGAAATGTCTGATCTGTGTCTTGGCGCACTGCTACATCTCTGGCGCCTGCCCCGACCAGTGTCATCCCGGAAAGCGCTCCAGTGCTTGTCCGGGCGCCTTGAACACGGTGCTCTCCAGATCGCAGCCCCTCGTCGTTCAAAGCGTCCCAGACTTCGCGTTCCGCAAAACCGGGATGACACTGTGACGGAAGGCGATAGGGTTCGGGAGGGGAGAACGCCGATTACAGAACTCAGCTATGTGAGCGGCGCCAGTACGCAGCCGCTGCTGGGCCTGACCATCGGGGCCTGTTTCGAAGCAACGTGCTCAGCTCATCCACATGCGCCGGCCCTGATCTCGCGGCACCAGAGGATCCACTGGACCTATGCGGAGCTGAAGGAACGTGTCGACGCGCTGGCCGCGGGACTGTTAGCGCTGGGTCTGGAGCCGGGCGACCGGATAGGCGTCTGGGCGCCCAATTGCGCGGAGTGGGCGGTCACCCAGTTCGCCACTGCGAAGGCCGGACTAATTCTGGTCAACATCAACCCGGCCTATCGCTTGAGTGAGGTCGAGTACGCGCTGAACAAGGTGGGATGCAAAGCGCTGGTCACGGCCATAGCGCACAAGACCAGCGAGTACCTGGCCATGCTGAGAGAGCTGGCGCCGGAGCTCTTGGCCGCGCGGCCAGGTGAGTTGAACGCCAAACGCTTGCCGACGCTTCGGCTGGTGATCACGCTAGGCGAGGTGGATCACGCAGGCTGCATCGCCTTCCACCAGGCACTGGACGCCGGTACGGCCGCCGATGTCGAGCGGCTGGTCGAGATCGGGCCGACCCTGCAATTCGACGACCCGATCAATATCCAGTTCACCAGTGGCACTACCGGCTTCCCGAAGGGTGCCACCCTCAGCCACCACAACATCCTCAACAATGGCTATTTCACCGGAGAGGCGATGACCATTGGCCTGGGCGATAGGGTCTGTATCCCCGTGCCGCTTTACCACTGCTTCGGGATGGTGATCGGCAACCTCGCCTGCATCACCCATGCTGCGACAATGGTCTACCCCAGCGAAGGGTTTGACGCTGCTGCGGCTCTTGAAGCCGTCGCGGCGGAGAACTGCACAGTCCTCTACGGCGTGCCCACCATGTTCATCGCCATGCTGGGCTGTGAAACCTTCGGTCACTTCGACCTGTCGTCGTTGCGTACAGGGATGATGGCGGGATCACCCTGCCCGACCGAGGTGATGCGGCAGGTAGTTTCGAAGATGCACATGCCGGAAGTCACCATCGGCTACGGGATGACCGAGACCTCCCCGGTAAGTTTTCAAACTTGCGCGCAAGACTCCCTTGAAAGGCGTGTCGCCACGGTTGGACGCATCCATCCCCATGTGGAGGTGAAGGTCATCGACGAGGCTGGCTTGATTATCCCGCGAGGCGCTACCGGAGAACTCTGCACCCGCGGCTACTCGGTGATGTTGGGTTACTGGGAAGATCCGGAGCGTACAGCCGAGGTGCTCGACACAAATGGCTGGATGCACACCGGCGACCTCGCGACGCTGGACGAGGAGGGCTACTGCAACATCGTCGGCCGGATCAAGGACATGGTCATCCGCGGCGGTGAGAACGTTTATCCGCGCGAGATCGAGGAATATATCTACCGCCTCCCGGCCGTGCAGGACGTCCAGGTGATCGGAGTTCCGGACAGGAAGTACGGCGAGGAGCTTTGCGCCTGGATTGTGCTGAAGCCCGGAGAATCGCTTACGGCCGAGGCCGTGCGGGACTTCTGCCGCGGCCAGATCGCCCACTACAAGATTCCACGCCACATCTGTTTCGTGGAAGGCTTTCCCACCACTGTCACGGGCAAAGTGCAAAAATTCGCCATGCGTGAGGCAATGATTGCACAATTGGGCCTCGTGCTGGAAAAGACCGCATGAGGAAACTCGCGAGCGCCATCGACACCGCCTCGAAGGCCTTCGCCGCAAACGCCAAGGCCAACAAGGCGCTCGCCGCGGAGCTCCACAAACATGCAGCCAAGGCCGCGCTGGGCGGGCCGGAAGAAAGCCGCAAGCGCCACGTCGGCCGGGGCAAGCTGCTGCCCCGCGATCGAGTCATGCGGGTAATCGATCCGGGCTCACCGTTCCTGGAAATCGGCCAACTCACAGCCTACGGTCTTTATGACGACGAGGCGCCGGGCGCAGGCCTGATCACCGGCATTGGCCGGGTCTCAGGCCGCGAGGTGATGATCGTCGCCAACGACGCCACGGTGAAAGGTGGGATCTACTATCCCCTGACGGTCAAGAAACACCTGCGGGCGCAGGAGATTGCGCTGCAGAACCGTCTGCCAAGCATCTATCTAGTCGATAGCGGCGGGGCGAACCTGCCCTATCAGGCTGAGGTCTTCCCTGACCGCGACCATTTCGGCCGCATCTTCTACAACCAGGCGCGGATGAGCGCCGAGGGCCTGGCCCAGATCGCCTGTGTCATGGGCTCCTGCACCGCCGGCGGCGCCTATGTTCCGGCGATGAGCGATGAGACAATCATCGTTCGTGGCCAAGGCACAATCTTCCTGGGCGGCCCGCCGCTGGTGAAGGCCGCGACCGGCGAGGTGATCTCGGCCGAGGAGCTAGGTGGAGCCGACACCCACGGCCGCCGCTCCGGCGTGGTCGACCACGTCGCCGCCGACGACGAGGATGCCCTCTCCATCGTCCGCAGCATCATCGGCCGGCTAAACACCACCAAGCGCGTGGACATGGACGTCGCCGAGCCCAGGCCACCGGCCTTCGAGCCCGAAGAGCTCTACGGCATCGTCCCCACCGACGTCCGCGCGCCCTATGACGTCCGCGAGGTCATCGCCCGCATCGTCGACGACAGCGCGTTCGACGAATTCAAGGCGCTCTACGGGACTACGCTGGTTTGCGGCTTCGCACGGATCTGGGGCTACCCCGTGGCCATCCTGGCCAACAATGGAGTGCTATTCTCAGAGAGCGCACTTAAGGGAGCCCATTTCATCGAGCTCGCCTGCAAACGGAAGATCCCGTTGATCTTCTTGCAGAACATCTCAGGCTTCATGGTCGGCGGGAAATATGAGGCCGGCGGCATTGCCAAGGACGGCGCAAAGCTGGTGACCGCAGTTGCGTCCGCCGAGGTCCCGAAGTTCACGGTTCTGATTGGCGGCTCGTTCGGGGCTGGAAACTACGGCATGTGCGGACGCGCCTACAGTCCTCGCTTCCTCTGGACGTGGCCCAACAGCCGCATCAGCGTCATGGGCGGCGAACAGGCGGCCAGCGTGCTCGCTACCGTCCACCGAGACGCCGACAAGTGGACCCCGGCGCAGGAAGAAGCCTTCAAGGCGCCTGTCCGCCAGACCTATGAGACTGAAGGCAGTCCTTTCTATGCCACCGCAAGGCTGTGGGATGACGGCGTGATCGATCCGGTGCAGACCCGCGACGTCCTGGGCCTTTCGATCTCCGCTGCACTCAACGCACCGATCCCCGAGACGCGCTTCGGCGTGTTCAGGATGTGAGCTGACCATGGCGACAGGCGACCAAATTCTCGAATCAGTCACCGCAGAAACTGTCGCCACCGAGGCCAAGCGCGCGGCAAAATACAGCCTGCCGATCGGCACGCCCTGCCCCAACTGCAAGACCACCCTTGCCGGAGCCTGGTGTTATACCTGCGGCCAGCGGGGCGAGGACTATCACCGCTCGATCCTGCGGCTGGGCTGGGAGGCCATAGAGGGCCTCCTCGACCTCGACGGGCGGATCTGGCAGACCCTGCCACGCCTGATCCTGCGGCCCGGAAATTTGACGCGGGACTATCTAGACGGCCACCGGGCCGTGCAGGTGCCACCGTTCCGGATCTTCCTGATCGTCCTGCTGATGGTGTTCTTTGCGGGGTCCTTGGAGGTCTCTAGGAACAAACCCAACTTCAATTTTGTCACGCCTGGGCACCCTGGATCGTCCAAAATCCTGACGCCCGAGATGCAGCAGAAGATGGACGTCCAGCTCGGCGACGCCAAGGCTTCGGCCTGGCTGAAGGACCGCCTAATTTATTCATTCAGCCACCGGGATGCCTTCTTCGCCGCCCTGGCGGATTGGGGGCAACGGTTCGCCGTCGTCATGCTGCCGATCTCAGCGCTGATGCTGAGCGTGCTCTTCGTATTCAAGAAGAACACCTACGTCTTCGATCACCTGATCTTCTCAATGCATTCCCTTTCGTTTCAGGGGCTGTTGCTCACAGCAGTGTTCCTGCTCGGCTTGGTCGTATCGTGGGGCGGGAACCTGTTGTGGCTGTCGCCCATCCACCTGTTCGCGCATATGCGCGACGCCTACCGGATCAGCACGATCGGGACCTTGATCCGCATGTTCCTCCTGTTCATCGGCTCGAGCATCGCGTTCGCGATGCTAATCGGTGGCCTGGTTCTGGTCGGCCTCGCCACAGCGCACTGAGGACACAGAAGACAGATGTTCAAATCCGTCCTGGTCGCCAACCGCGGCGAGATCGCCCGTCGGGTGTTCGCCACAGCCCGCCGCTTGGGCCTGGAGACCGTCGCCGTCTATTCTGAGGCCGACGCCAACGCTGCCCACGTGTCGGACGCAGACCAGGCCGTGCTGATCGGCCCCGCCGCCGCGCGCGAGAGCTATCTGGTCTCGGAAAAGATTATCGCTGCGGCCAAGGCCACCGGCGCGGAGGCGATCCACCCCGGCTACGGCTTTCTCTCCGAAAACGCCGACTTCGCCGAGGCGGTGACAGCCTCCGGCCTGATTTGGATCGGCCCTCCCAGCGCCGCGATCCGCGCCATGGGCCTGAAGGACGCCGCCAAAACCCTGATGCAAAAGGCAGGTGTGCCGGTGACGCCTGGCTATCTCGGGGAGGATCAGAGCGAGGCGACGCTGGCCAAGGAGGCGATGCGTATCGGCTTCCCCGTCCTGATCAAGGCCGTGGCTGGCGGCGGCGGCAAGGGCATGCGCCGGGTCGATGGCGCAGGGGAATTCGCAGCTGCCCTGGGCGCGGCGAAGCGGGAGGCCAAGGCTTCCTTCGGCGACGATCGAGTCCTGTTGGAGACCTACGTCACTCGCCCACGCCATATCGAAGTGCAGGTGTTCGGCGATTGCCATGGAAACGTTGTCCACCTCTTTGAGCGCGACTGCTCCTTGCAACGCCGCCACCAGAAGGTGATCGAGGAAGCGCCCGCGCCGGGCATGGACGTGGCGACCCGCAAGGCGGTCACCGACGCCGCAGTGAAGGCCGCCAAGGCGGTGAACTACGTGGGCGCCGGGACCGTCGAATTCATCGCCGACGCGAGTCGGGGCCTGCGCTCCGACTGCATCTGGTTCATGGAGATGAACACGCGGCTGCAAGTCGAACATCCCGTCACCGAGATGGTCACCGGCCTTGACCTCGTCGAATGGCAGCTGCGCGTCGCTGCTGGCGAACCCCTGCCGTTGAAGCAGGAGGACATCGGCCTTACCGGACACGCTGTGGAAGCTCGGCTCTATGCTGAGAGCCCGTCGACCAGCTTCCTGCCCTCTACGGGCATGCTGAAGCACTTTGCCCTTCCACCTACCGTTCGTGCCGATACCGGCGTCGACGAGGGCGGCGAAGTCACTCCCTTCTATGACCCGATGATCGCTAAGCTGATCGCCCACGCTGAGACCCGTGAACTGGCTCTGGCCGAACTAGCCGAGGCTTGCGACGCCGTCGAGGTTTGGCCCGTGAAGACCAATGCCGGGTTTCTTGCCCGGTGCCTGGAAGCGCCCGGCTTCATCGCCGGGGATCTCGACACCGGCTTCATAGAGCGCAACCTCCCCGAACTCACCGCCCATCCTGAGCCGTCACCTGCCGCGCTATCGGCTGCCGCCGAGGCCGCGATGGTCGTGGACGAAACCCAAACGCCCGACGCTTCGCCCTGGCGAGACCTCACGGGCTTTCGCCTCAACGGCGCGCCCGAGGCCAGCGTACGCCTCTTTCTAGCCGGCAAGCCCGTGATCGCACGGGCTACTGAGGCGGCCGCGCCGCGTTCGGTCCTGCTCACAGACGATGACGAGATCGTGGTCTTCGAAGCCGGCGAGGCTTTCGTCTTCACCTCTCACCCGCCGTCCGCCGAAGACCTCGGCGCTGCACAAGACGGCCAGATTCGCTCGCCCATGCCCGGCAAGGTGACTGGCCTATCGGTTAAGCCCGGCGACACTGTTACCAAGGGCCACACGATCCTGACGCTTGAGGCCATGAAGATGGAACACGCGCTCGCCGCGCCGTTCGACGGGACGGTGGAAACGGTTTCTGTCGTGCTCGGCGCACAGGTCAGCGAGGGCGCAACGCTAGTGAAGCTGACAGCAAACTAAGGTCTTCCCCGGCAGCGGGCCGATCCGCGGAGTGCAAGCTGAATCGGGAAACCCCGCGAGGCCGTTTTCCCGCGATGGACTTTAATCCCTTCTGAGCAACGCCACCGTCCCCTGGCCGCCGTCAGCGCAGATGCTAACAATGGCCCAAGAGCCCGGAAGCAGAGCGTAAAGCTCCTTCACGGCTTGGCTGAGAATTCGTGCGCCGGTCGCTCCGAACGGATGGCCTATGGCGATCGAGCCGCCATTGGGGTTCAGCCGTTCCACCGGGAATTTGCCGAGTTTGGCGCTGACCTTGCCCTTGTGCTTCAGGAAGGCCGGGTCCTGGATCGCCTTGATATGTGTTGCGACTTGGGCGGTGAAGGCCTCGTGCAGCTCCCAAAGCGCCACGTCCAGATAGGTGAGGCCGTTGCGGGCGAGCAGTCGCGGGATCGAATAGGCCGGGGCCATCAACAGGTACTCATCGAAGAAGTTGATGGCGTTGGCCTCGTAGTCGACCAGTCGGGCGCGCGGAGTCTCGGCGGAGAGCCGTTCCAGGCCCATGGCCGTCGCCACCCAGATTCCCGCCGCGCCGTCGGTGAGCGGGCTGGAGTTACCGGCGGTGAGGGTGCCCTGGCCGCTGGTCCTATCAAAGGCTGGTTTCAGCTTCCCGAGTGCCTCAAGGCTGGTGTTGGGTCGCACTAGGGTGTCGCGACCGAGTTCGTCCAGCCTCAGCACCAGATCGTCGAAGAAACCGCTCTGCCAACCCGCCGCCGCTTTCAAGTGGCTGGCCAGCGCCAGCTCATCTTGTTCCGTGCGGCTGATCTGCCGGCCCTTGGCCATCGCCTCGGTGTGTTCGCCCATCGACTTGCCGGTCGCCCGGTTCTTGATTTCTGGGATGAAGAGCCGGAGGTCGCGGGCCTTGGTTCCGCGCAGCGCCGCCCAGCGGCCGGCCAGATCGCGAGCCTCCATGAACGCCCGAAGATCGTCGGAAAGGCCCGGCGAAAGCCCGATCTGGATGCGGCTCATCGCCTCCGCACCTCCCACCAGGGCCAGGCTACGGCCGTCCTGATCATCCAGCATCCCGGCGGCCTGGAAGGCGCCCATCATGCTGGTGGAGCAGGCCATGATCGTAGACGACGCCGGGATCGACGGATCGCCGCCCGCCTCGATCAGCGCTTCGCGGGCAAGGTTGCTCATAGTGAGCGCTGGGATGACAGCGCCCCAGTTCATCAGATCCGGACGCCCGCCACTCGCCAGCATGGCCTTGACCACTGGGACCGACAGGTCGAGCGCGTCTCGGTGGGCGAGCGGTCCGCGGGCCTTGGTGAAGGGGGTGCGGACCCCGGCAGCGAACCAAATGCTCGGCTTTCCGGAGGATTGGGATTTGGTAGCCGCTGGTCTCGCCATGATCTGCTCCTCGAAGGTGAGGACACAATGGCGGCAAGAGGCCACGATTTCACCTCACGCTGCCCCGTCCTTCGTCGTCTCGCCTATCGCGGGCGCCTTCTTCTTCGATTTGATCGGATGGTGGTGGCGAACGACCGCTTAGGGGATGGCCTTGTCCCGAGCCGCCAACCGCTCCTGTGCGCGCGCGCCGGCTAGGATGTTGGGCAACGAATAGTTGCCCTCGTGGCAGGCGAATTCGTAAAGCGCCTGTGGGGTCCGGAAGAGCGAATATTCCGCGAGCCATGGCGCGGTGTAGGTCGACGGATCTACGACCGTGTACTGGTAGAGGAGCTCGGTCGGCGACACCCGCGTGTAGCGCTCAATGACCTTTGCGCTGGCGGGGACGAAGAAGGTGGGGAACGGGCGGATCGCGTCCTTCGCGGGCAAGTCAATCGTCTCGATCACCAGGGTTTCACCTTCCCAATGCGCAATGGCGTCGCCCAGCGCCGAGGCCTGGAGAAGCGGGCCATGCCTGTCGGTGAACGGGATGATGCGCAGGTCCGGCCCATACTCGGTCAGGACCACCACTGCATCGCGGGTCTGGACGATCTGCCGCGGATTGATATCGCCGGTGGCGGCGATGGGCGGCTGGCCCCAGCCGACGACGCAGCGTTCCCAGTTCGGCCGCGCCTCGGGCCCATCTGTCGGGAACGGCGGCTCGGTCTGAGTGCGCAACGCCTGTTCGATGAAGCGGAGCTGGCCGCGTGCGCCTCGGGTGAGCGGCAACATGCCATCGGCGGGCTGCACGACCTGGCGCGTCCGCCGCTGGCCGCGAACGATGGCAAGCGCCGAGCGGCTGGGGTCGGCGCGAATATCAGCCACCTCTGGGTCCTGGGCGAAGATCGCCAGCTTTCCAACTTCGTCATTCAGCTTGCGGGCAAAGGCTGCCGCCTCGGCGTTCGGCAGGGTCAGACTCGGCATATCGGGCCGTGCCTCCATCGGCAGGAGGAAGTGGGTGTTCCAGACGCCCTGCAAGTCGGGCTGGCCCATAGCATTTCGCGGCGCGTGATAATCGGCTGCCGCGGTGGGCTCACTCATCAGCAGGGCGGCGGTCGCGATCAGAATAAGCGCCTGCGTTCTCATCGCCCGTCCGCTCCCGCCACGACGCCTGCGTCGTGCAGGCGTCCGATCTCATTGGCGCTCATGTCCAAAAGGTCCGCCAGCACTTCGTCAGTGTGCTGGCCCAGGCGCGGGGCCGGCCGGACCTGGCCGCGCGGGTCCTGCGGGATCGACGCCATGGCGCCGGGCGCCGGATAGGAGAGGCCGCTGGGATGGCGGACAGTCTGGAAGGCAGGATTGTCCCTATAGAGACGCGGATCATCCAGCGCCGCCTCCAGTGGCTGATAGGAGCCCCAGGTGACACCGCCAGCGTCGAAAGCCGGGGTAAATTCGGCGGCGGTTCGCTGGGCGAAGGCACGCTCGAAGAGAGGATAGAGACGCGCGCGGTGGGTGAACCTCAGGCCCTCGTCCACGGCGAAGGAGACGCCCAGGTCCGCCTCTAGCGCCGCCACCGCAGCATCCAGGCCCAATGCCTCCAGGGCCTTTGACCACTGCTTTGAAGTGATTGCTAGCAGCATCAGGGTCTTACCGTCACGGGTGACGAAGTCGCGGCCAAAAGCGCCGAAAATGTCATTGCCCATCCGCGGGCGCTGATGGCCGGCGAGGATCGTCTCCGCCGTGAAGCCCAGGTTTGCCATGGTGGCCGCGCCCACGTCGGAGAGCGGGACCCGCACCTCGCGACCCTGGCCCGTCCGCATCCTCGCCAGCAAGGCCGAGACCAGGCCAAAGGCACAATAGGCGCCGGTGAGCAGGTCCCAGGCGGCCAATACGTGGTTCACGGGTCTCGCATCGTCTGCGGGCCCGGTCATTTGTGGCAAACCAAGGGCTGCGTTGATGGTGTAGTCCATGCCCTGGGTGCCGTCGGCCCAGCCCATCACCCGCACGCAAACCAGATCGTCGCGAAGCCTTTTCAGCGTGTCGTAGGACAAGAACCCGTCGACTGGGAAGTTTGTGACGAAAAGCCCGGCGTCCTTTCCCGGAGCCGTCGCCAGACGCTGGGCGATCTCGCGTCCTGCGGGCGACGACAGGTTGAGCGCGATCGACTTCTTGCCCTTGTTCAACCCCTCCCAATAGAGGCTCATTCCGTTCTCAGCGAGCGGCCAGCGGCGGAAATCCGGGCCGCCGCCGATGCTATCGAAGCGGATCACTTCCGCGCCCATCTGCGCCAAATAGAGCCCACACGTCGGCGCAGCCACGAAGGCGGAGCCCTCCACCACACGCAGGCCTTTGAGGAGGTCGTACATACTAATCTTCAGTGCGCGGAAACCCGGAAGACAGCAAGGGCTGGTTTCTCACGAGTTCAGTGAGCCGACCGCTTCCACCTCTTCGACCGTCAGCGACCAGGCGGCAGCGGCGGCGTTGGCCTTTACCTGGTCCGGCGTGGTCGCGCCGGCGATGACAGACGAGACCACCGGGTGCCCCAGGAGCCAGGCGAAGGCCAGTTCCAGAATCGTGTGGCCCCGCTCCTTCGCCCAGACGGTTAGGGCCTCGACTTTGTCGAAGTTCTTGTCGTTCAGAGCGGCGGCCCCGCGCGACCCCCAGGCCGCCAGGCGCGTGCCCTCGGCCGGCTTTTCGCCGCGCCTATACTTGCCGCTGAGCAGACCTGAGGCCAGCGGGAAGAACGGCAGGAAGCCCAGGCCGAAGTGCTCGCATGACGGAAAGACTTCGAATTCCACCTTCCGTTCCAGCAGGGAATAGAGGTTCTGCGCCGACACAAATCGGGTTGCGCCGGCCGCCGTCCAATCCGCATCGGCAATCTGCCAGCCTGCGAAGTTGGAATTGCCGATGTAGCGAACCTTGCCCTGGGTCACGAGATCGTCCAGCGCCCGCAGCGTCTCGTCGATCGGCGTGTCAGGATCGGGACGGTGGAACTGATAGAGATCGATGTAATCCGTCCCCAGACGCGTCAAACTGTCCTCAACCGCGCGCATGATCCAGCGTCGCGAACCACCCGAACGACGCGGGTCTTCGTCGATGCGCATGCCGAACTTTGTGGCCAGCACAATGTCCTGGCGGCGCTTACCGAGAGCCTTGCCGAGGAATTCTTCTGATTTCGTCCCGCCGTAGATATCGGCTGTATCAAAGAAAGTAATACCAACGTCCAGGGCCGCATCTACCACATATTGGGTCGCCTTCTGATCGATGCGCACGCCGAAATTGTTGCAGCCTAACCCGACCTCGCTGACCTTCAGCCCCGATGTTCCCAGCCGACGCATTTTCATCGCATCTCTCCGAAAATATTGATTTTTTGATCTTTCGCCTGCCTTGCCAGCCGGCGCCGGCGGACCCGAACTGCACCCATCCGTTGCGCGAAGTGCCATCGAGAGTTGTCTTTGCGCGCGTTCTTCACCGTTCAGCAAGCTTGACGCGTCATTCACTAGGTTTGTTGGGGATATCGCAAGTCTCCGACTTCTAAGCTCACGATCTCAAAAGCTTTCTCGGCGAATGGTCTTATCCCATGCGTGTCGTCACAATCGTCAGTCTCGGGGCCTGCGCCCTCTTCGGTCTCGGGGCCCTCGTGGTCGCCAAGACCATGATGCCTGCAACAGCATCCGCAAGGATCGCTCCTGTGGTCGGAACACCCGTCGTGGTGGCCAAGGCGCCGCTGAAATTCGGCGACCGGCTGGATGCGTCCAAAGTGGAGATCCTGAAGCTGCCATCGAACGCCGTGCCTGAGGGCGCTTTCACGACGGTGGCCCAGGTTCTGGCTCAGGATCACGGCGGACCGCCCGTCTCTCTGGCTGCGATCGCTGCCCGCGAGCCCCTGTTGCCGTCCAAGCTCTCCGGACCAGGCGCCCGCGCCTCGATTGCCGCGGAGATCGGCGAGGGCATGCGCGCCTACACAATCAAGGTCACCGACGTGACCGGCGTCGGCGGCCACGCCCTGCCGGGTGACCACGTCGACGTGGTGCTCATGCGGGACATGACGCCAGAGACCCCAACCCACAACTATGTTTCCCAGGTCGTGATCCAGAACATCAAGGTTTTGGGTGTCGACCTGAACGAGGACCAAGCGGCCAACAAACCGGCCACGCCGAGCACAGCGACGCTCGAGGTCTCCGTCACCGACGCCCAGAAGCTGGCCGTCGCCGGCGACCTAGGCAAGCTTTCGCTGGCACTGCGCAAGACCGGGGCGACTGAGGTCGCCGAAACGGCTCCGATGCGTACATCCAGCTTTGTCGGCGGAGCTCCCGCGCTTCGAGCGACCCACCACTTCGTGCATCGCGCCGCGGCCCCTTCCGGGCCACCGGCGCCGGTGCTGATCCAGATCGTCGAAGGCGGCCCCCGTAGCACCGGCAAGTCCCACGCGCCGAAGCCGAAGCCCGCTGATCCTGTTCCGAGCCCGCCGGCTCTTGCGGCCGCCCCCGCCAGCGCTGGTTCCAGCGCCGGCGCCCTCGCCTCGAAGCCCGCGTGAGCCCCTTGGAGTCCCTGACCATGCCGCGCAAACTTACCGCCACGTTCTGCGCCACTCTGGCGTTATTCAACGCCACAGCGATCGCAACGCCCGCCTTCGCCGACGCGCTACCCAGCGAAGCCGCCCTCAGCCGAGTCATTTCTGTGCCGAAGGACAAATCGCTGTCGTTCCGTCTCGACGAGCCGGCGACCAAAATCGTCGTCGCTCAGCCGGATATCGCCGAGGTGGTCGCCACCACGGACCGCAGCTTCTATGTCCGAGGCATCGACACCGGCTCGACCAACCTGCTGGTCTATGGCCCGGGCGGACGCCTGCTGGAAGTCATCGACGTGCGCGTCGGCTTCGATGCCAACTCTCTTCAGAACGATATGGACATCGCTCTGCCGGGTGAGGACATCAAGGTCCAGCGCCTGGGCGAGGGCATACTTCTGACCGGCACAGTCTCCACCGCCAACGTCGCTACGCGCGCCAAAGCGTTGGCTGACAGGTTCGCCCCGGATGGCGTCACTTCGGCGCTGTTGGTGAAAGCCTCGCAGGAGGTCGTGCTCGAAGTCCGCGTCATGGAAGCCACACGCTCGGCGTTGCAGGACATGGGCTTTTCCGCCTCCATCACCAGCGGCAATACGACGTTCAACTATGGCACCGGCCTAATCGGCAATGCGCCCCCCAACGGAGTCTTGTCGTTCGCGACCCACGCCGGTGTGAACGGCATCAACGCCAGCCTCGCGGCCCTCGAGGAAAAGGGCATCGTCCGCACGCTCGCACGGCCCACGCTGGTGGCTGTCTCAGGCGGCAAGGCCAGCTTCCTGGCCGGCGGCGAGTTCCCCTATCCCGTGCCCCAGGGTCTCAACCAGATCACCCTCGACTTCCGGTCCTATGGTGTGAAGCTCGACTTCTCGCCGATTGTTCAGGAAAATGGACTGATCCGGCTGGCTGTGGCGCCTGAAGTGAGCGAGCTCGACCAGACCACCGCTATCAAGATCGGTGGCGTCACGGTGCCAGGTTTGATCACCCGTAAGGCCGACACGACGGTTGAGATCAGGGACGGGGACTCGCTCGCGATCGGAGGCCTGTTCCTCCACACCTATAGCAACGACCTGCGGCAGTTTCCGGGCCTGGGCAACCTCCCGATCCTGGGCGCCCTCTTTCGCTCGGCCCGTTGGGCCCGCAACGAGACGGAGCTTGTTATCATCGTGACGCCGCACCTAGTGACTGCGCGCGACTTCGAAGCGGCCGCCAAGACCAAGACCACAACGCTCGGCGGCCCAGAGCCGGCCGCAGCGAGACTGATGCTGCTGGGCAAAGAGACGAACGACAAGGCGATGGACCACGACATGCGTGGCCCGATCGACCCGACAGCGCCGGTCGCCGAACAAACCAAGGCTCCGCCGAAGGCCAAGGCTAAGGTCATGGCTCAAGTCGAAAAACCGACGCCCGCGCCACCCGTCGCGGTCGCAGCAGCAGCTGTTGTAGCTCCGTCGGCGCCCACGGTTGTGGCCGCGCCTCCCGTCCAGGCGGTGGCCCAGGCTGAGATTCCAGCGGCCGCGCCCGCACCGGCCCAAGTCCAGACCCAAGCACAGACTGAGATCCCGACCACGCCTGCGGTCCCGACGGCGGAGCCCGCCGACGTCCAGACGACCCAAGCCCTACCCACCCCTTCGGCCCCGGTTCCGGCAGAAACTCAACCCGACGTCCAGACTCTGGCCGAAGCGCAAACCCTTCCTCAACTCCGTGGCGCCATAGTCCTGACTGCTCTCGCCTCCGGAAAGTAAGCGTCACGAATGAGTAGCTCGTCCCTCCATGGTCGCCGTGTCCTGATCATCGGCCCCGCGCTGCAGGCCCTTGCTCAAGGGCCTCTGGAGGGCGCGCACCTCGAACTCGGGGTTCTCGATCGCTTGCTCGGCGTGGGAGCTGCCGACGCGGACCTGATCATTATCGACGCTGACGCCTGGGCCGCCCCGGCCCTGGCCGCAGGCGTGCAGGCCCTGACGCTCTGCCCGTCGCCACCGCCAATCCTCCTGGTCGGAGCCCACTTGCCGACGAGCCTCGTGCGCAGCCTATTGCGGCTCGAACGCGCCGACGTGCTTGACGCCCCTTACACACCCGAACACATCGCAGCCGCGATCGCTGGGCTGATGGCTCAACAGGCCCCTGTCGCCGTCGTTCCGGCGCAGAGCGGCAGCGCCTCGCGCTGCTGGGCGGTCACTGGCGCGGTCGGAGGATCGGGCGCCACGACGCTGGCAATCGAGATCGCCAACCAGCTCTGTGATCGTCAAGACCGCGACAAGAGCGTCTGCTTGATCGACCTCAACCTGGCCGACGGCGCGGCTGCGGCCTATCTCGGGTCACCGCCGGCGATGCGCCTCCACGAGCTTGCGGCCACCGCCGAGCGGCTCGACGCCTCGATGTTGCACGCATTCATCACGCCAGTGACCAAGCAGCTTGACCTGTTGGCGGCCTCTCGCGATCCAACCGCCTTCGACCTGGTGCCGCGCGAAGCGATTCTGCGACTTCTGGAGATCGCCTGTGAAACCTATGCGTGGGTGATCCTGGACATGCCGCGTCACCGCCACAGCTGGAGCCTTGAGGCCCTGGCCGGCTGCGACGAGGTGCTGGTGGTCTCTGAACTGACCGTCCCGGCTCTCTTGGCCGCGCGTTCCCTATCCGACGAAATTGAGCGTGACATGGGTACAGGCAATAAGCCAAAGATTCTGCTCAACCGCCTGGCCGCCCGAATGTTCGGCCCTGCGCCCTCCATGGCGGAAGCAGAACGCGCCCTGCAGCGCAAAGCCGAAGCTGGCATCAGCTCCGACTGGGAAGCCGCTGCGGCGTCTGTGAACTTGGGCGGCCCGATTGCCACCCACCGCCCGAAGTCCAAGATCGTCAAAGACGTCCAGGTCCTGGTCGAGCGCCTTGCCGCCGAACCGGTGCGCCGCGCCACGAAGGCCGCCTGATGAGCCGCTTTGGACTTCCCGCAAGGCCTGCCGGCGAACCCACTCCGAGACCGGCTGCCGCCCCAGCTCCCGCGCCTGCGGCGACTGGGACGTCCACGGCAACGCCTGCAGCCGCGGGCGCGCCCGCTCCGGCCGCCGCGACGGCCCACCAGACCCTGGCTTCGCCGCCTCCGCCACCGATGCCGCCCAAGCACCAGCCTCAGGCCAAGGGCGCCCCGCCCTCTCAGCTCGACATTCGGCTTCGGCTGCATTCGCGGCTGATCGAGGAACTCGACCTCGCCAAGCTCGATAAGCTCGACGAAAAGGACATGCGCCGCGAGGTCATGAGCCTGACCGCCGACTTCGCACGCGACGAGCGGATGGCGCTGAACACCGCCGACCTGCAAGAACTTGGCGCGTCGATCTACGACGAGATGGTGGGTCTGGGTCCGCTCGAGCCGCTGCTCAAGGACGACAGTATCAACGACATCCTGATCAACGGGCCGTTCCAGGTCTATGTGGAGCGCCGCGGCGAGCTGGAGCTGACCCAGGTCAAGTTCCGCGACAACGATCACCTACTGCGTATCGTCAATCGAATCGTCGCCGGCGTTGGCCGCCGGATCGACGAGAGCCAGCCGATGGTCGACGCCCGCCTCGCCGACGGCAGCCGGGTGAACGCCGCCATCTCTCCCATCGCCATCGACGGCGCGGCGGTCTCGATTCGGAAATTCTCCAAGAAGCCGCTGACCTTGGAGCGCCTGGTCGAGTTTAAGGCAATGCCGATGGCCGTCGCTGATTTCATCCACGGCGCGGTGAAGGCCCGCGTCTCCACAGTGATCTCCGGCGGTACGGGTTCTGGTAAGACCACCCTGCTAAACGCGCTTTCCGCCGCCATCAGCCATGGCGAGCGCCTGATCACCATCGAAGACGCCGCCGAACTGCAGCTTCAGCAGCCGCACGTCGTGCGTCTGGAGACGCGACCGCCAAACATCGAAGGTAAGGGCGAAATCCGCCAGCGTGAGCTGGTGAAGAACGCGCTCCGGATGCGTCCTGACCGCGTGATCCTGGGCGAAGTGCGCGCCGACGAAGCCTTCGACATGTTGCAGGCCATGAACACCGGCCACGAAGGCTCCATGGCCACCATCCACGCTAATAACCCTCGCGAGGCCATCGGCCGTCTCGAGCAGATGATCGCCATGGGTGGGCTTTCAATCAGCCCAGACGCCATGCGCCAGCAGATCGCCTCGGCCATCGGGCTGATCATCCAGGTGATGCGACTGTCGGACGGCAAGCGAAAGATCACTCACGTCACCGAGATCACTGGGATGGAGGGCCAGGTGGTGCAGATGCAGGACATCTTCACCTTCAACCGCACCCATACCGACCCGGATGGCACGGTACACGGCGAGTTCCGAGCGACCGGTCTGCGCCCACGCTGCATCGATGAGATGACGCGACGGGGCATCGCCTACGACATGGCCAACTTCGATCCCAGCAAGGCCCTGGGGGCGTCATGACCGTCGACCCCCATATCATCTTCCTCATCCTGATCTTCGCCGCCGTTTTCACGGCGGGACAGGCGGCGATCGGCCTCATCTCCGTCGCCACCCAAAAGCGCAAGATGAACAAACGCCTGAAGGTGGCCGAGCGCGTCGACGGCGTGTCGGCGCTTGTTATGGAGCTGCGCAAGCAGCGCGGCCTCGATGCGGCAGGCGAGCGCGGCAAACGGTTGCGCTGGCTCTCCAACCTGATCGTTGCCTCGGGCGTTCAATACGATCCTCGGAAGTGGGCAATCTACGTCCTGGCCGTCGGTATCGCCGGCGGCGCGGTTCCTGCGATCCTCCTGAAGAACCCGTTACTTTTCCCCGCCGGCGCCCTCGTTATCGGGCTGGGTGGGCCAATCTTCTATCTCAAGTTTATGGCCGGTAAGCGCGCCAAGGCGCTAGGCTTCCAGTTGCCCCAGGCTCTGGAGATCATCGTGCGGTCTCTGGAGGCCGGCCACCCGGTTCCAACGGCGATCAACCTCGTGGGCCGCGAGATGAGCGATCCAGTCGGCACCGAGTTCGGCATGGCCGCCGATGAAATTGCCTATGGCTCGACCATGCAGGAAGCTGTCGGGCGCATGGCGGAACGCTGCCAACATCCCGACGTCGACCTCTTCGCTGCGACCGTGCGCCTGCAGGCCGGCACGGGCGGCAACCTGACGGGCCTTCTGAAGCTGAACGCCAACACCGTGCGCGAACGACACAAGATGCGCCTGAAGATCAAAGCCGCGTCCTCGGAAGGCCGCGCCTCGGCGATGATCCTTACCTCTGCGCCTTTCGTCGCCATGGGCTTCATCATGATCTCCTCGCCGCACTTCTATGGCGACGTGATCCATGAGCCTGTCGTGAAGTGGGGTCTGAGCGGCCTGGGCGTGTGGATGTTCATCGGCAACATGGTCATGCGCCGCATGATCGATCTGCGGCTTTAGCGTCATGTCTGCTGATCAACTTCAGAACATGGTCTCGATCATCGGCGCCATCCTGGTGCTGGGTGGTGTCGGCGGGGTGGCCTGGCTTGCGGCGAGTGAGCTTCGCCTGCGTGCCATCCGCCGCGGCCGGATGCAGACAGGCGGCGGCGCGCATTCCGGAATTGGACGTACCCTCAGCAAGCCCAGCAGCGGCGTCGGCGCTCAGGTCATGGGCACTTTGCGTACGCTGGGGCAACAGAGCGCCGTGCGCGACCCGGCCAAGCTGTCAGTTCTACGCTCCCGGCTAATGCAGGCGGGCTTCTATAACCGCGAAGCACCGGTGATCTATCTAGGGTGCCGAGCTGTCGCGCTCGCCGTTGCGACCGTTGGTGTGATGATCGTCGTGCCGCTGATCGCCGGCGGCAAGGGCGGCATGGGCGGCATCTTAGTCGCCAGTTTGCTCGCTGGCGCGGCGATCCTCGGCCCTGATCAAGTGCTGAAGGTTCGTAGGACCAAGCGCGAGCGTGAATACGGCGACGGCTTCCCCGACCTTCTCGACCTGCTGGTCGCATCCGTCGAAGCCGGCCTCAGCCTCGACGCAGCGGTGACCCGGGTCACCGAAGAGCTCGCGCGTCGCTATCCGAACCTCACCGTGCACCTGCGCTTCCTGGTGCTCGAACTCCGCGCTGGCAAGTCACGCAAGGAAGCCTGGTCCGCGTTCGCCGACCGCCTGGGCATCGACGACGCCCGCCAGCTCGCCACCATGCTGCGTCAGGCTGAAGAAATGGGGACCAGCCTCGGCGAAACCCTGACTGTGTTCTCTCAAGACATGCGCTCCAAGCGGATGCTGCGCGCTGAGGAGAAGGCCCTGGCGCTCTCGGCGAAGCTCACCGTGCCCCTGATCCTGTTCATCTTCCCGTGTCTTTTGGGCTCGCTGATGTTGCCCGCGGCCGCCCGGCTGATGCACGTCTTCTCGCAGCAGTAGGGGCTACAGCCCGTAGGGCCGATAGGGGCCCGCGATCAGCTGTTCGAAGATGCCGATCCCTACTTGAGAGGCTTCGCCGGGAAATTCCAAAACGGCCGCTGAGATCGCCTGGATATGCCAATTCTCCGGCGCGCCCATGTCGGTCTTGGCCAGGTCGATATCCTCACGCGTGACCGCCAATTCGCCCTTGAGCGACCCGTGTCGCCATTCGCCGCCGTAGCCGATGCCGCGCATCAGGAAGACGCCGAGTGGCGCGATCCGCACCGACGCCTCGCCCTGGTCCAACGGGATCTTCAGCGTCCCGCCGAGTGCATGCCGGGTGCCGGTCTTGATCGTTACGTCTTCCATCCGCGGCGTGTCGGAATGCCACCCGCCTTCCGGACCCGAGCCATCCGGCAGGATCACCGCGCGCGTGTTCCAGGGCTTGCCCTCTGTGTCCGCGTTGACGTGGAAAAAGATGCTGCGGTCGGCGAAGTTGAGCGGCGTCCACTGCCAGAAGAAGCCCATCGCGCCACCGCCCGGCGTCGGCTGGGGGTCGGGTGCGCCGACCGGACGGATGCCCCAGGAGCGATCGCGCGTGCCGGTCCAGCCGGCCCCGGCTTGCCGTCGCTCGCCGTCCACCTCTGTCCAGCCGGCTACCCGTACATTCTGGGTTAGGCGGGTGTAGTCCATGAACATCCGCGGCCCGATCCGGCGGGTGAAGCGAGGTTCCTCGATAGGGAAGGCCCGACCCTCGAACGTCAGCTCGCAGGCTAGGCCTTCGGCGCGGTCCAGCGTCACCTTCAGCGTCCGAAGCGGCTCGATGACTTCGATTCGGACCGGGCCGACTGCGAGCTCCATCCGTTCCATCCCCAGGATCCGAGAGGCGTGCAGACAGCGCTGAATCCCGTCGCGGATGATCGATACGTGGGCGTCGGCGACGTTCAGCGCCGGATAGACTCCGAACGCCACGGCCACGAACTCCGACCCATCCGGTGAATAGCCGTTGAAGAAATAGCGGTCATAGAAGTTCCGATCCGACCCCGAATAGGCGATCGGTTCAGGCGTCTGGTGGATCGGATAATCATCGCCTCTGGTCAGCATCTTACGTCCGCTCCATCCACTTGACGTGCCGTCATGCTTGCGACCCGCTCCGAGCGCGTATCAAGTGAGCAAGACAAGAAGAACGCAAGCCGAGCTCATATTGGGAGGATCCGATGAGCGTAATGACAGCTACGGACCATCGCATCCCGAAGGATGTGGCTGACCAATTGGCCGCGCCTGCGGCCTACGCAGACGGACGCATCCACCAGGCCTACGCGTGGCTGCGCAAAAACGAGCCGTTAGGTTTCGCCAGCATCGAGGGCATTGATCCCTTTTGGGTGGTCACCCGCCACGAGGACATCCTGGAGATCAGCCGCCAAAACGATCTCTTCCACAACGGCGACCGTTCCCCCACGCTGATTGGCCAGCAAGGCGACAAGAAGGTCCGTGAGATGATGGGTGGCAGCCCACATCTGCTGCGCACGCTAATCCACATGGACGCGCCTGATCACCCGAAATACCGCGCGCTCACCCAGGGCTGGTTCATGCCGCAGAACCTGCGCCGACTGGAGGATCAGATCCGAGTCCTCGCCAAGGCCTCGGTGGAGAAGATGGCCGCGAGCGGCGGACATTGCGACTTCGTCCGTGAAGTTGCCTTGCACTACCCGCTGCACGTCATCATGAGCATCATGGGCGTGCCGGAAGAAGACGAGCCCCGGATGCTGAAACTCACCCAGGAGCTGTTTGGCGCCTCGGACCCTGAGCTCGGCCGCGATGGCGACAAGCCCGTCGAAGAGCGCGAGTTCGACTTCGGCGTGATCATAGATTTCTCGAATTACTTCAGGGCGCTTTCGGAGACCAAGCGCGCCCACCCGACTGACGATCTCGCCAGCCTGATCGCTAATTCGACCATCGATGGCCAGCCGATCTCGGACCTCGAGGCCATGAGCTACTACATCATCGTCGCAACGGCCGGGCACGACACCACCTCCTCGTCGACCGCCGGCGCCATGTGGGCGCTGGCCGAGAACCCAAAGGAACTGGCCAAGGTCAAAGCGGACCCATCGCTAATTCCTTCGCTGGTCGACGAGGCCATACGCTGGACGACGCCTGTGAAAACCTTCATGCGAACGGTCACCGCCGACACGGCGTTCGCCGGGCGTGACTTCAAGAAAAATGACTGGCTGATGCTCTGCTATGCGTCGGGCAATCGCGACGAGGCGGTGTTCGAAGACGCCGACCAGTTCCGCGTTGACCGCCGACCCAACAAGCACCTGGCTTTCGGATATGGTGCGCACCTGTGCCTCGGTCAGCATCTTGCCAAGATGGAAATGCGGATCCTTTGGGAAGAGCTGTTGCCACGTCTTTCCGAGCTGGCGCTGGACGGCGATCCGGCCATCAGCGAGTCTGTCTTCGTCAACGGTCCTAAGCGCCTGCCGATCCGCTTCAAGATGAGCTGATCGGATTGAGCCATCCCCTCGAGCCCAGGCTCGCGCTCTACATTGCGACGAGAATGCCCGAAGCCTCGCAGATCGAGGTGTCGGCGCTGGAACGCATCTCCGGCGGCGCGTCTCGGGAGACCTATCGCTTCCAGTTGAGATACCGCGACGGCGGACAGACTCAAGCGCGCAAGCTCATCCTGCGGCGCGACCCGCCCGCTAGCCTGATCAACACCGACCGCCGAGTGGAGTTTGAGGCCTATCGCGCCTTCCACGGCTCTGCCGTCCCGGTGCCCAAGATGCTGTGGCTGGAGGAGGCGGACGATGCGCTGGATCACCCCTTCTTCATCGCCGAGGAACTGACCGGCTTCCAGGCGGCGCCGCAGATGCTCTTCGCCGGGGGCTACGATGCCGTGCTGGCGAAGGTCGCCGAGCGAAAGTGGACAATCCTGGGCGAGATCGCGCGCGCGGACCCCTCCGCGCTCGGTCTAACCTCGGTGATGACCCCGGCGAAGGTAGACGCTTGCTGGCAGCGTGAACTCGACCATTGGGAACATATCTTCGATACCGACGAAGCCGAGCCACAGCCGATCGCGCGCGCCGCCATCCGCTGGCTTCGCGCCAATCCGCCGCCGCCCGCCCAGAAGCTGTCTGTCGTCCATGGCGACTACCGCACCGGCAACTTCCTTTTTGATGAGGAGGGCGAGATCCACGGTGTTCTTGATTGGGAGATGGCACACCTGGGCGATCCGCTGGAGGACCTTGCCTGGGGCTTCAACCCGATCTGGCAGTTCGGACGCGGCCTAGTCGGCGGGCTGGTCCCGCAGGCCCACGCTGTCGCCGTCTGGGAGCGAAGCAGCGGCCTTGTGGCCGATCCGGCTGCGCTGCACTGGTGGACCCTTTTCAACTGCGTAAAGGGCCAAGGTATCTGGGTAGGCTCTGCGCGCGCCTTCATCGACGGCGGGAACAAGGAGCCAATCATGGTCTATCCGGCCTGGTGGCTGCTCAACGCCCAGGACCGGGCGATCCTGAAGGTGATGGGCCGGCTATGACACCAGACGTTCCCTCGGTCCTCTCAGAAATGGCGGGGCTCCTGATCCGCAACGCCGCGCCGGGCGTGCCTGACGCCGAGCGGACCAACGCGCTCACACTGTCGTCGATGCTGCTCGCCTTGGCCTCCGAGGTCTGGGACGGAGCGGCGGACAAACTCGTTCAGGAAAACCGCGCCTTGGCGATATTGCTGAACGATGCTGCTGTAGAGACCGACCTTCACTTGTCGGTGCTGCGGGCGGAGAACGATCGCTTGCGCAACCTCTTGATCGTCGCCCACGTCGCTGCCGAAGACGCCGGCGACTCCGTACGCCAGGAGGCTATCTGGGCCGAACTCCGCACCTCAACTGAGCGTCGCCTGCTTTCGATATCGCTAGTCTGACGACGATGGCTTCTCAAAAAGACATCGCCAACCGTTTCCCGATCACCGGCGCTCTAATGCTGGCGACCCTGATGAACACGCTGGATTCGACCATCGCCAATGTCGCCTTGCCGCATATGCAGGGCAGCGTTTCGGCGGCGGCAGACCAAATCGTCTGGGTGCTAACTTCCTACATCATCGCCACCGCGATCATGACGCCGCTCTCGGGCTGGCTCTCCATGAAGATCGGCCGCAAGACGATGTTCCTGGCCTCGATCGCCGGCTTTACGCTGGCGTCCATCCTCTGCGGGATCGCCACGAGCCTGCCCGAGCTCGTCATCTTCAGACTTCTACAGGGGATCGGCGGCGCATCCTTGATGCCGCTCTCCCAGACGACGATGTTGGACATCTATCCGCAGAGAATGATCCCGCGGGTGATGAGCATCTGGAGCGCCGCGGTGATCCTGGGGCCTATCATAGGCCCAACGCTTGGCGGTTGGCTGACCGAGAATTTTTCCTGGCGTTGGGTGTTCTACATCAACGTGCCGATCGGCATCTTGGCCTTCCTGGGCATCTGGACCTTCATGGACCGCGACGACGGCGGACGGGAGCGACCGTTCGACTTCCTCGGCTTCGGCGCGCTTGTCCTCTTCATCGGCGGGTTCCAACTGCTGGTCGATCGAGGACCGTCTCAGGATTGGTTCGATTCAAAAGAGATCTGGATCGAGACCGCAATCTCCCTTGCCGGCCTTTGGATATTCATCGTCCAGACGATGACCGCCGAGCATCCCTTCTTTCACCGCGACCTCGCCAAGGATGGCAATTTTGTCGGCACGACGCTCTTTGGGATGTTCGTGGGAGTGCTGCTGTTCTCCACCAGCGCGCTATTGCCATCGATGATGCAGAACCTGCTGGGCTACTCCGCCCTGCAGGCCGGAGTCGCCAGCATGACGCGAGGCTTAGGTTCCCTGATCGCGTTCCTCGCGGTGCCCCTTTTGGTGGCGCGTTTCGGAGCTCGACTAGTGCTCTTCGTTGGCATCTTGCTGTCTAGCCTCGCCCTCTGGCAGATGGGGCAGTTCGACCTTTCGATGACCCCGACGCCCATCGAGATCGCGGGCTTCGTCCAGGGATTGGGCACAGGCCTGCTCTTCGCGCCGCTCAACACCCTGGCTTATGCCAAGCTCGCTCCGATCCATCGGACTGAGGGCACCGTCGTCGCCACCATGGCGCGCAGCCTCGGAGCCAGCGCCGGCATCTCGTTGCTGCAGGCTATGCTAATCCGCGACGCCGCCGCTACGCACGCCGGCCTGACGGAACATATCACTACGACCGACCCGGTGCTGCGCTGGGCCCTGCCCCAGATGTTCAACCTGCAGTCCGGCCCAGGCCTCGGAGCCCTCAATGGCGAGATCAGCCGACAGGGCTCGATGATCAGCTACGACGCTCTTTTCAGCGGCATGGCCATCGGCTGCCTATTCCTGGCGCCCACCCTGCTGCTCCTTAAACCGCCCAAAGGGCCGCCGCAGTCGGGGCCGGAGATCGTCGCCGACTAACCTGTTCGCCACCTGCGAATCCGGTGGCGCGTCGGCCCGCTCTGTCATGCCGTAGTCGCGGACGACGCTGGCGACCCGAAGGCGATAGTCCGCGAAGACCTCACGACGACCAGCTTTCTGCGCCGCGCGGTGGGTTTCAAGTCGCCGCCAGGCCGCTACCGCCTCTTCATCCCGCCATAACGACAACGACAGGATCTTCCCCGGCGTCGTCAGACTCTCGAACCGCTCGATCGAAGCGAACCCATCGATCTTTCGCAGGACCGGCGCCAGATTGGCGGCGATATCCAAGTAATCCTGTCGCCGCTCCGGGCGCGGCAGAACCTCGAAGATGACCGCGATCATGCCCTGCGCACCGGCTGCAGGAAGGTCCGCGTCTCTTCCAGAATGAACTTCTGTTCCTGGGCGAACTTAAAATTGGCCAAGGAAGCCGCGTCGGATCGCAAACGTCCGCGATAGGTCTCATAAGAGGCCAGACAATCGAACCCGATCATCGCCAGGGCGATGTTGTTGGTTCCCTCGTGCGGCATGAAATAGCCTAGAAGGTCGCCGCCCATCTCGGGGATGATGGTCAACCACTGACGGGCGTAGGCCTCAAACGCATCGCGCTGGTAGGGGTCGATGACATAGCGGATACAACAGGTGATGCTCATGAGACTTGCCTCCAGTGAGGCCTCTCTCCTAGCGCGCCCCAGACGTTTCATGCTTCGATCCCGGCCGAAGCATAGGCGCTAGCCACGCGCTCCGACGCCCGATAGGCTCCAAGGATGAAAGTCGGACCGGATATCGCCACCATCGGCGCACTCCTGGGCGACCCCGCGCGCGCCAATATGTTGACCGCGTTGCTCGCCGGCCAAGCGTTCACCGCCGGCGAATTGGCGCGCGAGGCGGGGGTCACGGCCCAGACCGCCAGTTCTCACCTTTCCCGCCTTGAAACGGGCGGCCTGCTGATCCAACGCAAACAGGGCCGCCACCGCTACTACGCCCTCTCCGGCGAGGACGTCGCCGCCGTGATCGAAGCGCTGATGGGCTTGGCCGCCCGCACTGGCCACACCCGCGTTCGCACCGGCCCCACGGAACCGGCGCTCCGTCGAGCACGGGTTTGCTACGACCACCTGGCCGGCGAACTCGCCGTCGACATGCAGGAGCACCTAGTGGCCCGGGGCTTCGTCATCGACGCCGATGAAGCGCTGACCCTGACGGGGACCGGCAAGGTGTTCATGGAGGCCTTGGGCCTGAACATAGCCACCCTGTCGAACCTGCGCAGACCACTCTGCAAGGGTTGCCTGGACTGGAGCGTGCGGCGCACCCACCTGGCCGGGGCGCTGGGCGCGGCCCTGCTCGACCGGTTCTACAACCTTGGCTGGGCGGCTCGCGAACCTGGCACGCGACTCGTCACCTTTACGCCGCGCGGCCTGGACGCCTTCCGGGAAATCTTCGGCGTCGCACCTGAAAGCAAAGCCACAGCGTGACAATCATAGTCTAGTCGGCTTTGCTGCGCCGCCCGCCATTGGGCGCTTCACGACCCAAATTCATAGGAACCAATTTCATATGCCACCACGGATGTTGCCTGAGCCCACGCCGGAGACCCGGCATTTCTGGGACGGCTGCAAAGCGGGCGTGCTTCGCCTGCAGCGCTGCACGGACTGCGACGGCGGGAGCTATTTTCCGCCCCGGCCTTTCTGCCCCAAGTGTGGCAGCCGCAAGGTCGAAGACTACGCCGCCAGCGGCAAGGGTGTGCTGTGGTCCTACGTCATCAATATGCGACCGCGCCCGGACATGGGAACTGAGCCCTACGCGATCGCTGTGGTGAAGCTGGCCGAAGGTCCGCAGATGATGAGTAACATCGTAAACTGCCCACAGACGCCTGAGGCGCTGAAGTTGGACATGCCGCTCTCTGTCACGTTCGCGGCCCAGAATGATGACATCTCGCTTCCCTTCTTCGAACCTGTGAAGGGCTAAGCGCATGAAACCGAAATCAATCGCGGTCGTCGGCGCGGCCGAGACCACCAAGATGGGCAAAATCCCGGACGTCTCTGTGATCGGCTTGCACGCGGACGCGGCGCTTAACGCCTTGGCGGACTGCGGCCTCAAACCGTCCGACATCGACGGGGTCGCTACTGCCGGTATCAGCCCGGTCGACCTGGCCCACTACATGGGCATCACGCCCACCTATGCAGATGGCACCAGCGTCGGCGGCTGCTCCTTCATGCTGCACGTCCGTCATGCGGCGGCGGCGATCAACGAGGGGCTCTGCAACACCGTTCTGATCACCCACGGAGAAAGCGGTCGTTCCCGCGTCGGCGCTGGCGGCTTTGGCCGTGCGGCCTCCAGCCTGGCCGGTCAGTTCGAGATGCCCTTCGGCCCCATGGGCCCCCCGACCATGTTCACGATCCCGGTGCTCCGCTACCTCAAGGCCCGCGGCTACAGCGTCGAAGATTTGGCGCAAGTGGCGGTGATCCAGCGGGAGTGGGCGGCGATGAACCCGCGCGCCAGCTTCAAGGACCCGATCACGATCGCCGATGTTCTTGGCGCTGACATGATTGCCTGGCCCTTCACGAAGCTGATGTGCTGCCTCGTCACCGACGGTGGCGGCGCGTTAATTTTGACCAGCGCCGAGCGGGCCAAGGACTTCCCGCAAAAGCCCGTCTATATCCTGGGGACGGGCGAAAGCGTCGAGACGCCGATGGTTAGCCAGATGGAGGACTTCACTTCCTCAAAGGCTTTCCGCGTTTCCGGCAAGAAGGCGTTCGAGGAATCCGGCATCAGCCATTCCGACGTCGATCACCTGATGATCTATGACGCCTTCGCCCACCTTCCGCTCTACGGACTGGAAGACCTCGGCTTCTGCAAACCTGGAGAGGCCGCGGGATTCATGAAAGGCCGCAACACCGCGCCTGGCGGAAAGTTGCCGCTGAACACCAACGGCGGCGGGCTCTCTTACATGCACTCGGGCATGTACGGGATGTACGCCTTGCAGGAGAGCGTGCGGCAGATGCGTGGCGTTGCTCCCGCGCAGGTTCCAGGCGCCAAAATCAGCATCGCCCACGGCGTCGGCGGCATGTTCGCGGCCTCCGGCACGATCGTCTTCTCGAACGAAGGGCCGTAGCGACTGGCACAACCTCCTTCTCCCCTTGCGGGAAAAGGAGGTTTGCCCAGCAAGTCGGATGAGGGGTCTCGCAGGCCTTTCACAATTGAAGAGTTGATAGCGGTGGTGATGTCCGCGCGCCCCCTCATCCGTCGAATTGCGGTCGACACATTCTCCCGAAAGGGGAGACGTATCGCGCTGATATTTTGGGCTCTCCTGGCCACTCCCGCCATCGCCCAGGACCTCACCTTGACCGGCGCGATGACCCGCGCCGATCACGAGCATTATCGGGAGGTCCCGTTTATCGTGCCGGCCGGGACCGCGCGGCTGACCGTGGATTTTACCTTCACGGGCAAAGACCAGAAGTCGGTGCTCGACCTTGGCATCCGCGACCCCTTTCGGTTCCGCGGATGGAGCGGTGGCAACAAGCAGAGTTTCACGATCTCTGATGCAGAGGCGACTCCGTCCTTCCTGCCAGGGCCATTGCCCGCCGGAGAATGGAAGCTGATCCTCGGCGTTCCGAACCTGAGGGTCGGAGCTCAGGCGCACTAACACCGCTCACGTCACGTTTGAGCACGGAACGAACTTTGCAGGCTTCAGCGCCTTAGCCATCAAGGCCGGCCCCGGTTGGTACCGCGGCGACCTGCACATGCACACCGCCCACTCCGACGGCTCTTGCCTCTCGCAACGCGGCGTCCGCGTGCCCTGCCCGGTCTTCAAGACCCTGCAAGCTGCACACGACCGCGGGCTCCATTTCATCTCGGTTACCGACCACAACGACACCGCTCAGAACGAAGCCTTGCGCGAGCTCGCCCCCTACTTTGACGATCTCCTGCTGATACCGGGCCGAGAGCTCACCACCTTCCAGGGTCATGCCAACATCTGGGGCCCGACCGGTCCCATGGAATTCCAGCTCGGCTCGCCGCGCGCGCCAAGCCTCGCTGCGATTCAGACACAGGTGGAAAGGGCCGACGGCCTGTTCTCGATCAATCACCCGGGTCAACCGTCGGGCGAGACCTGGCATGGGCTGCGGCTGGACAGTGAAGGACACCGACTTCTCACGCGTCCAGGCCATCGAGGCGGTGAACGGCGGGTCGTTGCGACTTCCGCGCGGCGCGGAGAACGTGATCTCCGGCAGTCCATTCTGGGAGGCGCGGCTCAATGCGGGTTTCCACATTACCGCCGTCGGTGGCTCGGATAGTCACGACGCAGGAATTGACCCGGCGACCAAGACCGGGATCGGCTATCCCACGACCGTGGTGCACGCCTCGGAGCTCTCCCAGCCCGCGATCCTAGCTGCACTCCGCGCCGGACACGTCTTCGTCGACATCACCGGCAGCTGTGACCAGAGCCTTGAGGTCAACGCAACGGCAGCCGGTCGCGTCGCCGAGATGGGCGACACCCTCGCCGCCCCAGCCGGGACGCTGGTTCGAGTGAGCATCCATGTGAGCCACGCCGCCGGAGCGTCACTGTCATTTGTGGGCGATGGGTTGGAGCCCAAGCTTCCCGACGCGACCTTGGCCGAGGACGAGGAGACCCGCAGCTTCGAGGTCTCAAGCAATGGCCAGCGCCACTGGCTGCGCGTGGACGTGCGCGGCCGGGACGGCAAGCTCCGGATTCTCGGAAATCCGATCTACCTCAACGCGCCTTGAACAGCTTCGCTGAGGTTGGTCGAGGGCTCGCCCGTCGCGCCACTGATGGCGGTCATGATACTCTCGATCAGGGCCTGAGCATGGATTGGCTTGGAAAGGTGCAGGTCGGCTCCAGCGTCGTGGCTCGAGCGGATGTGCTCGTCCAGCGCATTGGCGGTCAGCATGATCACGGGCGTGCGCGGCATGCCCATCTCTCGCTCGAACTCGCGCAGAAGCGCCGTCGCCGAAAGCCCGTCCAGCTCCGGCATCTGCATGTCCATCAGGACCACATCGAAGCGTTCGGCCTTCAGGAGGTCGAGAGCCAACTGGCCGTTTTCGACGATGACCGGCGTCACGCCCACAGATTCCAAGATTAGCTCCACGACCTTCTGGTTGGTCGGATGATCCTCGGCCACGAGCACGCGCGCACCGGCGACATTTATCTGCTGGCCGCCATCGTCGATCTCTTCGGCGTCGCCACCTTCGATTCGCTCTAACGGCACGTAGACGGAGAATGTCGAGCCTTCCCCCGGGACCGATGCGACCTCGATTCGGCCGCACATCAGCTCGGTGAGCGAACGGCTGATGGCCAGGCCGAGACCCGTACCGCCGAACCGACGGCGGATGGATGCGTCTGCCTGTTCGAAGCGGCGGAACAAGCGAGCGCCGGTTTCCTCATCAAAGCCGATGCCGCTATCGGCAACCTCGAAGCAAATCTCCTCGCCCTCGGCGCGAACGCTCAGAATAACCTCGCCGGCCTCCGTGAATTTCACCGCATTGGACAGCAGGTTCGAAAGCACTTGGGTGAGCCGCACGGTGTCGCCGGCGAAGCGGCCCGCGGCGTCCGACGCGACAGACCACCGGAAATCGAGGCCCTTAGCGTGGGCCGAGGCGCTATGCAGTTCGGCGACGTGGCCGACGAGGCGGTCCATTGAGAAATCATCACGGGTGAAGGTTACCTCGCCGGCTTCGATCTTCGAGAAATCCAGAATGTCCGTTAGCACCCGCTCCAACAGGCGGCCGGAGGAGATGATCAGTTCCGCCAGTTCACGGCCCTTCGGCGTGGATTGCTGACCAGCCAGGGTTTCGGAAATGGCGATGACGCCGTTCAGCGGCGTGCGCAGCTCGTGGCTCATATTGGCCAGGAATCGCGATTTCTCGGTATTGGCGCGCTCTAGCTGAGCGGTACGTTCGCCGACCCGCTCCTCCAGCGACGCCATCACGGCCTCTGTCTTCTCGCGCTCAGTGCGAAGCGACATGGCAAGGACGCCAATCTCATCGCGACGGCGTTCGACATCGCCGACGTCCGGACGTTGGGGGTAACCGAAGGCTTCCGGCTGACAGGACGCAGCGAGCCGCTCGACCGGGCGCACGATACTGGTCCGAGCCATCATGACGACCGCAAGGGCCTGGATCAGCGAGGCAAGGCCCCCGATCAACAGAACCCACGACGCCGAACGCGCCGCAGAGGCCACCACATTGGCTTTGGGATAGGTGAGAAGCAGGTACCAGTTAGGTCCGCTCAGACGGCCAAAGGCCACAATCTGACGCCCGTCGGCACTGGTGATCACGCCGTTCTCGCGCTTGTCCTTGGCGATGCGCGACACAAGATCAGTAAGCGCGAATTTCTTCTGGTAGGCCGCCAGTGTCTTTTCCGGCGACTTGCTCTGGTCGGTGAACCCCGGATAGGCGATCAGCTCGCCCTTGGAGGTGATGATCATCGGCGAGGCGCCGGATGGCGTGTCCTTCAGTGCATTCAGAAAGAAGTGCGTTAGCTCCATGGAGGAGCCGAAGGCGCCGACGTATCGGCCGTCCACATAGGCCGGCGTCAGGCAGGCGGTCGCGAGCCCTTTACCCACGGTGTCCTGAACCAGCCGTTGCAGATTGGTGCAACGCGTCATGCGGCCGGCATCGAATTGCGGGAGTGTGATCCGCGCCATTTCCTCCTGGTCAACCGACATGTTCGCCGGCGCGTCGTGGCGGTAGAACATCAAATGGTCCGGCCGATCTGGGCCGTACATCACCAGCCGGGTGGGGTTGGCGGTAAAGAAATAGAGGTTGTCGTAGCTATGCCGAGCGGCCTGGCCGAAGCTGGCCACGAGGCGGAAGGCGGCGACCATGGCGCGCATCTCGTCCGGCGACGCGGCCTTGGCCTGCCCCAGGAAGGCGCCCATGCCATAGGTGAATGAGCCGTGATCGACGATGCCGTCGAAGTAGGCGTCGCGACTGCGTCGCGTGCCGTCAGGCTGCAAGGGAAAATAGGTGTCGGCGAGCTTTGATACATCAGCGTCCGACAGATGGTTCATCCGCCGCTCCAGCTCATCGCCTGCGGCTTTGTGAAGGGTCGAGAGATTGGAAAATTGCCGATCGACGTTGCTGCTGCGCTCGCGGACGTAGTCCGTGAGGTAGCCGATCTGCCGGCTCGACAATTCGCGCTCAAAGACGACGAACGCGCCGAAGGTGCCAAGCACCGTCATGACCAGCGAAAGCAGGCCAACGCTGATCAGGAATCGGCGCGAAAGCGACTTCATTGGACCGTTGGGAACCCCGCTCGTCTTTGAAGACTAGCCGGTGTTCATTGAGGTCGAGTTTACGCGATGTATTAGGTTCTGTTGACGAAGTGAGCCACACAACCCAAATGGAGACCTGATGGAAAGCAACTGGCCTTTGTTAGAACCGTTGATGGAAAATCACAAATTTTTCTGTCAGGCTTTGATGGAGGAGAGGCAATGCAACTTACAAAATTTAAATACGGAGCAGGCAATCCTGAATGGAGTAAGGATGGTAAACGCTTGATATTTACAGCACAAATTCCTTTAAAAGATTTGCTGGCTGATACCGCCATAAACAAGAACCGGGAAATACCAAGCTGGGCTTTTGAGAAGCCGGGTTTTAGAAACAACATCAATTTAAAAGCCGATACTACATCTGCCAATCCTGATGGAAATATAGAAGGCATCAGAACATATCTTGCGCTTGATGAAAAAGACAATAAAG
>JAYUBY010000460.1:0-4173 GCA_043740635.1 Alphaproteobacteria bacterium
CAGGCCCAACTCGTCCAGGGGCCCGAACTCATGACCCTCACGAGCGGATTGGACACAACGGTTGTCGCGATCGGCTCGGGTGAATGGCGTTGGGGCGACCTGCTGTCGCCGACGCCCGGCGTGACACTGGCGAGCGCCGTCGTCCAAGCCCGCTGATCAGCACCGCCGCCGGAATTTGGCCGTGGTGCGGCGAATTTGCGTCCGGCAGTGATCCACTGAGCCGGGCCTTGCGTAAGGAGTCTGCGGTTCGCGATTGCCACTGTCGGCAATTGAGATGCTGGCGAGCAGGGCTCGCGCGGAGGCTGACTATGAAGAAGCGCTACTTGGGTGGAGCGACAACTGTGGTGGCTGTCATCCTGGCGCTGGGCGCCGGGCAGGCGGTGGCCTCCAGTCACCGCGAGGCGCCCGGCGTCACCAAGATGCCGAAGACCGATTCCACCGATCTCTACATGTTCCACAGCTATGAGCCGGGCCGCGCGGCCTTCGTGACGTTCATCGCCAACTACCAGCCTTTCCAGGATCCCAGCGAAGGGCCGAACTACTACACGATGGATCCCGACGCGGTTTACGAGATCCACATTGATAACGACGGCGACGCCAAGGAAGATCTCACCTTTCAGTTCAAGTTCACCAACACCCTGCGCAACGGGACGGGCATCACCCTGCCGATCGGCGGCAAGACCCTGCCCATCGCCCTGCGCCACGCCGGCCAAGTCACCCAGCCCGACGATCCGGATCTCGGAGAGATCGAAGACTTCACGGTGACCATGATCACCGGCGATCCGCGCAGCGGGACCCGCGCGGCGGTGACCAACGCCAGCGGGGGCGCTTCGACCTTCCGCAAGCCCTTCGACAACCCCGGCCAGAAGTCGATCCCCGACTATCCGACCTATGCCAACCAGTTCATCTACAACGTGACGATCCCGGGCTGCGCCACACCGGGAAAGATGTTCGTGGGCCAGCGGGCGGAAGCCTTCGCGGTGAACGTCGGACCGACCTTCGACCTGATCAACTACGTCCCGATCGATGGCACGACCTTCCCGGGCGGCATCATGCAGAGCCGCCAGAACGACGACCTCGTCGGTAAGAAGAACGTGACCTCGATCGCACTTGAAGTGCCCATCGCTTGCCTGACGGGGACCGGCAACGGCGTCATTGGCGCTTGGCAGACTGCCAGCCTGCCACAGGCTCGTATCCTCAACCCGACCGCGACCTACGCCCTGCCGGCCCTGCAAGGTGGCGCCTACACCCAGGTTTCCCGCCTCGCCAACCCGCTGGTCAACGAGCTGGTCATCGGCCTGCCGGTGAAGGACACCTTCAATTCGGCAAAGCCGAGCGCCGACGCCCAGTTCGCCGATTACGTTACCAACCCGACGTTCCCAGCGATCGTGGACCTGCTGTTCCGCGCGCCGGTGAATGCGACCCTGGGGACCAGTTTCACCAACATCGCGCCCTCTAACTTCCCGCGGGCCGATCTGGTGGCCACCTTCCTGACCGGCATCAAGACGCTCAATCAGCAGAAGATAGTCACGGCGTCGGAAATGATGCGCCTCAACACGGCGATCAACCCGACGGCTCAGGCGGCGCAGAAGACCCTCGGCGTGGCGGGCGACGATCTCGCCGGTTACCCGAACGGGCGACGACCGGGCGACGATACGGTCGACATCACGCTCCGTGTCGCCATGGGCCGCCTCTGCTACCCGGTGCCGATCAATGGGACCCCGACTGACCTGGGACTCTGCAAGCCGGCTGACGCCCCCATCGGCCAGGCGGCTCTGACCGATGGCGCCCCGATCAGCGCCTCCGAACTGCAGAATGCCTTCCCCTACCTGAACCCGCCGCTGTCCATCTCGCCCCGCACCTTGGGCACCTCGACGATCCCGCACCCGTAGGAGCTTTCCTCATGTCCCGCACACTCCTCACCGCTGCCGTGATCGTCTTGCTCGGCGCCTCGCTGTCCGCCTGCGGCGGCGGCGGCGGCCCTGGCGCCACGGTCACGCCGCCTCCTCCGGCGCGGTTCGACGCCCAGTTCGGCGCCAATTTCTCGACGGACTTCCAGGCCAGCAACAACTCCGAACCGCACGCGGTGGCGGCCGGCGATGTAATTCCGGTCAGCCTGACAGCGGAGCCCGTGCCGCTGCCCAGCAGCTGATCGAACGCCCGCCGATGCGTAGGCACCTAGCTACCATCGACGGCCGCGCAGGCCTTGCCCCCCTGGGCCTGCGCGCCATGGCGATCGCTGTCTTGGCAGCGGTCGCCATGCCTTGCTTTGCGGACGTCATCGAGATTGCTCCTGGCGGAGCGGCGGTGACCTACGCCTCGCCAGCGGTCTTCACTTCGACCGGTGTCGAGCCGATAGGTCGCGGGCCGCGCCTCGCCCCGACCTACCCGGTGGTCAATCTGTCCCAAGCTATTGCCGAGGCGGCGGTCCGCAACCGGATCAGCTCCGATCTGGTCACCGAGGTCGCCTGGCGGGAGTCCCGCTTTCGCCAGTCGGCGGTCTCGAATCGGGGCGCCGTGGGCGTCATGCAACTCACCGCCGTCGCTGCGCGCGACCTCGGCGTCGACCGTTACGACCCCAACCAGAACATCCAGGGCGGCGCCGCCTACCTGCGCCGAATGATGGACCGTTACGGTGGCGATCTCCGCCTGACGTTGGCCGCCTACAACGCCGGACCTGGCGCCGTGGATCGCTATCGGGACGTCCCGCCGTTCCAGGAAACCCAGGCCTACGTCGCCGCCATCCTGGCGAGACTCTCACAGCGTGCGGCCATTACCGCCACGCCCGTTCTCTTTACACGATAGGAGCGTCACCCATTCGCAAATCGCGCCCTGGCCTCGCACCGTTCGCCGCGCTCGTTCAGCTGGCGCTCGCCGGCGCCGCCCACGCCCAGACACTCGATCCCGCCGGCTCCGGTGTGATCGGCGGCGCCCTCGCCTGGCTGCAAGGCACCCTGCTTGGCACGGTCGCCACGGCCGCCGCGGTGATCGCCGTTGCGGGTGTGGGCTTCATGATGCTCACCGGCCGGATGGAATGGCGCCGCGGCCTCACAGTCGTCGTCGGCTGTTTCATCATCTTCGGCGCCGGCGCGCTGGTCGCGGGCATCCGGCAAGCCGCAGGCGGGGTCTGACCATGGCGGCTCAACTGGAGCGGGACGTGGTCTTCGGGGCGCTGACCCGACCGCAGATGTTCGCGGGCGTGACCTACAGCTTCTTCGTCCTCAACGCCGTCGTCACCGCCGAGCTCTTCTTGCTCAGCAAGTCCTTCTGGGCGCTGCTGGCGGCGCTTGCGATCCATACGGTGGGCTACGTCGCCTGCTTGAAGGAGCCCCGCATCTTCGACCTGTGGCTGACGAAAGTCAGCCGCTGCCCGCGCGTGAGAAACTGGTCGGTGTGGCGCTGCAACTCCTATCGCCCATGAAGCAATTTGCCGACGATCGTCCCAAAGCCCGCCGGGCCGCGCCGGAGCGCGAGGCCAGCGCCGGTGCGCGGCTACCCTACGCGCGTCACGTGGACGACGTCACGATCGCCACCCGGGACGGCATGCTGATGCAGGTGATCCACCTGACCGGCTTGCCATTCGAAACCGCAGACACCGACGAGATCAATTACCGCAAAGCCCTGCGGGACGGAGCGCTGCGTGCGCTGGCGAGTTCACGGTTCGCGATCTACCATCACGTCGTGCGCCGCGAAGTCGCCCCGGCGATGGATGGCGATTTCAACGACGATTTCAGCCGCACCCTCGATGAGGCGTGGCGGGCGCGCCTGGGCGCCAAAAAGCTGTACGTGAACGAGCTTTTTCTGACCCTGGTGCGGCGACCGTTGCAGGGGCGCGGCGGCTTGATCGAGGGCGCCCTGCGCGCCCTCACCGGCGGCCAACCGACGCAAAGCGCCGCCGCCTTCCAGATCGAACAGCGTGAACTGGATGCAGCACGCGAGTCGCTGCTGGCGGCCTTGGCTCCCTATGGCGCGCGCCTACTCAGCGTCTACGACACGCCAAGCGGCCCCTGCTCCGAGCCGCTGGAATTCCTGTCGTCGCTCTACAACGGGGCGATCGCCCCGGTGCTCCTGCCTCGCGCCGACCTCGGCGAACATCTGCCCTACCGGCGGGTCAGTTTCGGCGCGGAGGCCATCGAATTCTCCCGCGCCGGGGTCCTCGACCGCAGCTTCGCC
>JAYUBY010000461.1:0-1702 GCA_043740635.1 Alphaproteobacteria bacterium
AACGTCCCCTCCTACTTCGAGAAATTCGAAGCGGAACGGGCGGCCGGTCGCGTAAGGGGTGTTCGAGCCATCGCCGAGGAACTCGAAGTAAAACTCCCCTTCGATGTGAAGCACGACGACGCCGAAATCGCGCGCCGCGCCTCAAACATCCTCGAATGGGGTTCCTTCCCTTCCGTCAAGGCGGACCACGTCAAGGTCACCAAGGGCTGGGTCACGCTGTCCGGTGAAGTCGAATGGCAGTATCAGCGCGAGGCGGCGACCAACTCCGTGCGCCATCTGGCCGGCGTGATCGGGGTGACAAACCTCATCACCATTCGTCCGCACGTGATGATCGGCGACGTGAAGGATCACATCGCCAAGGCCTTCCAGCGCAATGCCCAGCTCGAGTCTTCGGGCATCAGGGTGTCCGTCGAGGGCGGCAAGGTCAGCCTGTCCGGAAACATCAAGACCTGGCGTGATCGCCGTACCGCCGAGAACGCGGCCTGGGGCATGGCCAGCGTCACACAGGTGGTCGACAACCTCGTCGTCAACTAGCTGAACGTCGGGGCGAGGAGCGTCGCGCTTCTTGCCCCTTCGGGCTGCGGCTGTATACGCCTCGATGGGGTGGGGCCCCCGAGCCGAATTTGAACACCGGCTTGCCTAGCGGCGTCTCCCACGCCCAAGCGCGCGACGCACTTGGCGCCGCTCCGCCCGACCGCCGCCACGGCGCCCGTCAGCTGGAGCGGAGCGGCCGCATAACGGCCATGGGGCTGTCGAGCTGGTAGACGAACCCGGCGGGCTCATATCGCACCTCAACCTCGCCATGGAGCTGCCCGGCCAGGGCGCCGAGGAGCCGCGTGCCAAAACCGCGGCGGGTGGGCTCGACCACGCGGGGCCCGCCGCTTTCGGTCCACCTCAGGGTGAACAGCTGGCTTCGATCGTCGACGGACGACACGATTTCCACCCGCCCGGTGGGGTTCGACAAGGCTCCATACTTGACGGCGTTGGTGCAGAGTTCGTTCAGCGACAAGGTGAGGGGCAGGACCGCCCCGCGGCCGACTTCCACAGAGGCCGTTTGGAGCCCGAAGCGCCGGCACCCCTCACTTTCGAACGGCGAGACAGCCGCCACCACCAAGTCTGACAATTTCGCGCCGGCTTCGTTGGCTTGCAACAAGAGATCCTGCGCCCGACCCATGGCGGCCAGGCGGCCGTCGATCGCGAGGCGACCCTCTTCCAGGCTCTCCGCGGACCGCAAGCTCTGCGAGGTGATCGCCATGACCGTCACCAGCATGTTCTTCATGCGGTGATGCAATTCCTCGAACAACAGGCGCTGCAGGCGCTTGGCGGTTTCCTGCTCCGTGGCTTCGATGCCAGCTTCCTGCAGAAGGCGCGCAGAATCCCGCCTTTCTTCCTGTAGCAAGACCCGCAGATCGGAGTTCTCCGACTGTAAGCCGCTGTTGGCGGGGGCGCCGCTGGTCTCACGAATGGCGACGATCACAACCAGGCCGTCGGCGGAGCGATAGGGGCTGAGACTGATCTCGGCCGGGAATTCGCTGCCGTCCTTGCGCCGCGCGGCGAGGCCCAGCCCGCCGCCCATCATTCGAGGCGTTGGACCAGTCATGAAATCGGCAATGTTGTCCGGATGGGAGCTTCTGTACCGGTCGGGCACGAGGATGTTCGGCGATTTGCCCAGCAACTCGCTGGGGGCGTAGCCCAACATCGC
>JAYUBY010000462.1:0-2665 GCA_043740635.1 Alphaproteobacteria bacterium
CGCCCAGGCGTGGCGCACGCTGCTGATCTCGTTTTTGCTTTTTGGCGGCGTAGGTCTGGTCTTCGTGTTCGGGGCCCCGATGCTGGGGCTGAACGGCGAGGCGACGGTTCAGGAATGGTTGCGGGCCGCACCAGGGCCATGGTCGCTGCCGGTCGCAGTGCTGGCGTTCGCTGTGCTTGCGTTCGTGGGGGTGCCGCAGATCATGCTGATCGCAGCGGCGGTGGTGGCGTTCGGGCCGCTGAGCGGCTTCGCCTACAGCTGGATCGGCACCATGGTCTCCTCGCTGGTAGGCTTCTACCTGGGCCGGGTCGCTGGCGCGAAGGCGCTTGAGCGGTTCTCGGGCGAGGGGATCCGACGGTTCATGGAATTGGTGGGGCGCAACGGCTTCTTCGCCAGCTTCATCGTACGCCTGGTGCCATCGGCGCCCTTTATCGTGGTCAATATGGCGGCCGGCGTCACACCCATGCGCCTGGTGGACTTCACGCTTGGAACCGCGATCGGCATCGTGCCGAAAATCGGGCTAACGGCTTTTGCCGGCAATTCGATCGTGCGCCTCATGAAGGGCGAGATCGGTAAGGACGCCTTGTGGCTTGCAGCGATCGCCGTGGCCTGGGTCGCCATTGGCCTCGTCGCGCGCGCCTGGCTGCGCAGCCGAGAGAAGGAGACCGTCTAATGCTGAAGCTCTTCCACGCCTGGGGTTCGTGTTCGCTCGCCTCGGCGATCGCGCTGCACGAGGCGCATGCGGACTTCGAGCTGGTGACGATGAACACCAAGGACGGAGACCAGCGAAAGCCTGAGTATCTGGCGATCAATCCCAAAGGACGGGTGCCGACCTTGGTCACACACCGCGGCATCCTGACCGAGACGCCGGCGATCCTGGCCTATATCGCCCAGAGCTTTCCCGCAGCGAAACTCGCGCCGTTGGACGATCCCTATGCCTTCGCCCAGGCCCAGGCCTTCAACAGTTATCTTTGCTCGACCGTCCATGTGGCCCACGCCCACAAGCACCGCGGCTACCGCTGGACCGACGACCCCGTGGCGTTGGCGGCCTTAACCCGCCAAGTCCCGCAAAATGAGATCGTCTGTTTCCGCCTGATCGAAGACGAGATGTTCCAAGGCCCATGGGTCTTGGGCGATGCCTATTCAATTTGCGATGCCTACCTCTACACCGTGCTCGGCTGGCTGCCTGGCGACGGTGTGGACGTCGCCCAATTTCCGCGCTTGGCCGACCATAGTCGACGCGTGGCCGAGCGGCCTGCCGTGCGCAAGGTTCTTGCCCTAGAAGCGGCTTAGAGGCGCATTCGGCGCAAGATGCTTGCGGCGAGAGGGGCATTTCGGTAGACACTATCGTCATGCGCACGCGCACTGCCAGCCTGCTACTTCTTACGCTGGGGCTTAGCCGCCCCTGGGCGCCTCTCTAGGCTGCGCGACTTCGCGGCCGGGCGTTCAGGGGTTTTCTCCGCCGCCTGACCCCCAACGAATTCCGCGAAGAGACCTAAGCCATGACCATCTCCACAACTGAACCCGTAGCCCCACGCGCCGAGCGCGATCGGGTCATCGTCTTCGACACCACCATGCGCGACGGCGAGCAATCGCCCGGCGCTTCCATGTCGCTGGAAGAGAAGATTGAACTCTCCAAGATTTTGGAAGAAATGCGCGTCGACGTCATCGAGGCGGGTTTCCCGATTGCCTCGAACGGCGACTTCGAGGCGGTTCGCCAGATCGCCGAGCTGGTGACCGAGAGCACCGTCTGCGGCCTGGCGCGTGCCGGCATGGCCGACATCGATCGCTGCGCCGAGGCGATTAGGAAGGCCAAGCGCGGCCGGATCCACACGTTTCTGTCGACCAGCCCCTCGCACCGCGACCACATCCTGCACGCGAGCCAGGAGGACATCCTGGAGATGATCACCAAGTCGGTTGGCCACGCACGCAACCTCTGCGGTGACGTGGAATGGTCGGCCCAGGACGCCACCCGCACCGAGCAGGACTTTTTGCGCCGCTGCGTCGAAGCCGCGATCAAGGCGGGCGCGGGCACCATCAACCTGCCCGACACGGTGGGCTACTCCTACCCCAGCGAATACGCCGACATGTTCCGCGATATCCTCGAGAACGTGGAGGGCGTCGACAAGGTGATCCTGTCGACCCACTGCCACAACGACCTGGGGCTCGCGGTGGCCAATTCGCTGGCTGGCGTCCAAGGCGGCGCGCGACAGGTGGAGGTGGCGATCAACGGCATCGGCGAGCGTGCAGGCAACGCGGCCCTGGAAGAGATCGTCATGGCGTTGAAGGTGCGTGGCGACGCCTTGCCCTACCACACCGGCGTCGAGACCCAGCACATCACCCGCGCGAGCCGCTATGTCTCGGCGATCACCGGGTTCCCGGTGCAGTTCAACAAGGCGATTGTCGGTAAGAACGCCTTCGCCCACGAGAGCGGCATCCACCAGGATGGGATGCTGAAGGACCGGGGCACCTACGAGATCATGAGCCCGGAGACAGTCGGGCAGGGCGCGTCGAACCTGGTCATGGGCAAGCACGCCGGCCGCGCGGGCTTCCGCGAGAAGCTGCGCACCTTGGGATATGAGCTAGGCCAGAACGCGCTCAACGAGGCGTTCCAGCGGTTCAAGGACCTGGCCGACAAGAAGAAGCACGTCTTCGATGATGACAT
>JAYUBY010000463.1:0-2811 GCA_043740635.1 Alphaproteobacteria bacterium
GGGGACCTCCATGGCCAGGATGCGGACTAAGCGCGTTGGCCTCAGAAGTAGGCCCGCGCCGCTGAACCGCGCCTGAACAGAGGTGGCACGGATATCCCCAGAAACCTGATTGCCTGACCTCGTCGCAGGCATGATTTTTACTCAAACCATCACAAGCTTGACCTTAAGCGCGGCCTCACTGGGCGTCGCTAATTCAAGCCGGAGTCCGTGTAGCGCCCGTAAGCGCAACCGCTCTGCCCCTCACCAAGGGCCTGCAACGACCCTGAATTCCGCCAGGCCGCGCGTCTACAGACGTTTCAGAAAGGGCGCGCCATTCAGCTTTGCAGGCCATGCTCTTCCGGGTCATTACGTATCAGCAGCTTCCAGGGGGCAAGTCGCAGGCCCACGGCAAGTCGAGCCACGACGTCCAGCGACGGGTTTTTGCAACCCCGCTCGATGCCTGACACGTAGGTTCTGTCGAACCCACACTCCTCAGCGAGACCTTCCTGCGTCATGTGGAGCCCCCGGCGGCGCGACTTCACGTTCTTCCCGAGCGTCGTTCGAAGCGGGTTGTCGTGACCATCCCATTCCATCAGACAAACCGTTCGGCAGTGAGGTGCGATTTCTTCACGGGTCACCGTCCAGCTCTGTTCCCTCGACATAACGGCTCCGCGCCCATGGAAGGTTGCACCTTTCCCAATCGGTGACTCGTCGAGCGGCCGGCGCCGCTGCACAAGTCCAGAGAGCGGGTCAGCGAGAGCGAGGCGCCTCAGGCGCGGGCAGCCGTCATCGGCCCCTATGCAGGCAACCCGACGCATTCGCTTCCAGATCGCAGCTTCGATGGCGTGAACGGAACGTGACTAAACAACTCAGCGTTCGCTCAGGGTGCCCATGTTGAAACATGGGACGTGCCCGAGAGGGCGAACGACAAGGAGCTTACGATGAAACGCCTGATGGTCGCCTTGCTGGCGACATCCGCCATGGCTCTGGCGGTCCCCGCCTTCGCCCACCCAGAAGATCATGCTGTCGCCACGGATGACCAGTGGAACAACGGCGGCGCGAGCTATGACGACTTCAACCAGGAATATCAGCACATTTGGGACGGTATCCAACACGGCGTCAGCGACGGGTCTTATACCCCTACCCAAGCTCAGCAGTTCTATAGCGCCATGCAGCAGATCCGCGCGCGCGCGGACGACATGAACCGCAACGGCCAGTGGAACCCGCAGGACACCCAGGCGCGGCTGGAGCAGCTGCACAATGTCATGCATCAGTCCCACGAGGTGGGCCACGCCGTCCGGGAGGCCCACCATGACGATGACGACACCTGGAACAACGGCGGGGCGAACTACGCGGACTTCAACCAGGAATACCAGCACATCTGGCAGGGCATCCAGCACGGCGTGAGCGACGGATCCTACACCCGCCGTCAGGCTCAGGGTTTCTACCGCGCCATGCAGCAAATCAAAGCTCGGGCTGATTGGATGGAGCGGAGCGGCCGCTATGAGCCCGAAGACACCCAAGCCCGCCTGGAGCGCCTGCATGAGACCATGCATGCGGCCCACGAGCGCGGCCACGAGCGGCAGGACCGCTACGGCGGGAACGACTGGAACAACCGCCGTTAGCGAAAAAGGTGGGCCGGATCGCGCTGTGATCCGGCCCATCCCGCCGGTTCCTAGCGGCCGGCGCTTGTATCTTCCGCGCGGCTTTTGAGGGCTAGCCTGTTCGCGGCGCCTATCCCTAAAAACAGCAGACCGAGGAAACCCTCATGTTCACCCACAATGCGCTTTCAGCCGCCGCAACCATCACAGCTGTTGCCCTCTTGGCCGCTGGCCCGGCGTCGGCCCATGCCGCCCTGGTCAAATCCAATCCCGCCGCGAATGCCACCGTCGCGGCGCCGAAGTCCATCTCGCTGACCTTCAACGAAGCCCTGACACCGGCTTTCTCGGGGTTCGATCTGTCGATAAGCGATGGCATGAAAATGAAGGTCAAGACCAAGGTCTCGAAGGACAGGAAGACGATCACGGGCGTGCCCACCGGTCGAATGATGGCCGGAGCCTACAAGCTCGCTTGGCACGCTGCGGCGGTCGATGACGGCCACAAGACAACCGGGGCCCTCGCCTTCACGGTGAAGTAGCGCAATGATCGAGGCCGCCGTCGTCATCCTCAGGTGGGTACAGATGGCAGGAGCGATGATCCTCTTTGGGTCGTCGCTCTTCTTCGTCTACGCCCTGCCGACGACGGGTGTCGCTTCGGCGGCCGCCCTGCGGTGGCCGCGGTCGCTGCTGATGTCCGGCGCCGCGGCGGTGTTGATCGGCTGTATCCTGGGCTTCCTAAGCAGACCGTCGCCCTCGCAGGCTCGGTTCAAGACGCATTGCGGCCGGACGCGCTGAGCGCGGCATCGACCGGTATGAGCTTCGGGAAGTTCAGCATCGTCCGGGCGGCGGCCGCCGGCCTCTTCCTCATCACCTTCGCGTCTATCAAAACGGGTGGTCCAGCCTGGAGCCTCGCCGCCGTCGCCGGCGGCGTGATCTGCGCGAGCTTTGCCTGGATGGGGCACGGCGCGGCGACCCCGGGATTGGCCGGCTTGCTGCACGCCGCCAGCGACATCCTCCACCCTGGCCGCCGGCTTGTGGATCGGCGCGCTCGTGGTCTTCCTGATCCTGCTCCTCACTGACGGCCGTCAGCCGGCTGAGGCTCGGAACAGCCTGCATGCCGCTCTCCGCGGCTTCTCCGGTATCGGCTCCGGGCTGGTGGCGGTGCTGGTCGCCACCGGGCTGATCAACGGCTGGTTCGTCGTGGGCCTGGCTGGCCTCCCGGGCCTCCTCGCCA
>JAYUBY010000464.1:0-2783 GCA_043740635.1 Alphaproteobacteria bacterium
CGGCCGCACCGTCGGCGCCGGCGTCGTGGCCAAGATCATCAAGTAAGGCCACAAGCCTCACCTGAACCGAACAAGAGGCCGTCGGGGCAACCCGGCGGCTTTTTGCTGCTAGCGGACCGGCCGCATCGAACTGATCTGCCCGCCCATGCCGAACTGACGCAGGTCTCGAACGTCATGGTCGAAGACTTGGCAATGACCGCGGAAATCGCTGTCAGTGCAGAGCTGCCAGGCTCTGCGACCATCAATCCGAACGCTCATAGCGCGATCATTGTACTGCTTGGGCAGGTTGGTGATCTCGCTAAAGGTCTGGAATGGCTGGCCGCCAAAGTCGGGTGTGCTGAAGAGAGTAAGTGAAGCCTGGCCGCGCCGGCCATCACGATCGCCTCTATCGCCTCTATCGCCGTAGCCGGGTCCGGGCGGCGGTGGGATGTATCCCTCGCTGGGCCGGCAAGAGAGCTGTCCGTTGCGATTCTCGATCCGGTCGCAGCCTGCAAACCTGATGCTGGTCTGGCGCCAACCGCCATTGCGATCGCGGCACTCGGCGGTCATGGTGGCGTCCGGGCCAAAGCCAAAGGTCGAAACGTTTCGACAGGTCTCAAAATAGTTGCCGGGCGGCGGTGGCGGCGCGCCGCGTGGCTGGCTGTCGGCCGCACCGGCGACGAGGGCCACGGCCGCAACTGCGGCGGCGAGAACAACGGCTTGCGTCATGGTCGATACCTCCCTGGGACACGGGTCGCTCTAGGAGACCCCAAGCATGTGGCAAGCACATGGCGCAGCCCTGCTCGCCCGGCGTGCTTGCCCGACTGGGGCGCCCCTGCTAAACGACCCGGCACCGGCGATGAGCCACGCGCGCCGAAGGGTCACCTTCCGGCGCGCTGACTCATTTTCGGAGGGCATGACTGCGGCGCCCTTGGTGGGACGCTACCCGTCAGGTCGTAGGAGTGTAGCTCAGCTGGTAGAGCATCGGTCTCCAAAACCGAGGGCCGGGGGTTCGAATCCCTCCACTCCTGCCACCCTATATGTGTGAGAAGAAGGGGCGCGACGTCCGCAGCCCCGAAGAGAGAGTTTGAAGAGCCGACATGGCCAGGAAACCGGGCACCAATCCGTCAGCAATCCGCAATCGCGCCGCCAAGACCGCCGCGGTCATGGCGAGCCCTTCTGCGGCTGCGCTTGCGGCGCCGAAGAAGAAGACCAACCTGGTGCAGTTGTTCCGCGAGGTCCGCATTGAGGCCCGCAAGATCACTTGGACGAGCCGCCGGGAAACCTGGATCACCTCTGTGATGGTCGCCATCATGGTCGTTGTCGCCATGGGCTTTTTCGCCGTGGTGGACGCCAGCGTCAGCTTCAGCGTCAATCAAATCCTCAAGCTGGCCTCCGGGGGCTAAGGTAAAGACATGTCAGAAGCTGCTGAAACCACCGCCCCGTCGAACCCGCGCCACAAGTGGTACATCGTCCACGCTTACTCGAACTTCGAGAAGAAGGTGGCCGAGAGCATCCGTGAGCAGGCCAAAACCCAGGGGCTCGACGAGAACTTCTCTGACATCTTGGTCCCAACCGAGGACGTCGTTGAGATCCGCCGTGGACGCAAGGTCAATGCCGAGCGCAAGTTCTTCCCGGGCTACGTCCTGGTGAAGATGGAGCTCACCGACGAGGCCTACCACCTTATCAAGAACACCCCGAAGGTGACGGGCTTCTTGGGCTCTGGCTCTAAGCCGATGCCTGTCTCCGAGAAGGAAGTCGCTCGCATCATCGGCGCGATCGAAGAAGGCGTTGAGCGGCCCAAGCCCACGATCCAGTTCGAGATCGGCGAGCAGGTTCGCGTTACAGACGGCCCCTTCGCCAGCTTCAACGGTTCGGTCGAACAGGTCGACGAAGAACGGGCACGTCTGCGGGTCACCGTTTCGATCTTCGGCCGCGCGACCCCGGTCGAGCTGGAATACAATCAAGTCGAAAAGACCACCTAAGGGCGAACGGCTCAGGACTTCGCCAGCCCGGCCCGGATCGCCGGGCAGGGCGAAGGTTGCGGACCGATCCCATCGCTGCTAAAGCCGCCCGCTTCGCGGGGATAATGCCCTTGCGAATTTAAAACCGTGGGAGGGGTTGCCCGGACCACGGCCACATAGGTGGCCTTAACTAGCCGCCGCATTGGAGACAGGTATGGCCAAGAAAATCTTGGGCTACATCAAATTGCAGGTGCCCGCGGGCGCCGCGACGCCTTCGCCGCCCATCGGGCCGGCGCTGGGTCAGCGCGGCGTCAACATCATGAGTTTCTGCAAGGAATTCAACGCCCGTACCGAGAAGGAGCAAAAGGGGACGCCCCTGCCGACAGTGATCACGGTCTATCAGGACAAGTCGTTCACCTTTGTCACCAAGACCCCGCCGGCGTCCTATTTCATCAAACAGGCCCTGGGCCTGAAGTCGGGCTCCAAGGAGCCAGGCCGCTCAGTCGCCGGCAAGATCAGCCGCACCCAACTGCGCGATATCGCCGAGAAGAAAATGAAGGACCTCAACGCCAACGATATTGAGGCCGCCGCTAAGATCATCGAGGGCTCCGCCCGTTCGATGGGTCTTGAGATTGTGGAGCGCTAGGACATGGCCACTGCAAAGCGCATCAAGGCCTGGACGGGTGATCGCACGGTTGCTCATCTGGTCGAAGACGCCGTCAAATTGGTGAAGGCAAACGCCACCGCCAAGTTCGACGAAAGCATCGAGATCGCCGTCAACCTGGGCGTCGACCCGCGCCACGCTGACCAGCAGGTCCGCGGCGTGGTCTCGCTGCCCTC
>JAYUBY010000465.1:0-2529 GCA_043740635.1 Alphaproteobacteria bacterium
TTTGCCGGGTTTCTTGGCCTTGGAAGCCGGGGCCGGCGGCAGCGAGCCTTCGGCCTCGACCACCCGATAGATACGCGGCCCGTCGGACTTCTCCGAGACGATGTTGAGGCCGCGATGCTTCTTGAGCGCGCCGGCCAGCGCGCCTCGCACCGAGTGCTGTTGCCAGCCGGTGGCTTCCATCATGTCACTAATGTCCGCGCCCTCCGGGCGGCTCATCAGGGTCACCAGCAGGCCGAGCTTGCCGCCGGCAAGGCGCGCCGGGATGTCAGCAAGTGTAGTCGAGGACTTGGGATTTTGAGGCATGGTCTTGGTCTCCGTTTCGCGGGAGCCCATCGCTCCCACGACCCGAAGCCCTGCTCGGCAAACGCCCTCAGGGTTGCCGCGGCCCTAGGGCAGGCGGCAGACCTAGTCACGCTCTGTACAGCGGACAGGTCCAGCACAATCGCGCTGAACTCTCGGCTCAAAAATCGGAGAGCTTTGAGGCAGCGGCCCTTTCCGGGTGACGTACTATCTCCTCGTGAATGAGGCCATGCCGGGTAGAAGTGGACATTGGCCCCGCCCGAGAAACGAGACATTCCAATCGGGACGCGAAGGTCCGAGCGCCCATTGCGGGCGGCGGTCCGCTGCAGATGGCGCTATGGTCCTGTCATGAGCCAAACTTATCAGAACCTCCCCCCGGTCGCAGACGGCGGAGCCGTGGTGATCACCGGCGCCGCAAGCGGCATCGGCCTGGCGGCTGCGCGGCGCTTTGCGGACCTCGGACTTCCCGTCGTCCTGGCCGATCAGTCCGGCGAGAAACTGAGGGCGGCGGAGACTTCTATTCGCGAGGCAGGTGGGCGCGTCGCCGCCGTACCAACTGACGTGTCAAAGCCTTCCGACCTCGAGCGACTGAGGGACCTGACGCTGAGCCACTTCGGCGACGTCGGTGTGCTGATGCTGAATGCCGGAACCGGCGCCAACCCAGGCGCCACCTGGCAGAACCAAGACGCTTGGCGAGGCTTGATAGAAGTCAACTTCTGGGGCGTGCTGAACGGGGCGCAAGCATTCCTGCCCGCCATGATAGAAAGCGGCCGCCCTGGATACGTGATCGTCACCGGCTCGAAGCAAGGCATCACCACCCCGCCAGGCAACCCGGCTTATAACGTCTCGAAAGCCGCCGTGAAGGCGTACACCGAAGCGATGCAGCATGAGTTGCGCAACACAGCCGGATGCCGCATCAGCGCCCACCTCCTCATTCCCGGCTTCACCTTCACCGGCATGACCGGCGGAGGCCTCGTCACCGAGAAGCCGCCCGCAGCCTGGACGGCCGACCAGGTGATCGAGTTCATGCTAGAGGGCCTCGGGCGAGGCGACTTCTATATTCTCTGTCCCGACAACGATGTGTCGCGTGAGACCGATGAGAAGCGGATGGCGTGGGCCATTGGCGACCCGATCGAAAATCGTCCTGCGCTCTCTCGCTGGCATCCGGCTTGGCAGGAACGCTTCGCCGAGTTCATGGCGAGCCAGCCTAACTGACGCCGGATCACATCCCAGCAGCCGCGTCTGAGGAGCAGCGTCAGTGCGCATGCGCGGAAGTTCGGACCTATGCCGAATGTTGACCTTGGCTGGGGCTCAGGCCTGCGTCCCCGAGGCGGCAGTTATATACTTTACGAAGCAAGCTCGGCCTGGGAATAACCCGGGTACGGAAAACCAGCGCCCTGAACGTGCGCAGAACGCCCAGAGAACTTGCGATGAACCTGACCGATCCGATCTTCGCCGACGCCGACAAAGCCCGCGCCCACCTCGAAGCGACACGCTGGCCGAACGGGCCGATCTGCCCGCATTGCGGCGTGGTCGATGAGGCGACGAACGTGGGCGGCAAGTCGGCTCGCGCAGGCTGCTATCACCGACGCGCAATCTCAGAAATGTAAACGGCGCGCCACCTAAGGTGACGCGCCGCCGACATTAAGCAACATCAAGCCACTACTTCGAGGGACGGGAGAGCGTGGCGGCCCTTGGTGTAGTCACAATGAAGGTCGGCCGCTGAACCGCCGATGAACCGCGCTAGCTATGACTTTGGCGCAGCCGCCGCCTGCCTCTTCGCCTTGGTCTTGGCCATGTGGTGGCCCACGGCGCCGCCAACGATCGCACCCGCGACCCGGTGATGCTTCGGCGCGACAGCGGCGCCCACAACGCCGCCGGCAATATGGCCCTGGGCCACCGCCGCTTGAGTGCTCAACCCAAAGCCCGCAGCCACCAGGACCGCGATCAATTTTTTCGACATGGAACCCTTGGTGCTTATGCCGCCAATGCTGCCGCTGAGTTCCCAAACGCGCACGCGTCAGCTTGGAGCCAACGGTCTTGGCCCTTGGCCCCAGCAGCCAAGTCCTCCGCCCAGACGCTAGCTGCCGGGCGAGTGGATCTGAACCCGACTTGGCCGCTCTCTACGTAGACCGCCGAAAGCGCACCCTGTCCTTGCCGGTGATCAGGAAGGCCTCATAACCGGCGCGCTTCCACGCGCTGCACTGAGCGTTGATGCTCCGCGGACCC
>JAYUBY010000466.1:0-17217 GCA_043740635.1 Alphaproteobacteria bacterium
GACGTCGAAGGCGCCCTGTTCCTGTCGACCCAGGGCGAGCTGCTGGCCCGTGCCGAGGCGACCTATGATCTTCGGCTGAGCCAACGCCTGATCCTGCAGCCGCGGATCGAGCTGAACCTCGCGGCCCAGGACACGCGGGAGACCCGCACCGGGTCGGGCCTTTCGAACGCCGAGCTTGGCTTGCGCCTGCGCTACGAGGTGACGCGCGAATTCGCGCCTTACATCGGGGTCTCCTACGATCGCAAGTTCAGCAGGGCCGCGAGCTATGCGCGGGCGATCGGCGAGGACCCGGAGGCGATCAGCTTCGTCGTGGGCGTCCGTGCCTGGTTCTGACCTTCGCCCGGTCTTGATCCTCCGCCTAAAGCGTCGGCGAGCATGACAAACGCAGATGAACCGGCGACCCCGAAAGGGTCGCTCCTGGCTCGCCGGCCCAAGGCGTCCCTGGCGGCCGCGATCGCGGTGGGCGCTGCGGTCTCGTGGGGCTTGCAGCTCTCGCCGCCGGCGATGCAGAGGCTGGAACGGACCCCGGTTGTCCAGGCCGTGTTGTCGGATTCGGGTAGCCCAAGCGTGGGCCCTGCCGACGGGGACGTGACCATCATCGTGTTCACCGACTATCTTTGCGCCATCTGCCGAGGCGCCGACCCGGCGCTCGACCGGGTCCGGGCCGCCGACCCGAAGGTCCGGGTGGTCTACAAGGACTGGCCGCTGTTCGGGGAGCGCTCGCGCTACGCCTCACGCGTAGCGCTCGCGGCCGCGCGGCAAGGCAAGTACCTCGCGGTCCACAACGGCCTCATGCGCACGCGGCGATCGCTCGACTCCGCAGCCGTCGAGGCGGTGGCGGTGGCAGCGGGGGCCGACTGGCCGCGTCTCCAGGCCGATCTGCGCGCGCACGGCGCTGAGGTCGACGCCCAACTCGCGCGGCACGCCTCCGAAGCCTGGTCGATCGGCCTCGACGGCACGCCGGCCTATCTCGTGGGACCTTTTCTCATTCCCGGGGCGATGAGCCAGGGCGCTCTGCGTCACGCTGTCTCCTCCGCACGCAGGACGCCCGCGCTCGGCTGAACCTCGATCCGGTCCAGCCCCCGCCCTCACGGGTGGCGCGGGCGGCCCGTTCCTGGACCCGTCAGATGGGAGCCCCTGCAGTTGGCCTGGTCCGGCGGGAAAAGAGCCCCGCAACGTCTCGCGAGACGTTGCTCCAGAGGAGCACGAAGCCGCTCAAGACAATAACTAAGGTGGCCGCCGCGGCGATGACGATCACCGGATGATTGTAGGTGCGCGTCGCGCCGAAGTTCATGATGTGGATCTGGTAGAAGAAGTCGTAGAGGCCCCATAGCGACGACCGGCGGCTCAGCACCTCGGCGGTGAAGCTGTCGAGGTAGAGCCTCGTATGCTCGGCGTCGGCGAAGCTCGCTCGCCACAAGGGCCCGGACACCTGAGCTTCCTTCGGCGCGACTTCCTCATAGTCCACGGCGGTCAGCTTGCCCGCGCCTTTGTAGGCCATCAGCGCATAACGCCGGGCCTCTTCGACCTTGATCTCGTCGACGTTCTCGCCGGTGTAGGCGTTCCACCAGCCTTCGCTGCCCGCCGCCGATTTCAGCACCCAGATCGGTCCGCGCGGGGTGTTCTTTAGGGTCGCGCTGCCCACGTGGGTCTGGTCGGCGAGGCCGAGCTGCTTCTCCAGCGGGATCAACCGCTTCAGGTCGATGGGCGCCAGAACCGGGGTCGCCGCATGCTGGTCGCCGTGCACCCTGTCGATGGGGATCGCGGTCATCACCAGGCCGCCAAAAACCCAGCCCAGCACCTGGATGCCGACGATCAAGGCAATCCATTTGTGAAAGCGAATCGCCCACCGCAACATGGTCATCCCCCCATTTTCACGCCCTCCAGGCGGATCGCGTGTCAATCAGCCCTAGACGGGTTGCGTTGCCGCTGTCCCGTTAAGAACGGTTCGCAGAGGTTACGTGACCCGGTGCGGTCTTGCGCCAACGCTTCGTCCCGCAATTCGAATGAGCGAACCCTCAAGGTCGGTGGATGGAAGCTCTTGCCGCTCAGGGGACCGCCGGCGGCGCCAGCGTGCCGAACCACGCGACGAGGGCGATGACGATGATGGAAAGCGCGGTTTCCAACACCAGACTTCGCCGTAAGGCCGCGATGGCGGGCGGGGTCGGCGAGGCTGCCGCGAGCGCCTGACCGAGCCGGGGCGTAAGTTGGAAACGGTTCGCCGCAGCTAGCCCCAACATGGCAAGGAAGACGACGAGCTTAAGGGTCAGCAGCTGGCCATAGGGCGTGGTCAGCAGCCTCGGGAGACCCGCGAGGCCTACCACGAACCAGGCGTTTATCAGGCCGGTCGCGACCAGCACCGCCACCAGCCCGGAGCCGACGCCGGAGAAGCCGTGCAGCGCCGCGTGCAGGCTGTGCCGAGCGTCAGGCGGCTGACGGGCGTCGGTGAGGAGCAGGAGGAGAAAGACCGCCAGGGCGCCGAGCCAGACGCCGGCCGCCAGGGTGTGGACGATGTCGCTGGCGGCGTGCAGCAGACCGGTCGCGCCGGGGGTGGCGGCGCCATGACCCATCCAAGCAAAGCTCGCGCAGATCACGCCACCGGCCACGGCCGCGAGGCCCCACGCGCCTCGGCCGGGCTTGAAGAACGCGAAGGCGATGACGAAAAGCAGGGAGGCCACGGCGCGGACAATGCTGGATTTCCCAAAGCTCATGCCCGTGGCCGCCGCATTCAGGGCGTCGGGCTGCAAAGCGTCCTGAACCGAACCCGCGAGGACCACGGTCTGTGCCAGGAAGCCCAGAAGACAGGTGATCAACACCATCGCGGCGCTGGAAATCAGCAACGGCCGCGACCACCGTAGTGCCGCTGCCGAACCAACGCCGGCTTTCGGCAGGGCGTAGATGAAGAAGAGCGATGACCCGAAGAGGATCATCGCCCCTGTCATCTGAAGCCACCGCAGGACGATGACCGCGAGGTCGAACACCTGGTTACTTCACTGTAAAGGCGAGGGTCCCTGTGGTCTTGTGACCGTCGTCGGCGGCCGCGGCGTGCCAATTGACCTTGTAGATGCCGGCCATCAGCTTGCCGGTCGGCGCGCCGGTGATCGTCATCTTGTCCTTCGAGACCTTGGTCTTGACCTTCATCTTCATGCCGTCGCTCATCGACATGTCGAAGCCGGAGAAGGCCGGCGTCAGCGCTTCGTTGAAGGTCAGGCTGATGGCCTTCGGGGCCGCCACGGTGGCGTTCGCTGCGGGGTTCGACTTGACCAGGGCGGCGTGGGCTGACGCCTGGCCTGCGCCAAAAAGGGCGACGGCGCCGAGAACGGCGGCGGTGTAAATCAACTTGTAGGTCTTCATGGCGTGGTCCTGACTGTTGCGGTTCATTTGGGAAATACGCGCCGGATGGCGCTTCCCCCTCACACAGTTGCTATGCGCCAACTGGCGAAAGAGGTGAGCGGCCGGCGCGGAGAGCTTCGATCTGGAAGGCCGGGCCCAACCCGTGGACCCGACACTTCACTCAACGGCGATTGTTCCAATCGGAATTGTTGTAGCGATCCTGCCGCTCGTGGCCAAGTTCGTGTGCGGAGTGCATCGTCTCGTGGAGACGCTCAAGCCGGGCTTGGGTGTCCTCGGGATCGTAGCGCCCGCTGCGCTCCATCCAGTTTGCTCGGGCCCTGATTTGCTGCATGGCGCGGTAGAAGCCTTGGGCCTCGCGGCGCGTGTAGGACCCATCGCTCAAACCATGCTGGATGCCTTGCCAGATGTGCTGGTATTCCTGGTTGAAGTCCGCGTAGGTCGCGCCACCGTTGTTCCAGGTATCGTCATCGTGGTGGGTGTCCTGGATCGCGTGACCGACCTCGTGAGCGTCGTGCATCGAGTTGTGCAGCTGCTCCAGCTGGGCCTGGGTGTCCCGAGGATCCCAGCGGCCTTCCCGCTGCATTTCCTCGGCCCGGGCCCGGATCCGCTGCATGGCGCCGAAAAACCGATCGGCCTGGCTTCGCGTGTACGAACCATCGCCGAGGCCGTGTTGAATGCCGTCCCAAATGTGCTGGTATTCCTGGTTGAAGTCGCCATAGCTGGTGCCGCCGTTATTCCACTGCTCGTCCGTGGCAACCGCGTGGTCTTCAGGGTGGGCAAAGGCAGGGACCGCCAGGGCCATCGTGGACGTCGCCAGCAAGGCGATCATCAGGCGTTTCATCGTAAGCTCCATTTCTGCGCCCTTCGCGGGCATGCCTAGTGTTTCAACACGGACACGGTGAGCGAACGCTGAGCCGTTCCGTCACGTTCCGTTCACACAGCGGCAAAGGCAGCTTGTTATTTGTAGCTGCCGCACAGCAGCGCTGCCTGATTTTCCGTCCGCGCTGAAGGGAAGGCGGCATCAGACCTAGGAAGCAAAAGACTTTGACGTAGGGTAGCCCCCTATCCTAAAAGGTCTCATGCACACCGTTCGAGAAAAGCAGCGACTGCTCAGTCGCGTGAAGCGAATCCGCGGCCAGGTTGAAGCGATCGAACGGGCTTTGGAATCCGAAGCAGGCTGCGAAGCGATCATGCATCAGATCGCTGGGGTCCGCGGCGCGATCGCTGGCCTGACCGCGGAGGTCATCGACGATCACATCCAAACCCATCTGGTGGACGCCGAAAAACACCCTGGGGCGTTGAACACCGCGGCGGCCGAAGAGCTGATGGCCGTCATCCGCACGTACTTGAAGTAGAGGCCCGCAGAATGTCGTCTCTAGAAACCTCTGCCCTAGGCCATAGTCACGTCTTTCTCGGAGAAGCCCACGACGCTAGCGAGCGACGGACCTGGGCGGTCATCTGGCTCTGCGGCGCCATGATGGTTGGCGAGATTGTCGGCGGCCTCCTCTTCGGGTCGATTGCTCTAGTGGCCGACGGACTTCACATGTCCACTCATGCAGGCGCGCTCCTGCTCGCGGCGCTGGCTTACACCTACTCGCGGAAGCACGCCGAAGACCCCCGGTTCAGCTTCGGGACCGGGAAACTCGGCGACCTGGCTGGGTTCACCAGCGCGATCGTCCTGGCGATGATCTCACTGCTGATCGGCTACGAGGCGCTCATTCGATTCATGCATCCGGTCGCGATCCACTTTGCCGAGGCGATCCCGATCGCCGTCCTCGGCTTGGGCGTGAACATCGCTAGCGCCTGGTTGCTGAGCCGCGGCGGACACCACCACCATGGTCACGGCCATGGGCATGAGGGGCACGACCATGACGAGGAGGCGCATCGCATCATGGCGTCGGGCGGTGAAATGGTGCTCAGCGTCTTCGAAGACGGCGTCCCGCCGCGGTTCCAGCTTCGGCGGCAGGACGAGCAGCGGCTTGAGCCGGTAGCCGTGACACTGGAGACCGTGCGCCCCGACGGGGTGCGGCAGGCCTTCGCCTTCACGGATCGTGGCGGCTATCTGGAGTCCATCGAGGAAATTCCTGAGCCTCACGCCTTCACCGCGCGCCTACGGATTGCTGGAGAGGGTGACCACGAGGTAGAGTTCGAGGAGCACGACCACGGTCACGCCGCTCATGGCCGGGATAACAACATGCGCGCCGCCGTCATCCACGTGGCGGCCGATGCCGCGGTCTCTGTGCTGGTGATCATCGGCCTGTTGTTCGCGCGGCTGTTCGGCTGGGTCTGGATGGATCCTTTGGCCGGACTGGTGGGCGCGTGCGTGATCGCCAGTTGGTCGTACGGCCTCATCCGTGACACCGGGGCGATCCTCCTCGACATGAACCCCGACCGGCGGCTGGCCGATCGGATCCGGCAGACCGTCGAATCAGGCGGTGACGCCGTGGCCGATTTGCATCTGTGGCGCCTGGGGCCAGGACACCTCGGCGCAATCGTCTGCGTTGCGACGGATAAGCCACGCGATGCCGCCTTCTTCCGCGAGAAGCTCGGCCGCTTTCCCGCCCTCTCGCATCTCACGGTGGAGATCGCCAAGTCTGCGCGATGACGGCGGCCGCCTTGCGGGACGGCCGTCGACTGGTCCGCTACGGCTTGCGAATAGCGGTAACCTCGGGGAGGGCTCTGCTAGGAACCATCGGCAGTTTGTGGCCGTCTTGGTACGGAGCACCGCACTTGAAATCTCCAAAGGAGTAGGATTAAATCCTACTCGATTAAGGAGATCGAGATGCGCTCGACACAGCAATTTAGTGTCACGCTACCCAACGAGATGGCCGCCGAGGTTCGCGCGAAAGTCGCATCCGGCGAGTACGCGAGCGAGAGTGAAGTCATCCGAGACGGTCTACGCGCTCTACATGCGCGGGATAGAGCCGTTGACCATTGGCTGCGCAATGAAGTCGTCCCCGCCTATAAAGCGTTGAAGGCCGATCCATCTCGCGGCGCTTCGCTGGCAAAAGTTCGCGTCGCCCTCACAGAACGGCACTGCGCACGGACGGCTAAGACCTCCGCTTCGTGAGCCACACGGTCATCGTATCTCCCGAGGCGCGCGCGCAGCTCGACCAGCTATATGACTACATCGCCGCAGCGGCTTCCCCAGACACGGCTCTGCGGTTCAACAACGACATCCTCGACCATCTCGAGGGCCTTCAGGACTTTCCCATCCGAGGCACAGCGCGAGACGACATCCTACACGGCCTGAGGACTGTGGGATTCCGTAGGAGATTGACGATCGCGTTTGTTGTGGAGCCTGTGACCGTATTCGTTGTTGGAATCTTCTACGGCGGCCAAGATTTCGAAGCCATGTTGCGGGGTGAATGATCGCAAGTCATCGATCCGTTGGATCCCGCTCTGACTCCAAACAGGTCCTTGGAAACGTCCGGTTCCGGCACGACGCGCAGATTACACACAGGCTCGACCGATAGCGGCTATTGGGACTTCAGCCGTTGTCCGGAGCCGCCCGCCGGAGCCGCCCGCCCTTGTCGGACAGCCACGTTCCAACCGATACCGGCTGGGGTGAGGGGTGGGACGATGCCGGAACGTGATTTTGTCGGCGGTGTCTTTGAAGGTGGCGGAGGCGATGCCGGGGCCGGGGATAGGGCGCCCGGTCGTCTAGATGCGGCGGCGGCCGCGGCGGCGATCGATGCGGCCAGCGCTGCAAGCTTGGCGTTCAGCTCTTCGGGTGGGGCCGTCACCACGTTTTGTCGCCGCGATAGATAGGGTTCTGTCATCACCTCGGCGCCGGCCTGCGGTCAGCCCACACGATAGGCCAGCACGCTCGCCGTGACCGCGATAGCGAGCTTCGCGTCCTGCCGGTTCATCTGCACCTTGGCGGAATGGGCTCCGATGTGCACGAATTCGTGGAGCGCGGCCTCCAGCACCAGCTCCCGTTCTTCCTTGGTCATCTCTTTGGCGGGCCCTGCACTACGGCTGGCGCAGGCCTTGCTCTTCCAGTCCTCTTCCCGGCCCTCAAAGGCCTTCAGGCTGTCCATTGCCTCCCGGCAGCTTCCGACGCTTTGGGTGTAATTTCCCTGGGCGAAAAGCTGCTGATCCGAGCGAAGCTGCTGGATCGCGGCGGCCAGCGGCCTGGGCGGGTCCACGAACGGCATCGCGATCTCGAGCAGCAGGATGTCCATCGCCTTCGCGCCGTTCAGCTCGCGGACCCAATCCGACTGACCGACTATATGGTGCAGCTCATCGTGCACCCCCTCGATCGGCCCGGGCCGCTCCACCCGCCCGCCCTCTCCCGAGATCACCAGCTTGAACTGCAGGTCTCCGGCGTTGCGAAGGCTCTCGATCACCGACAGATGATGCGCGGTCACCGGCAGCCGAAACTCCCAGATCACCTGCAGTGCTGAGGGTCCTGTTGAAATGCGCAGCGGCGCGCTCGGCCGGGCCACGCCCAGGCGGGAGAGTTGGCCCTGCGCCCCGCCGACCTGGATCTCAGCGCTATGGGCCGCCAGCCAATAGGGGGTCGTGGGCGTTACGGTGAGGCCCTCGATCCCGAACCACAGCTCGTATCCGCCGAGGGTGGCGACAAGGTTGAGGCGGTTGACGACGAGGTTGGCGACGCCCTGATTGAAGGTGCCAAGGAGCTTCATTTGAATTCCTCTCGGGCGCGTGTGGATGCGATGAACCTCGCTACTGGCCCAGGCTTGGCCTTGAGCCATCCGACTATCTGGTCACTCGACCTTCGCGATGCCAGTCTTGGCCCGTTTCCCCCGGCGATCCGCAGCTTTCAAGGCGCCGATTGGCGGCTACGTTCACACCTCCGCCGTCACCCACGGCGCTTCAGATACCCCTATTGGCCAGGAACCCCCTTCACGCCTATCTGCCGGCGGCAGAAGACCTAAGCCCGCGAGATGACCTTCCGGGACATCGAGCGTGTCCTGGCCCAGCTCCTCCCCAAGCGCGCCCAGCGCCCGGAGTGGTGATCCAAGGAAACCAGCCCCGACACGCGCCACCTGCAATTCCGCGCTTGGCTGGAAGCCAGGCTACGCGCCCCATCCGGTCAAGGCTGCCGAGAGGGCCCGGTTCGAGCGGCGCGAGGCGGCTTGCGCCACCGAGGCGCGAAGGTCCGAGGCGAAATCTCCGCCGTGCGAGTAGATCACCACCCGAGTCCGGCTCTCGTCGATCGCATCGGCTTCGATCAGCTCCCAGCCGGGACCCGGGTGGGTGCTGCCCTGGTCGACATAAGGCGTGCAGAAGGCGCCCGCGAAAGCCTCGGTTGAGAAGGAATAGGACCCATTCAACAGCCAGGCCTCAGGCTTCGCCCGGTAGACCGACCAGCTTGATGTAAGCTTGATCGTGACCGTCGCAGTCTCGCTCACCTGCAGGTTCAGGGTGGCGGTCCACTCCGGCCGAAGGCCATCTGCCGCGGTCGCCACCCGAAGGGCCTGGTAGTCGGTGACCAGGCGGTCGAGCACGGTGCGCTTGTCGTCCGGCTCATCCAGTTCGGTATCGAGGAGCATGCCGAGCTCCGCCATGTTCACGCCCTGGGCATCGATCCTGCACCGTTCGCGGAAGCTGTAGGCGTCAAAGATCAGGACGCCGGGCAAATCGGCCGGGCGATCCTCGAACAGGGTGCAGCAGGCGATACCCATGGCCGCCGCCTTCTTCAACGCCGGCTGGGTATAGCCCCCATGCGAGTAGAGGATACCCATGTGGGCGCGGGCCCGTTCCTTCTCGCCCCAGAAATGGTCGAGGTCCTGAGCGCTCAACCGCGCCTTCTTGCGCTTGCAGCTGACAAGGATTTTGGCGACCGCCTGTCCGCCGAAGATCGGCATCTCGATCCAGACATCGCGCTGCCGTAGCGTGCCGTTGTCCGGGTCCACCGTATGGGCATCGCCAGTGACCAGAACGCCGGGCTCAAGCGCCTGAAGGACCGCCGTTGCGGCGTCTTCGAACGACTTCCACTCCGGGATCGCCTTGAAGACGTCGGACGTCATCCGTCGTACCGCGCGCCGTAGGCCGGCTCGGCGGCGGCCTCAGGAATCACCGGTCCGTCCACGGCGGCGTGGTCGGCCACCGCCTTTGCGCGCTCTCCGATAGCTTTGGCAAAACGGTCCAGCCGCTCGCCAGGCCCCGTCGGCATGGCGGCCACCTCGTCGACCGCGCCCTTGAGTTCGGCCATTACCCGCGAAGCAACAGCGGACACCCGGCGCACGGTCGCGGGTCCCGCCAGGCCTGCCTCCTCGGCCATCCGCCGCCAGTGGCGTCCATAGATATGCCGGCCTCGGCGCTGGCCGCCGATGTCCTGGGCGTGGTTGGACGTGATGTTCTGCCAGTCCAGACCTGACATCAGGTCGTAGAGCGGCGCCAGGTCCGCGCGACGCGCCTGTAGCAGGATCGAGTAGTTCTTGGCGTGGCTGTCGACGTTGCCGATGGCTACGTTGAAGATCACCGCGTCCAGTAGGCGGGTGATGTCCCGGGCGGTCATGTACTTGCGCACCAGCCCGAACATCTCGGCCAGCGACGGACCTTGCACGCCGGTCTGATTGTGCTGGTACTTGGCGCCCGGCGGACGACCCAGGGCCTGGCAGAAGTCTTCCTGGTGTATCCGGACCGGATGACCATCGACTTCAGCGCGGTCGTATCGCTCGACCAGGAGGTAAGACCTCGACATCGCCAAATCGGTGGTGACCGGCGCGACCGAGAGGCCGCACCTCCGGGCCAACACCATGCAGAGCGCTTCGTTCTGCACGCTGCCCGGAAGCCGAGGATTGTCGGGCTTCAGAATGTGGGTTGAGGCGGCCCCGCCGGTCGGGATGGCCAGCCGGCCCTCGACCATCGCCAATGGCAGCTTGTCCTGGGCCCCGGCCAGGCTCATCGAGACCCCTTCCTCGCCGGCCAGGAACGGCCGCGCGGGCAGGCCTTCGATGATCTGTTCGAGGTCTTCGCTGGTCTCGATGACGGTGAACTTGGGCGCCTCGCCCGGCCGCGGCTTGCCGATCGTTAGGGCGCCCGCCAAATCGCGGCCCGTCTCGGCGATCAGTCCGAGGATGTCGTCCTGGGCCACGCCCAGGGCTCTGGTCATCGCGCGGAGCGGCTCGCCTTCCGGAAGAAGGTTCATCAGCCAAGGCACGGCGACCTCAGGCCCATGATCCGGAACCGCCAGCGGCATAGTGAGCGAGATCGGGAACGCCCCGGCAGCTTCCCGCCAGGTGGGCGCATAGCGAATGCGTGCGCCCTCGCGGTCCGTGTCGATCGCGGCGACCACGGCCTGCTCATTGAAGATCGGCAGGCTCATGGGGCGGTCTTCGGCGGCACCGGATGTTCGATGACGAATTCCGCGCTGTCGACGAGGTGCATGCCCGCGGCCTTGGCGGCGGCCAGCGCCTTGCCCAACTGAGCCGTTGGCTTGCCGGATTCGAGATCCACGATGAAGCGCTCACCCACGCCTATGGCCAGAGCCAACTCGCGTTGCGTAAGCCCTAAGGCCTTGCGGGCCCGGGTCAGCGTGGCCCCAAACTCGCCGGCCGTTTCGATACGTTCAAACATGAATTTCTTCCCGAGCGGGAAGATTGACCGTGATTGCCGATAGTTTCAAGTGATTTCTTACCGATCGGGAAGATCGCATCCATTTCCAGGACCATCAACCTGAAATCTTCCCGAGCGGGAAGTTCGACACCCAAACCCCACTCCCGGCGGTCAAATCATCCCGCTCGGGAAGAAGCAGTTTCAAACAGACGCCTCAGGCCTGGGGAAAGGCTGCATCCAAGAGCGCCGGCGACTTCGAAGTGGTCGCCCAGACGGTGGTGGGCAACTCATCCGGCGCATGCGGATCCCCGGTCAGCTTGAGGCCGCCGTAGGCCCTGAAGCGCCAAACAGTCAGCCCCGGATCCGACCAGCTCTGCAGCCCTTCATAAATGAAGCCCCCATCGCCGACGTTGCCAATCACACGATTGCCGTTCAGAGCCATCAAGGGCGCGAACTGTTCCCCGACGGCCGAGGCCATGCCGGCGCGCACGTTGTGGGTCGCAGGGATCAGGGCGTCGAAGTGATGTAAGGCCAGCCCCTTGGCAACATAGGCGAACCACGCTGAGAGTCTACCGCGTCTACCATTTCGCCACTGGGGCCCAGTCGCCTGGGATTTGAGGCGGGCGCACCATAGCCATGACGACGACGGGTCAACGAGGGGTGCACGCTCTTGCGCATCGACAGTTGCAACTCCAACTGATAATCAATCGCAACTAAACCTTTTCCGCCGAAAGTCGCGTCATGCACGACATGCTCGCACAGTCCGCTGAGACCACCGCCGTCCCCAAGGCCGGTCGGACCCTGCGGCTGAGTGACGCCAAGCCGGGTGATCGGGGCGTCATCGTCGAGGTGCGGGCCGAAAGACATCCGGGCGATCACGGTGTGGCCGTCGATGAGCTGCAGCGGCGTCTTCTGGAGTTCGGCTTCGTGGAAGGCGCCCAGATCGAGGTGCTGCACGAGGGCGCGATCTGGCGCGATCCGATCGCGGTCCGGCTCGACGACATGCGAATTGGCCTTCGGCGTCGCGACGCCGAAGTCGTCTGGATCCTGCTAGACGCCAAATGACTGACCTCACACTGCCGACCGCTCGGGTCGCCCTGGTCGGCAATCCCAACTCGGGCAAGACGGCGCTGTTCAACGCGCTGACGGGAAGCCGCCAGAAAGTGGCCAACTACGCGGGCGTTACCGTCGAGCGGAAGGAGGGTCAGACCGCCACCGCAAGCGGCCGGTCTCTGTCGGTCCTGGACCTGCCGGGCACCTATTCCCTGCGCGCGCGCAGCCCAGACGAGGTGGTCACCCGCGACGCGGTGCTGGGCAAACTCGCGGGCGAGGAGCCGCCGGACGTCCTGATCTGCGTGGCAGACGCAACCAACCTACGCTTGGTGTTGCGGCTGATTCTGGAGCTGAAAGCCGTGGGCCGGCCGATGGTGCTCGCGCTGAACATGTTCGACATCGCTCAGCGCCAGGGTCTACGGATCGACCTGGAGGGCCTGGCTCGTGATATCGGGTGCCCGATCGTGACGACGGTCGCGACGCGAAAACGCGGCATCGACGACCTGGTCGCCCAGGTCGAGGACCTGATCGCGAGTGGTGTGTTGTCGACCGACAACATCTGGCGCGAGCCTGACGCGGGTCAAATCCGTGACGCCCACCGCGAGGCGCAACGCATCCTGAAGGCCAATGTTCGCGCGCCAGAGCGCCCGGACACCTTCACCGGAAAGGTCGACAGTGTTCTGCTGCATCCAGTGGCCGGCCTCACGATCCTACTCACCCTGTTGTTCGTCATGTTCCAGGCGGTGTTCACGTGGTCGAAGGCCGCGGGCGACCTGATGAGCGACGGGTTCGGCGCATTAGGCGCGTTTCTTGTTCTCCACCTACCGGCCGGAATCCTGACCAGCTTCCTGACAGACGGACTAATCTCAGGTGTGGGTTCCGTGCTCGTGTTCCTGCCGCAGATCTTGGTGCTGTTCTTCTTTATCATCCTCTTGGAAGACTTCGGGTACATGGCCCGCGCGGCGTTCCTGATGGATCGGATCATGGGCGGCGCTGGCCTGCACGGACGGGCTTTCATCCCGCTCTTGTCCAGTTTTGCCTGCGCGATCCCTGGCATCATGTCGACGCGGGTGATCGACAACAAACGCGACCGGCTGACCACCATCATGGTCGCGCCGCTGATGACATGCTCGGCGCGGATTCCCGTCTACACCCTGATCATTTCGGCCTTCATTCCCAACACAAAGGTCGTGGGCCTGCTGAGCTTGCCGGGGCTTGTGATGTTCGGACTTTATGCGGCGGGGATCCTTAGCGCGCTCGGCGTATCGTTCATCACCCGGCGGCTGCTGTGGCGCGGCGCGGTCGAACCGTTCCTGATGGAATTGCCGGCCTACAAACTTCCCGATCCCTTGAACGTCGCGCGCAGCCTCTATCTTCGGGGAAAGATCTTCATCACGAGGGCTGGGACGATCATCCTGCCAATGATGATCCTGGTCTGGTTCCTATCGTCATTCCCTGGGGCTCCGGCGGGCGCGACCGATCCGGCGATCAACTACAGCCTGGCCGGCCGCATCGGTCATCTGCTGCAGCCCGTGCTCGCACCGATCGGCTTCAACTGGCAAATGACCGTCGCCCTGATCCCGGGCTTTGCCGCTCGCGAAGTCGCCGTTGCCGCGCTGGGCACGGTCTACGCGATTGGCAGCGCCGACGCCCACCCGGGCGCGCTCGCGACGACGCTGCAGCACCACTGGTCGATCGCGACGGGCCTGGCGTTCCTGGCCTGGTACGTCTTCGCCCCTCAGTGTGCCTCCACCATTGGGGTTGTGAAGCGCGAGACCAACTCCTGGCTCTGGCCGGCGATCATGCTGGTCTACATGACCGCGCTCGCCTACTTGGCAGCGCTAGTCGTCTACCAGGTCGCCCGTGTGTTCGGGCTCGGCTAACGTTAAGCCGCGGCTCACCTTTTGAATCAGAAATCAATCTGGACTTTAACGCGCTGCTAAATGTGATGGTGGCACGCTTCATCATCATGCAGAAAACGCCTGAACACACCCAAGACGCTGCCGCCGGCAAAAAGCCGGTGCGTGGGACTCAAACCCTCGCCAAACGCGTCCGTGAGGCCCTCCTGTCGCTCGGCGGCGAAGCGCACCGCGCGATGGTCATCCAAACTGTGGCCCGCGAGCTTGGCCACGACACCCGGCAGATCCCCGAGGATCTCCAGGCGTCGGTGATCCTTTCCTTCGAGGAGAACTGGCGCGACGAGCGTCGGCGGGCCACCTACGGCTTCCATCTGCCGTTCGGCGAAGGCTCGCACCGCTGGGGCGTCGTCCGGGAACAGAGCTTCGTCCACTAGCTTAGCTAGGGCGAAACGTCTCCGGCCAGCTGCCCAGCCGCCGCCTGAAGGCGGGTCAGCAATCGTTTGAGCAAGGCGACTTCCTCGGGCGCAAGACCAGCGATAAGGGCGGCTTCATAAGCCAGCGCCAAAGGCGCGATTTCTCCGTGCAGGCCGGAGCCTTCTTCCGTTAGAGCCAGGACATGGCTGCGACCGTCGGCGTGGTGGTCTGACCGAGCCACCAGATGGCGCTTCAGGAGGCCCTGAGCGGCTCGGCTCACCGTAACCTTGTCCATCACCGTGCGCGCCACGATCTGGCCCTGGGTCAGCCCGCCATCTTCGGCCAGCACGCAGATCACCCGCCATTGCGGCACGGAGAGCGCGAAACGGTCCTGGTAGGATCGCGCGATCAGACCCGACACGGCGTTGGAGGCGACGGAAAGTCGGTAGGGCAGATAGGCGTCGAGGCGGAATTCGTCGTCGTTAGCCCGACCCGATGTCGCCTCGGACTTCATGCGGCGATCACCGCCTGTTCGATAGCACCGAAGATCGAGTGGCGCTTAGCGTCGCGCATTTCGATCCGCACGGTGTCGCCGGCGGCCAGAAATGGAGTCTTCGGCGCGCCCGCAGCGATAGTTTCGATGGTGCGGATTTCGGCGAGGCAGGAATAGCCGACGCCGCCCTCGGCGACCGGTTTTCCAGGCCCGCCGTCTGGGCCACGGTTGGAGACCGTGCCGGAGCCGATGATCGTTCCGGCTGACAGAGCGCGGGTCTTGGCGGCGTGGGCGATAAGGGTTCCGAAGTCGAAGGTCATGTCGACACCGGCGTCGGCCTCGCCAAGCGGCTTGCCGTTTAGCTCGACGAAGAGCGAGCCCGAAAGCTTGCCGTCCTTCCAGCCGGAAAGAACGTCCGGGGTGACCGCGACTGGCGAGAACGCCGATGCGGGCTTCGATTGGAAGAAGCCAAAACCCTTGCCCAGTTCGCCAGGGATCAGGCCTCGCAAAGACACGTCATTGCAGAGCATGACCAGCCGGATCGCAGCCAGAGCCTGCTCGCGGTTTACACCCTGCGGCACGTCACCCACGACGACGGCGACTTCGCCTTCGAGGTCGAGGCCCCAGTCCGGGTCACCCATCGGGATGGGGTCGCGGGGTGCAAGGAAACCGTCGGAGCCGCCCTGGTACATCAGCGGATCGGTCCAGAAACTTTCCGGCATCTCCGCGCCCCGCGCTTGGCGGACCAGGGCTACGTGGTTCACATAGGCCGAGCCGTCGGCCCACTGATAGGCTCGCGGCAGCGGGCTCGCGGCTTGGTGCTCGTGAAATCGTTCCTGTGGCACGGCGCCGTGCTCAAGGCTCTCGGCCAAGCCTCGCAAAGCCGGTTCGCAGCCCGCCCACTGATCCATCGCCGCCTGAAGGGTTGGGGCGATGTGGTGAGCCTCCGTGAACCAGGCGAGGTCATTGGAGACCACAACCAGCCGTCCGTCACGGCCACCCTTCAGGGACGCAAGCTTCATCGGAACTCCTGCCTATGGGACGCCATTGCGGGCGATTGAGCGCGTCAGCCTAGCGCCTTGTTCGAAGGAATGTGGCTCGTAAACGTTGACCTCGACACGAATATCGCCACCAGCCTCGCTCTCCCACAGGTAGCTGCGTTCAAAACAGACTTCGCGGCCGCCGGGTGTGAAGCCCTCGTAAGTGTCACCCCATGGGGTGAGTTTGGCGAGTTCGCGCCAGCCGATTGTGCAGGCGCGATCAATCTCTTCCAGGGCTGCGTCTTCCCGGTCGCTCTCGAAGCTCAAGCCTAGCCCTTCCAGCTGTCCACGTAGGCCGGATTCTCGACGCTGGCCGCAGCTTCGCCGATGTCGAGCGGGTCACGCGTGTCGATCATCACGGCATATTCGTCGGTGGCGGGTTTGGGCTGGCTCAGCATATTCTTCAGTGCCTTCGGGTGCGGCCCGTGTGTGAAGCCCGACGGATGGAAGGTCATCATTCCGGATTCGATGTGGTCGCGGCTGAAGAAGTCGCCGGCATGGTAGAACAGCACCTCTTCGAAGTCGTCGTTGTTGTGGAAAAACGGCACCTTAAGCGCGCCGGGGTCCGTTTCGAAGGGGCGCGGCGCGAAGGTGCAGACCACGAAGCGGTCACTCAGGAAAGTGGTGTGGACGCTGGGCGGTAGGTGATAGCGGTGACTTGAAACGGGGCGCAGGTCGGCCACGTTCAGGCGCACGGGCGCCAGATCGCCGTGCCAGCCGATCGCGTCGAGCGGGTTGTACGGATAAGTCACAGTCGAGACTTCGCCACGCTTTTTGATCTCGACGCGAACGTCGCCGGGCTCGTTCTGGTGGGCCTTGAACGCCTCATCGATAACTGGCGTCTCGAGCATCGCAGGATCGAACAGTGCGTGGCCGCCCAAAAGGCCGCGTTCGGGCAGGCCGAAGTGGCTGTTAGTAGCCTGGATCATCAGGATGGCAGTGGGCGACGATGGCGCGAGCCGCCACATCGTCCCGCGCGGTAAGTAGAGGTAGTCGCCAGCGCGATAGGTCAGGCGGCCATAATCGCAGAAGAGCTCGCCTGCGCCCTGGTGGACAAACAGCAGCTGATCGCCGTCGGCGTTGCGGGCGAGCGCCGGCATGGCGCTCGCAAGCTTCCAGAACCGGATCTCGACGGCGCCATTGTAGAGAACCTTGCCGGCCCCCCAAGGACTGGGTTCGGCGGCGTTCAGCGCGTTGAGATCGAAGGCGCGCGGACGAAGTGGCCCCTCGAAATTTACCCAACCGGTCGGCGGGCGCTTGTGATGAATGAAGGAGGCCGGACCAAAGAAGCCTTCCTTGGAAATCTCCCGTTCATAGGTTCCGGCCGGCATGTCGGCGTGAGCTTGGCGAGAGTGCTCGCCTTGCGCGCCTCGAACGGGGATCCAGTTGCGAGATGCCATCTACGGATCGTCCTTGTAGACGCCCACAATGAGCGGTTGGTCGTGGGCGATGCGGGCACGATACATGCCCGATG
>JAYUBY010000467.1:0-3256 GCA_043740635.1 Alphaproteobacteria bacterium
ACGAAGACATCCTCGACGCCTGCCAAAGCGCATGGCGCTTCCTCATCAACGAACCAGACCGCATCCGATCCATCGGCGACCGCCAATGGGCGTGTGTCACTGTCTAGGTGGACTGGTATGACATCAGGATGATCGGCGGGAGCCACCAGGATCGAGACCACCGACGAAGACTCCAACAGGCCCATGCGGCGCAGAGGGCGCGCATGATCGTCTCCCCCAATTCGGCCGTGCCGATCAGCAGCGCTCGCAGGTGCGCGCCGTCGAACGGCAGAGCGGTGGCGCCCTCAGGGCCCGCTCGCGCTGTCGCCAGGGTGCCGCGGCCGGCGAGCTGATTGACCTCGCCTGAGAATTGGCCGGCTGTCTCGACCGCGATCGCTTCCTGCCGGCCCCGGCCGTCGTGGTGGGTAAGCTCGATGGCGCCCTACAGCAGCAGCCAGGCGGGGACATTAAGCTGGCCAACGTCGTAAATCAGTTCGGCCGGCGCGAAGACACTCGCCGGCCCACTGGCGAAGCGGCGCGCTGTCTCGACCTGCGCGGAGTCGAGCACCGGAAACATCTGGGCCTGGCGAGTGTCGATCAGGCTCATATTTATCCCCGCAACGCCGCGGAGATCGCGGTCAGGCCCGCTGTCAGTTCCTCAGTTGTCGGCCAGCCGTACCCCAGCCGGAAGTAGGTGTCGGGGCGCTCGAACCAGTGGCCTGGCCCGACATAGGCGCCGTGTTCCAGTAGACGGCGATAGAAGCTTTCCGTCCCACCGGCCGGTGCGGCCTTCATCCGCGGGAAGCAGACGACCCCACCGGAGGGCTTCACCCATTCCAGGCGGTCTTCGACAGCCATCCAGTCGCTGACCAGTTCGAGACGCCGCCGCATCTCGATCAGGCGGGGCCCTAGGATTTCCTGGCGCCGCTCCATGACCTGCTCGGCCACCCATTCATCCATGATGCTGCCGCAAATGCTGATCTGCTCGCTGGCCGCCAGGAATATCTCCTGCAAGACGGGATCCTTGGTGATCAGCCAGCCGATCCGGATGCCTGGCACGCCATAGGCCTTCGACAGCGACGAGACACCGATGACGTGATTGCCGAGGGAGGCAGCAGGCGGCAAGGGGCCCTCGAGCGAGAGGTCCCTATAGGTCTCATCGACGAGAAGTCGACAACCGTGACGCCCCGCCAAATCAACTAGAGCACGCATCTCCGCTTCAGTGAGCATCACGCCCGTCGGATTGTGCGGGCAAGTCACGCTGATGATCTTCGTGGCGGACGTAAGGGCCTTCGCCACCTTTGCGATGTCGATGCGAAAGCCGTCCTCGAACGCCAAATCAACATGTGTCGTTGGGCAACCGATCGCCCGGGGGGTTTCAAGATTGGTTGCGTAGTTGGGACGAATGACCACGAGGTGATCGTCCGGTCCCAACAAAGACGTGGCGATGATGAAAAGAGCTCCGGCCGCTCCGGTGGTTACCAGCACGTCGGCGGAGGTCAGCCCCTGCCCGTCCGCCGCGATCAGCTCCCGTAGGCGCTCGCGACCACGGTGTTCGCCGTAGAGCAGCGGCATGTCGGGAATGGTTAGGCCGAGGTCGGAAAGGCGTTGGTCGGCCACTGAACTCTCGGAGAGATTATAGCGGATGCGGGCGTAGCCGTACTCCTCCGGGCTCTCCACCTCGATCGGCATTCTGACATAACGCAAGGGGCGACTTCCTAGCTGCGGGTGAAGACCGGTTCGCGGCGTTCGCGGAAGGCCGTGACTGCGGCTTTGTGGTCGGCGGAGCGACGCAATGTCCGCAGCTCCGGGGCCGCCATCGCGTTGGCCTCTTCGGGCGACATGTCCGGCGCGCGATTGGCGGTGCGTTTGGTCGCCTCGACTGAGAGCGGAGCGCGGCTTGCGATCCGCTCGGCGAGCGCAATTGCAGCGGCGCGCAGATCGTCCGGCGCATGCACACCGGTAACGAGGCCAAAGCGCTCTGCGGTCTGGGCGTCGTGCGCCAAGCCGGTCAGCAGCATGGCCTTGGCGCGACTGACGCCGATCAGCCGCGGCAGGCGGTAGGTCGAGGCCATCAGCCCAACATTGACGCCCGCGCAAACGAACCTCGCCTCGGTCGAGGCCAATCGGATGTCGCAGCAGAGCGCCAGCTCAAAGCCTCCGCCGACGCACCAGCCGTTGACGGCTGCCAGGACGGGAACCCGCGTCGCCTCCAGCCGGTCGAGCAGCCGCCCGAAGCCCGCCAGATCTTCGCCTCCAGGCCCGGCGTTCTTCAGGTCATCGCCGGCGCAAAAGGCCCGGCCCTTGCCAGTGACGATCAGGCAGCGGAGAGCGTCGTTAGTTTCCACCTGATCGAGCGCCGCCATAAACGTCTCGCGCATCTCGACGCCCAGTGGGTTCATCGGCGGATTGTCGATCTCCAGGAGAACGACAGCGTCGCTGATAGGGTGGACGTGGACTGTGCCGTTCATACGGTAACCTCTTGCTTGCGTTCGACGGCCGCGGCGCCCTCGGAAATCAGCGCCTCGATGTCGGCCGATGCAAAACCGGCTTCGGCCAACACCTCGCGGGTGTGCTCGCCGACTTCTGCTGGACCCGTGCGAACCTCAACTGGCGTGTCGTGCATCTTGATCGGCGTGCGCACAAAGCGCCGGCCCGAAACCTCCGCCAGCAGTCCGCGCGCCTTCACCTGCGGATCATCCCAGGCTTGGGCGATGGTGTTGAGCGGTCCCGCCGGTACGCCCACGGCCTCCAGCTTCACCATCCAATTGGCGGTCGTGTCGCGCGATAAGATCGCCTCGATCCGCGCCTGCAAGGCGTCGCGGTTCTTCACCCGACGGTTGGGACGATCGAAGCCCTCCTCGGATGCCAGCCTCGGATCACCCAAAGCTTCACAGAACCGTAGCCAGAGCCGCTGATTGTTGACGCCCACCACCATGTACCCGTCGGCAGTTTTCAAAGCCTCATAAGGTGCGGCCAGGCGATGGCGCGTACCCTTGCGGAGGGCGACTTCGCCGGTGGTCAGAAAGAGGCCGCTCTCCCAGATCGTATAGGCCAGTGCCGACTCCAACAGCGAGGTCTCCACATGCTGGCCCTTGCCAGTGACGTGTCGGCTCTGCAGAGCGGCCAGGACGCCGACCGCACCGAACACGCCGGCGTTCAGATCCGACAGTGGCACGCCCGCTGCGCAGGGGACGTCGCTCCCCTCCTCGCCGGTGAAACTCATGATGCCACTCATAGCCTGCGCGATCAGGTCGAAGCCGCCGCGGTCGCGGTA
>JAYUBY010000468.1:0-2211 GCA_043740635.1 Alphaproteobacteria bacterium
GAGTCGTCGGCGAAGGGCACGGCCACCCAGATCTCGCGCCCAAGCGGCTTCAGCGCCGCGCGGGCCTTGGCCAGAAAGGCCGGATACCGCGCCAGTGCCGGTTTGGAGAGATTCTCCAGGTCGAAGACGTAGCCCGCCCAGCCCCTCTGCTTGGCAAGGGTGACCAGATTTTGGATCAAGGCGTCCTGAGCGGCGGGATAGAGCAGCAGATTGTTCGCCAGTGGGCCGTCGGAAATACCGTTATGCCCGTTGTGCACCATCGGAAGAACCGACGGAGGCGCCTTGGCCCTCGCCACCAAGGCTTCAGCGAACGGATCGGAGGTGACGGCGACTCGTCCTAGAGAGCCATCCAGCAGCACCCACTGTGGCGAGATCACATCCAGATCGTTGACATGTCGGCGTAACGACACGCGCGAACTCTCGTCCCAGCTGACATAGAACCCCACCGACAACGGGCGAGCCGCGCCTCCGATTCTGGCTTTAGCGGGATTGGGAATCCTTCGCCAACCGGCCGGGCGTTTGAATTTGTGCGCCGTCTCCACATGCAACGCCTGCAAAACCTGCGGGTCCTTCAGGCTCAGCCCGGGCAGGCGGGGCGCGAACGCCAGGGTCGCGAAAAAGGCCGCCACCACCAGGGCCGATATGGATACGAAGATACCGAGACCGAAATTGGCCCGCTTTGCGCGCCGGCCAGTCGGGTCGTGAAAAATGAAATCGTCCATGGTCGAGGCTTAGGCTTCCCGGGGTAGGGACTCGCCCCACGCGGGCGGAAGATGACGAAAGAGCCGAATGTTGCAAGAGTGTCGTTTGAACGCGCCGCGACATAACAGAGTTCGTGGCGCCGGGTCTTCACAAAGCTGGGGCCTCAACTCCTGGTTTCCCGTCACCTTGGAAGCGGAGCCTGACGGCCACGTGCGCGCGCTTGATGCTGGCAATCGATCCTCCTGCGGACCGTGGGTGCAGGTGTTTAGGCGGCCGCAAAACATCTGTTCCGGCGACTGTGCCAGGGTAGTGCTCGCCGCGAGCGTGGTTGCGGGGGTAATGGCCATATCGGGAGGGTTCGGCGCGACGGAGGAACCCGTCATCTTTCGCTTGGCCTGTGGCGAGAGTCTCACGCTCGTCGGAGTAGGCCTCGGCTACTGCGGATCCCGCCTTCTGATACCGAGGCCGTAGTTCGAGACAAAGCCGATCATTTCCGCCGCTCTGATGATTCTGGTAGTCGGATTGCCTATGACCCTCATCGCCTGCGCCGCGGCGGCCGCGGCGCAGGGCCGCCCCCTTAGCCGGTGGGTTCTGGGTGATGTCTTCCCGAACACCCTCGCCACCACCGGGGGGATCATCCTGCTGGCCCTTCTGGTCCAGTCGCGCTCGCCTGCGGAAACTCACCCGCCGGCCCCGGGGGCCGCGCCGCATCGCTCGTGGCCGGTGCGGGCGCGCGGCGGTGAAAGACGTTGAGCGCGCCGAGAGCCGCGCGGCCCTGACCCTCACGGGCGACCAGAAGACGCCCGTGAGTCACACTTATGTCAAACCCCCGAGGGAAGCTGGATGGTTCTAATACCTTGAAGCCCGATCAAGAGGCGGGCATCGGCTTGTCGCCGTCACCGACGACCATGAACGGCGCCCAAAAATAGGGGTGGGAGTGGTTGCGATCGTTCATCAGCACGCGCTCGGCCCTGGCCAGGGCCTCGGCCTGGGAAACGCCCTTTTGTTTGAACAGACCAATCATCAGCGCCTGGGTCATGGCCGAATCGACCTCCCAGTTCGACACCACCACATTGCGGGCGCCGGCCTCAACAAATGAGGTCACCAGTCCGCCGAGCGCCTCGCCGTCGCCGGCCCCAAGCCGGATCAGGGACACGGGCCTGCCGCCACCTGGAGCTTGAGCCGCGGCTCCGCCACCGGCCTGAAGTGTCCGGCCGTGGGCATTGCTGCCGGTGTTGCAAGCCGAGAGGACGACCATGTCGGCGTCGAGTCTGAGGCTGGTGATCTTGCTCAGACCCAAGAGGGCATCGCTGTCTCTGTCGCCGCGCGACGTCAGCAACGCGGTGTGGAGGCACGGGTTTCCCTCGTCGAGCAGGCCATGAGTGGCGAAATAGAGCACACGGTAGTCGACAAGGTCCTTTTTCGCCATGACAGCGGTGTCGGTGAACGCCTCGCCGACCTGCAGAACTGCGTCGCTGTAGGCCGGGCCGAGAATGGCCTTGGCGACAG
>JAYUBY010000469.1:0-1959 GCA_043740635.1 Alphaproteobacteria bacterium
CCAGGGCCTGTATTACACCTGGTCCAAGGAGTTCATGGAAGCGGGCAAACGCCGACTTGCCGGTGACACGGCCCGCGCCGCCAGCACCGACGACGTCAAAGGCCTGCGCCAGGAGGCCGCGGCGCTCAAGGAGGTCCTGGCCGACCTGATGCTGGAAAACCGTCTGCTCAAAAAAAGCATGATCGCGGATGGGGACGAGCAAGAATGAGGTATCCCGCCGCCGAAAAGCTCGAGATCATCGGGATCGTCGAGCAGTCGCACTTGCCCGCAAAGCGCACCCTCGACCAGTTGGGCATCGCGCGGCGAACCTTCTATCGCTGGTACGACCGCTACCTCGGTGGCGGTCCCGAGGCCTTGGAAGACCGGCCCTCGGCGCCCAGCCGGGTGTGGAACCGCATCCCCGACGCCAGCCATGAGCAGATCATCGAGCTGGCGCTGGAGCAGTCCGAGCTGAGCCCGCGGGAGCTGGCGGTGCGCTTCACCGACGAGACGCATTACTTCGTGTCCGAGGCCAGTGTTTACCGGCTTCTCAAGGCTCACGACCTGATCACCAGTCCGGCCTTCGTGGTGATCAAGGCAGCGGACCGCTTCCACACTCCGACCACCCGACCCAACGAGATGTGGCAGACCGACTTCACCTACTTCAAAATCATCGGCTGGGGCTGGATGTATCTGTCCACGGTGCTCGACGACTACTCGCGCTACATCATCGCCTGGAAGTTGTGCAGCACCATGCGGGCCGAGGACGTCACCGACACGCTGGAACTGGCGCTCACCGCCTCAGGCTGCGATCAGGCCCATGTGCACCACAAGCCGCGCCTGCTCAGCGACAATGGCCCCAGCTACATCGCGGCTGAGCTGGCGGAGTGGATCGAGGCCCAGAACATGAGCCATGTGCGCGGCGCCCCGCTCCATCCCCAGACCCAGGGCAAGATCAAACGCTGGCACCAGACCCTCAAGAACCGCATCCTGCTCGAAAACTACTTCCTGCCCGGCGATCTCGAACGTCAGATCGAGGCCTTCGTCGACCACTACAACCACCGGCGCTACCACGAGAGCCTCGACAATGTCACACCGGCCGACGCCTACTTCGGCAGGGCCGATGCCATCATCAAACAGCGCGAAAGGATCAAGCGAAAGACTATCGAACATCGCCGCTTGCAGCACCGCATGCTGGCCGCATAACATCAACCCCAAGACGAGCCAAACACTCCGCTAATCTACACCGTCAAAAGCGCCAAATGATCTGACGACGGACAGTCGCCCATTAGTCTAGGCTTGGTCCTTCAACGCAATTTTCTCGAAATTCCTAGCCTTCGCCGCCGGTTGCTGTCCCAGCGATAAAGCGACCTTGTCGAGAGCCAAGGCCAGCCGCCTGATGTATCTTTCGCATCTCGGGGCGGCCCCGGCAAAGAACTCATCCGATCCTAATAGTGAATAGTAAAAAGGCGGGCACGGCGCCCGCCTGGCAAATGTCGACACCCGCTCGGTTCAGAGCTTCTTTGCAGCGTGCTTTACGGTATCCTTGACGTCGCCAACAGCCTTTTGCGCTTTGCCCTTGGCTTCCTGGGCCAACCCCTCGGCCTGCAGCTTCTCGCTGCCAGTCGCCTTGCCCACGCCCTCTTTCACGTGCCCAACTGCGTCGTTCGTTGCGCCTTTGATCTTGTCGGTGGTGCTGCTCATTATAGAATCCTCCATGAATGGCGCGAATTGCGCGTCCGAGCGTTTGAACGGCGAGCCGCCAAAAAGGTTCCGGTCAGCAACTCGCAAAGTCAGGTCCGTACGCTCTTGCCTTCCGCAACTTCTCCGGCGGGAGATTAAATGTTTGTTCTTCATCGCGCTCAGTAGGCGAAGCGCCGCTCGCACCGCCTCGCTTGCACTCGCAAAGCGACCGGACCTCCGCAGCTGCGCACGAGGGGCGTCTCGCTCCGGTGTGATCGAGACGTTGACGGTTGTGCA
>JAYUBY010000470.1:0-5465 GCA_043740635.1 Alphaproteobacteria bacterium
CGCCCGGTTCCTGGCGCGGGATCTGGATGGCGCCGTGCAGGACGCCTTGGACGCCTGCGCGCGGGGGGCTCACCGATTTTACCTGCACATATTTTTGGCGGCCTGTTACGCGGCCGCGGGCCGCCGGGACGAGGCGGCCCGCGCCTATCGACATGCCGAGAGTCTGGCGAAGGCCCGAAACGAAATCGATCCGTCGCCGGCCCCCGCGGCACGCACGGATATCGGCCTCAAGGCGCTCATGGCCGGGCATCCGTTCCAACAGCCTCACGACCGGGATCGGTTCCTGGCCGCATTGCGGGATGCACGCGCCGCTGCGCTGGAGCTTCACGCGGCGGACTGATCGCCGCCGATTAGGGGGATACAATGGCGTCACAGGCGCAGAAGATCGCCATCCTGGGCGGCGGCATGGGGGGCATGACGACCGCTTTCTATCTCTCTAGCGCGCCCGATTGGGCGTCTCGCTTCGAGATCACGATATATCAGTTGGGGCACAGGCTCGGGGGCAAGTGCGCCTCCTCCCGCGGCGTCTTCGACCGCATCGAAGAGCATGGCATCCACGGCTTCCTGGGCAGCTACTACAACGCCCTGCCGCTGATGGCGCAGGTCTACCAAGAGCTCGGCCGGAGCGCCGGGCAACCCCTCGCCACGTTCGACGAGGCCTTCGTCGGTTCGAACTTCTCCCTGATGTGGGAATTCAGGGATCGCGCGTTCCAGCCTTGGCCATCGCGCACCGGGGCTAATGCGCGCTCGCCCAAAGACGCCAGCAGCTATGGGGGCCTAAAGACCACTATCGGGGCGATCGTTGATGGGATAGTCGGCCTTGTTCAGGCGAATTCGGCCGCGATCCCGCCCACCCTGCTGGCGCCTCTTCAAGAACTGCTCACTGCCGCGCGCGGGAGCTTGGCGACGTCGCCGCTGACGGCGGGACCGCAACATCCAATCGTTGCGATGATCCAGGGCGCACGAGCCCAGTTCGCGGCCGCGCCGAAGCCGGCGAGCGTGCCGGACGATGTGCGGCGCGCTCTGATCGTCCTCGATTTCCTGACGACAATGGTGCTGGGCGCATTGGCCGATAACGTCGAGGTCAACGGCTACGATGTGCTCGACGAGCAGAACTGGAGCGACTGGCTGCACGGCCATGGCATCAAGGATGCCACCCTGTCCTCACCGGTGGCTCGGACGACTGTCAACATCTGCTACCAAAGCAGCCGCGGCGACACGAGCCTGCCGCCGATGATGGGCGCCGGCGCCTACCTCAACTGGACGCTCAAATCCTTCGATTACCTCGGCTGCCAACTCTGGAGCTTCGCCGCCGGCACGGGCGAGACCGTGGTGGCCCCACTCTACCAGGTGCTCAAGGCGCGAGGGGTCAAGTTTGAGTTCTTTCACAAGGTCGAGGCACTGCATCTGGACGAGACGAAGACGCGGGTCAGGTCCGTCGACATCACCCTTCAGGCGACCCTCAAGGATCCAAAGACATCTTATCAGCCGCTCATTGAGGTGAAGGGATTGCCCTCGTGGCCAGAGCGGCCGAGGTTCGAGCAGCTCGTCCAGGGAGAGGTGCTGGCGCAGGGCGACGTCGATCTCGAGTCCTACTGGAACGGTTGGCCTGACGCCGCTCACAAGACCCTGAAAAATGCGAAAACGCTGCGGGATGGGGTCGACTACGACACCCTCGTGCTCGCCATGTATCCTGGCGCCAATCAGATCGCTAACGAACTGATCCAGGCCAGCAACCGGTTTGCGCTGGGGGTGCAGGAGCTGCCGGCGGTCCAGACGCAGGCCATGCAGCTTTGGCTGAACAAGGACATCGCTGAACTGGGCTATCCGGCCACGCTGGATCCCGCTCTGAACGAAGCCGCCGCGAGCGCGACCTACTACGGCCCCGCAAACGGCAATGAGGAGTTCCACCACCTCATTGCCCTTGAAAGTTGGCCGGCGGCCAACGGGCCCAAGGCCATCTGGTATTTCTGCGGGCTGATGCCGAACTATGAAGCGCAGCCACCGTTCACGGATACGGACTTCCCGCGACGGCAACGCGAACGGGTCAAAGCCCAATGCATCCAGTACCTGCAATCCTGTATCGGACCGATCTGGCCGAACGCCACGGCGGGGACTCTGCAAGGTCCCGGCGACCCGGTTGCGCTCGATTTTCGTCTTTTGGTGGACTATCGGCAGTTGCCGGACCCAAAGCAGCGGACGATCAGGCCCACGCTCGTTTTGAATATTGTCGGGGCGCAACGCTTCGACAGCCAGTTCTGGCGCGCCAACATCGACCCTACGGAACTGTACATCACCTCGCCGCCGGGGAGCACGGCCTCTCGCATGGAGGCGTGGGGCTCGGGGTTCAACAACCTCGTCTTGGCTGGGGACTGGACCTACACCGGCATTAACGTCGGCAGTTTCGAAGGCGCAACGGCAAGCGGCAAACTGGCCTCCTATACGATCAGCGCCTATCCGCCGTTGTCGTCCATCATCGGGTATCCGGTGGTGCCGCGACCACACAGCCGTCTCAATTGGACCTATCCGGCGCCCCCACATGACGCCTCAGTTGACCTGCTCATCCGCTCTCAGCCGGCCTGACCAAGAGCTTTCGGCAAAGTGGGGGCGTCTCGCTGCGGCAGGTCGGCGCGCTTTTCGGCATAGCCGTGTCGTGAGCGCGTCACGCCACAACCCCCGCCCCGCTCGTCAACCGGTTGCGGGATCCAGGTCAGCGAGCACTGTCAGCCCAAACTTTCCGCGCGCTGTTATTAGCCCTTTGGTAAGGCAATACGCGCACAAAGATGACTACGGCGGCCGGGTCTTCTCCCTAATTTTCTAGCTAAATTATCGTTGCTGCCCGGAATTCGGGGAGCAGCGGGGAAGAAGCGCAGTCAGAATCATTTGCGCTGACAACGCCGCGCAGAGCGAACAGATCCCCGACGGCGACCCTGGATCTACTTGCCGGCTTTGCGAACGCGCCTGCGACGTGCAGGGGCCATCTGGGACGGGCCCGCGATATGCACGGCCTCCAGCGCCGCGAACAACTTGCCAGCCTCGATCGGTTTGGCGACATGGGCATCCATTCCCGCCAAGTGATAGTCGGCGACCTGGTGAGACATCACGTTGGCGGTCAGAGCGATGATCGGAATCCGAGGTCGGCCGGTTGCAACCTCCCTCGCACGGATCCGACGCGACGCGGTCGGGCCGTCCATAACCGGCATCTGAACATCCATCAGCACCAGGTCGAACGAACCGGTCTCCCAGGCGTCCACGGCTAGGGCGCCATTCTCCACTATGACCGGATCAATGCCGATCTGGTCCAGCAGCGTTCTCAAGACCAGCTGATTGACCGTGTTGTCCTCCGCCGCCAGCACCCTAAGTGCTAGCTGAGCCGGTTCTGGTTTGGAGGCCGCTGGGCGTGCCGTTGCGGGGCCCAGCCGCACGCGCGGTAGCGGCAATGTCACGACGAATACTGAACCCTGACCGAGGACGCTGTCGACTTGGATCGTACCGCCCATAAGTTCGGCCAGTTCCAGCGATATCGCTAGCCCCAGACCGGTGCCGCCGAACCGGCGGGTGGTCGACGCGTCGGCTTGGCGGAAACTGGTGAAGAGCTGCGCGACGGTGTCCTCGCTCATGCCTATCCCGGTATCCGCGACCCGCAGCTCGAGGCCGCTGGGCCCGGCGGCGGCGGTGACCCTGATCTCGCCGCACTCCGTGAATTTCAAGGCATTGGAGATCAGGTTGTAGAGGATTTGCCGAAGCCGGGTCGGGTCCCCGCGATAGCCGCCGGCGGCGTTCCCCAGATTCAGGGCGAAGGAAATGCCCTTGCGATTGGCGATAGACGTGAAGGCGGTATAGGCGCCGCGGGCAATTTCTTCGAGATCAAAGTCGATCTCCTCCAGGTCCAGCTTGCCTGCTTCAATCTTCGAAAGGTCAAGAACGTCGTTGAGAATGGCCAACAGCCCTTCTCCCGACTCTCGGATGACGTTCAAACGATCGCGCTGACGTCCGCTGAGCTGATCGCCGGCCATGGCCTGAGCCATTCCCAGAACACCGTTCAGAGGCGTGCGGATCTCATGGCTCATGGTCGCCAGGAACGTACTCTTAGCGACATTCGCCGCCTTCGCGTGTTCCATCGCCTCTTCGAGAGCCACGGCGGCAGCCTGCTGGTCAGTGATGTCCTCGGCGACGGCGAGAAGATATTGCGGCCCATCACTGCCATCGATCACCACCTTCTTCGTCCGAAGAGTGCGGGTCCCGGACGGAGTGCTGATGGTCTCGGACGCGATGACGACTGCCTGGCCTGAGGCCAGGACCTCACGGTCGCATTTTACGAAAAAGTCGGCTTGGTCAGCCGGGAATAACTCATGGTCGGTTTTGCCCAGCACATCGCGGCGATCCGCCCCCAGCAGGGCCTCGCCGGCGCTGTTCAAGAGCGCGAAGCGGCCGGTTCGCGCGTCCTTGACCACAAGCATAGCGGGCACGTTTTCGACGATCGCGTCGAGGAATGCGCGATCGGCATTGGCTTGCGACACACGTTCGGCCAACTCACGCCGGGCGGCCTCCTCGGAAGCCCGCGATTTACCGGTCTGCGCCCAGAGCTTGAGCGCACAGTAAGACATCATTCCGCCCGCCAGACCCAGGGCCGCCGCGACGCCGATGCCCGACTTCGCCAAGGCCACCAAAGGCATGACGGCAACGTAGCCAAGATAGGGCGCTATGGAGGCTCTGAACGCGATCCTGCAGCTGGGCGTCGTCAGGACGACATTGAGTATCGATCCGGCGATGAGATACCCAGCGCAGGCGATCCCCCAGGAGCCAACCAACGTGGCCCACATCAATGCCGCCGCCCCAAACACCAACCCGTTCAGGAACAAGAGCAGCAGTACGGGACGAATCCGGATCGCCGTTTGATCCAGCGCCTCTAGGCGTGCTTTCGGAAAGACCATCAGCTCGAGGAGTTGCAAGGCCGCGTAGCTGCCCGCCCAGACAACCATCGGGATCACGCCAAGGAGGTCGGTGAAGAACACCGCCATGACGACAGGGATAGTGGCGCGAAAGCCGATCTGCGCCCGACGCGTCCGCAGAATCTCAATCAACTGATGTCTGACATCAACTGGTCCGAGCATGGGTCCCCCGCCTTGGTCCAGGCCGGCCATCATCGGCGATCAGCCCAAAACGCCGTGTTAACGCCCACTGGACTCGATCGCAGAATCCGGCGGCGGCGGTCCGCGTCGTGCCCCTCGCTCGCAGCGCAAGCGCGACCGCAAGACCAACCGTGATCGACACTGCACGCGCGAGGGTGCTGACAACTTAACGGCGCTGAGCCCGAAATGGGCCCCTCCCTTCTCCCGCTATCATGCCGCCACCGTGGCGGCCGCCCACGCCTCGTGGGCCTGGGCGCGCAGGGTTCGAAGTCCGGGTCGGGAGATCAGGTGCGGCTGAGTGTTGAAGGTGTTGTAAACGACGGCGTGGCTGGC
>JAYUBY010000471.1:0-3418 GCA_043740635.1 Alphaproteobacteria bacterium
GACGAGGTAACCGTCGTCTTCGTCCTTGGCGTCGATGCGCGGTACGAACGGCGACTCGCTGGCGTAGCGACCCTCCGAAAGGTTGAGCTCCCAGGACTCCCCAGTTTCTAGGTCGTGCTTGACGTATCCGTTGAACAGGAACCAGCCCGGCTTAGTCCTTGTGGAATAGGCGTAGCGGTAGGGCTTGCCGGCGTAGCGTTGGTTGAACATCCCAAACTCAAGGGTCCGGTCGTCCATGTGACATTCCCGCGTCTCGCAGGTCTTGAGGTTAAAGCGCCAGCGGTGCAGCTTAGGCAGGAAACTGTGCTCGTCCAGGAACGCCATCATGTGCCCGTAGCCGTCGGGGGCGTCGGCCAGCGGCCGAGGCGTTGGCTTGTCCTGGAAATAGCCGTCCATGACGATCTCGTCGCCATCCTCGTAGGCATTTAGGAAGTGCAAGACGTAGGTGGGATCGGCCTCAAACCACAGAATATCCTTGGTTTGGCCGTAACGCGGGATGATCGCGAAGCGGGACGGCAACCCTTCATGTTGGCGCACCGCGTGGACGCCACGCTGCAGCAGCTTTTCGTCCCAGAACACCGGTAGGTCATTGAGGATCGAGTAGTTGGCGGTGAAGACCATGTCGTGCGGCAAACGAGGGCCGGGCAGCGGCACAGGCACGTAATGGACCAGCTTGCCGTGCCGATCGACGACGCCATAGTGCATGTAGGGTGGGTACTTCGAGTAGTTGAAGAACAGCAGCTCGCCGGTGGACTGGTCGACCTTGGTGTGGGCCGAGACGCCGTCCAATGGACCCCAACTAGCGACGCCGCCCTGTTCGAGCGTATCCGGGTCCAGCCAGTAGGCTTCGCCGCACTGATAAAAGGTTGAGACGATCTTGCCGCCGTGAACCACCACGTCGGTGGACGATGAGTCTTTCAGGCCGCCATGGGCGCCGAATCCCGGACGCGATGAGACCTCCGGGCCGTCCATGAGACCACCCCAGAGCGACTGACCAGCTTCCTGTTCGGCTTCGAAACCTCGCGTGCGCACAAAACGATTGCGGTAATCGGCCTTTCCGTTGTGGAACCGGATCATGTGCAGCATGCCGTCCCCGTCGAAGGGGTGGTAGCGCCCGAGGGGCTGCTGCACCGGGTTCTCTGTATTGCGTACGTAGATTCCGTCGATATCGGTGGGGATGACGCCCTCTATCACCTCGAGGTCCTCGGCGTTCACCTCCTCGTGCAGCGGCGTCCATGCGCCCGTCAGATAGGGGTGGTTGCTGGGCCGCAGTCCCAATTGCACCGGTGGCTGGCGCTCCATCTTCATGACCGCACTCCGAATTCTGATTTGGCGGCCTCAAGGATCGCCATTGAACTCAACCTAACATCATGGTCTTGTTGTGCAAGTCACTCGCTTGACGGCTGGCGCCGAGGCGGGCGGAACGCGAATGTGTTCCGGCAGGATATCGGGAGAATTCGATGCAAAGGATGCTCGCCATATTGGGGATGGCCCTCACACTGGCCGCGGCCGCCCCCACAGCGCGCGCTGCCGACAACGATGCGAGCCGACTGATCGTGGCAAGGCAGATGATCGCAGCCTGGAAAGCGGCGGACTGGCGCAAGGTCGCCGACCTATTTGCTGAGAAGGGCATCCTGCGGTCAATGATGATCGAGCCGGTCATCGGCCGGCAGGCGATCTTTGACCGCGTATCGTCGCTGGGCAAGGGTGCGCCGGGCGGGGTCTTGCTGGATGTCGCGCACATGGGGACGATCGACGGCCTGGTGTTCATCGAGCGGACCGACCGCTTCGTCTACAACGGTCATGCCGGGTCGACCCCCGTCGTCGGGGTCCTCGATATCCGCGATGGCAAGGTGCAGGAGTGGCGGGAATACTACGACCGCGCGACCCTGATGCGCGAGATGGGCGTCTCCGGCGACGCCGACGCGAAAAAGTAGCTCCGGCCGGGCCTAGCTGACTCGCTCGAGGACCATTGCGACGCCGACGCCGACGCCGCCGGTGGCCACGACCAGGCCGGTCTCGGCGTTGAGTTGCGCCATGTCGTCGAGCAGGCTGGTGGTCAGGATCGCGCCGCTCGCGCCCATGGGGTGCCCCATGGCAAGATGCCCGCCATTCGGGTTAACCCGCGACATGTCGGGCGCGAAATCCCGCTCGAACAGGACCGGAACGGTGGCGAAGGCTTCCATGAATTCGATCGCCCCGATCGCAGACAGGGGCAGGCCGGCCCGGTCGAGCGCGCGTTCCATTGCCCGGTAGCCGGCGGTGAGCTGCATGACATGGTCGTCGGCGGCCTCGGCGACCGAGCGGATGCGAGCCAGGGGTTTCAGTCCCAGTCGCCTGCCTACCTCTCTACTCCCGATCAGCAACAGGGCCGCGCCGTCGGAAATCGGCGGGCAATGCGCCACGGTGTGGATGTGGCGCACCGCGCCCAGTTCCGGCCGTTGCGCGATGAGGATCGCATCGAACCCCGCCGCGCCGACATCGGCGAACACCGGACTGAGCTTGGCCAGGCTCGCGCCGTCGCCGAAGTCGCGGATATTCTCGTCGTGGTCCAGCGCGACGCCGCCGTCGCGGTCCCGCACCGCCAACACCCGATCCGCATACCGCCCCGCCCGCCAAGCTTCCGCAGCGCGTGCGTGCGACCTCAGGACGGCGGCGTCCAGAGCCGGGCGCTCAAGACCCTCCCGGGTCGCCAGCAGGTCCGCCGCTACCCCGACCGGAGCCCAGCCCATCGCCGACGCCAGGTCCATGTCGGCGTAGTAGTCCGCGGCATCGTTGAGAAACGCGACTTGGGACATGCTCTCGACGCCGCCGGCCAGGGCGAGGTCCGCCTGGCCCGTCTCTACCCGGCGCGCGGCATCGGCCAGCGCGCTCAGGCCGGAGACGCAGAAATTGTTGACGGTCAGACAGGCGACACTGTCTGGCAGCCCGGCCTGGATCCGGGCGGACAGCGCGATGTGCCCGCCCTGGACGCCGACCTGGGTGACGCAGCCGAGGGTGAGATGGTCGACCGCTTGCACAGCGGCGCGGCCGACACGCTGCTCCAGCCCCTGGATCAGCTGGACGACGAGTTGGACTGGGGAGACAATGGCGAGAGACCCCGTCGGCCGGCCCTTGCCCCTGGGGGTTCGAACCGCGTCGAAGATGTGGACCGACATCGTATGCTCCCCAGCCTCCCATCCAATGCCCTTCGGGCTTTGTAAGTCTTCTAAACGAAGTTACTCTTGGGAGGCAAAGAGTTCGCGCCGCCCGCGCGCAGATCTGAAAGGCGCTCGGAGAGTGGCGTAGCCTCTGAGGTTCGTGGACTAGAAGTCCATGTCGCCCATTCCGCCGCCGGGCATGCCGCCGCCTTGGCCGCCCTTCTTGGGCGCCTCAACGATGGCCGCTTCGGTGGTGATCATCAGGCCGGCGACCGAGG
>JAYUBY010000472.1:0-17551 GCA_043740635.1 Alphaproteobacteria bacterium
TGTATCCGAGGGTTTCCTGACCGTAACGCTGAACGCTGCGATCTTCGAAGAAGCCTTGGGCCAGGATGCCAAACGTAGCGTCCGGATTCTGCCAAGACACCAGCGCGCTGACCTGCGGCTTGGTCGACTTGCTGAGCGAGTTATAGGCGCCCTGGACGGAAGCCTGGAAGGTCACAGGCTCTTTGAAGTCGAGCGGCCGGCGCGTGATGATGTCCACGGTCCCGGCGACGCCGCCTTCGAGCAGCGCTGCGTCCTGGCTCTTGTAGACCTTGGTCGTGCCGACGATTTCGGAGGGAAGCAGGGTGAAGCTGACGCTACGTCCCACGGTCGAGAACTGATCGAGGATGAACCAGTCACCGGTGGAGATCGAGTGACCGTCGACCGTGACCTGCGTCAAGCTCGCCGAGGTCCCGCGGATGCTGACGCGATCGTTTTCGTCGAAGCCGCCCTCGCCGCTCGCCGCCGAGGTCGTGTTGACCCCCGGCAGCCGCTGAATGGCGTCGGCGACGTTCTTATCCGGCAGCTTGCCGATGTCGTCAGACGAGACGGCATCGACCAGATCGTCGCTGGTCTTCTTGATGGAGATAGCCTTCTCGAGCGATTCACGCATGCCGGTGACGACGACTTCGCCCACGGTGGTTGGCGCTGCGGCTGCCATTGCCGGAGCAGCGCCACAGGCCAGCGCGATCACGCTTACTGAGCCTGCCAAGATACGTTTACTTAGGTTCATCGCTCTTCTCCCCGATTCGGATCGCTCAAAGCGATGCCGCTATAGGTCCAGTTCGATACCAATCAGACTACACTTGGCAGTCCATCAGCGAACCACGACCCACCCATGCGCATAGCTGTCATCAATCTACGGTGTATTGCAAGCCCAAATGCGGTCCTATTGCAGACCAATCAAATATTGATATGCAAGTGGTATTACGGTGTGGCACAAAGAGTACAGCTCCCCCGCGGAAGGGCGGGCGCTCAGCAAGAGGACCAATAGCCGTGGCGTCGTTCTCCCAACTCATCGGCGGACTCGATGAGCAGAACCGCGCCCCGCTTTACCAACAGCTGAAGCACGCACTCCGCGACGCCATCGAAGACAACCGCCTGGCCGCCGAAGAGGCGCTGCCGCCGGAACGCGAGTTGGCTGAGGAATTCGGCATTTCCCGGATCACGGTTCGCAAGGCGCTCGACGCCCTGGTGAGCGAAGGAATGCTGACCCGTCGCCAAGGCGCAGGCACTTTCGTTTCGGCGCGCGGCGAGACACGGGTTGAGAAGAGCTTCTCAAAGCTGTCCTCATTCTCCGAGGATATGATCTCGCGCGGTCGCAGGCCCGAAAGCGTCTGGCTGAGCCGATCGTCCGGCACCGTAACGCCGGAAGAGGCCCTGACCCTGGGATTGAGCCCAGGAAGCCGGGTCTATCGCTTCAACCGCATCCGCTATGCCGACGGCGAGCCCATGGCTCTCGAGTACTCGACGGTGCCGGGCTTCTGCTTGCCCAGCGAAACCGCTGTTGGTGAATCCCTTTACGAGGCGCTGGGAAAGAACGCCGTCCGCCCGGTCCGGGCGTTGCAGCGCCTGCGCGCTGTGCTGTTCACCGGCGAGCGGGCCAAGCTATTGGGGATCGAGGACGGCGCCCCGGGATTGCTGATCGAACGCCGCAGCTTCCTCAAGGACGGACGCCCCGTTGAAGTCACCAAGTCCTACTACCGCGGCGACGCCTACGACTTCGTCGCCGAACTCAACACCTCGGCGTCGTGACTTGAGTGCCGGAGTGACAATGTTGGGTTCGAAACCTCCGCACGAGGCCGCAGCTAGCCCACCCACAGGGGCGGAAGCTACGCGAATGTTCCATGAGGCGGCGGAGGCGGCGACCGTGGTGGAAGCGCAGCTGTCGCGAAACCGGCCGGTCATAAAGGCACTTGCGGCGCGGCTGCGGGCAAAGCCACCCCGCGCGGTGGTGACATTTGGGCGCGGCAGCTCCGACCACGCGGCCACGTTCGCCCGCTACCTCATCGAGACCCGTCTGGGCGTCATAACCTCTTCGGCCTCCCCGTCTGTGAGTTCTGTCTACGATGCTGCGCCCGGCATGGAAGAAATGCTCTGCTTGGTGATCTCCCAGTCCGGCCGCAGTCCAGACCTGCTCGCCGCCGCCCAGGCCGCGGTTCAGGCTGGCGCCTTCGTCGTGGCCATGGTCAACGATGAAAGCTCCCCACTTGCGGCTCAGGCGGACCTGACGATCCCGCTGTGCGCCGGACCAGAGCTCAGCGTCGCGGCCACCAAGTCCTATATCGCAGCCCTTGCGGCCAGCGTGCAGCTCGTCGCCTATTGGCTGAACGACGCCGTGCTGATTGAAGCGTTGGACGGCCTCGCCGCGCTTCTGACCGAAGCCTGGACGCATCGTTGGGGGCCGGCCCAAACACGACTGATCGCGGCACGTAGCCTATATGTCTTGGGCCGAGGCGTCGGCTTTGGAATCGCCCAGGAGGCTGCCTTGAAGTTCAAGGAGACCTGCGGCTTGCACGCCGAGGCGTTCAGCTCGGCGGAAGTTCGCCATGGCCCTATGGCCTTGGTCGGCGCGGGCTTCCCGATCCTGGCGTTCGCACAGGACGACGAAACCCGCCCGGGTGTCGATGAGGCGGTCGCAGCCTGCGTGCGCCAGGGTGCGGAGGTGATGATGGTCGGCGGGGCTGATCAGCCTGGCGTTTGCCGGCTTTCCGCGCCGAACGCCCATCCGGTTCTCGAGCCGATCGCCTATGTGCAGAGTTTCTATCGCATGGCCTGTGAACTGGCCGTGGCCAGGGGCTACGATCCCGACCGGCCGCCGCACCTCTCCAAAGTGACCGAAACCACCTGATGGACCTCGCACTCGTAAACGGCCGCGTAATGACCGAAAGCGGGCTCGAAGACGGGCTCGCCGTGCGGCTCAGTGGTTGTCGGATTGCGGCAGTTGGGCCGGCGGCGACCGTCGCGGCTGACGCACCTCAGCGCGACCTTAAGGGCGCGATCCTGTTGCCCGGATTCATCGACGTCCAAGTCAACGGCGGCGGCGGCGCCCTCTTCAACGGCGCACCCACGTCGCAGACCATCGCCGCGATCGGCCAGGCTCACCGGCTATTCGGCACCACGGGTTTCCTGCCGACCCTAATCAGCGACGACCTCTTGGCAGTCGCCGATGCGATCGCTGCGACCCGTAACGCGATCGCTGAAGGCGTACTTGGCGTCCTTGGCGTCCACATTGAAGGGCCTTTCCTCAACCCGAAACGGAAGGGGATTCATGAGCTCAGCAAGCTTCGGCGGATCGACGAAGCGGCGTTCGACCTGCTGACGTCGTTGGAGACCGGGCGCACGCTTCTGACGCTTGCGCCGGAAACGACCACCCCCGACATGATCCGCCGGCTGGTCGACGCCGGCGTCGTCGTCTCAGCAGGTCACTCCAACGCGACATATGCGACTGTAAGATCGGCTCTGGATCACGGGTTGTCCGGCTTCACACATTTGTTCAACGCTATGTCGCCGCTCACCAGTCGTGAGCCAGGCGTGGTGGGCGCCGCGCTCGATGATCCCGCGAGCTGGTGCAGCGTGATCGTCGACGGCCACCACGTCGACCCCGTCGTCTTGCGCATCGCGCTCCGCTGCAAACCGCACGAGCGGTTCATCCTGGTCACGGACGCCATGCCGTCGGTGGGCGCCGACATTCGATCCTTCGTCCTGCAAGGCAAGGTGATCAACGTAAAGGACGGGATCTGTCTCGACGAACACGGGACCTTGGCCGGGTCCGATCTCGACATGGCCGGCGCCGTGCGCAATGCCATGAAGCTGCTCGGCCTGAGTCTGGCCGAAGCGTCGCGTATGGCGAGCCAGAACCCAGCGGAATTCCTACGTCTGGGCGACGAAGTGGGACGGATCGCACCGGGCTACCGCGCCGATCTGGTGCTGGTCGACGACGACATCCAAGTGCTCGACACCTGGATCGGCGGCCAGGACACTTCGGCAGCAACCGACGGCCACACCGTCGAGGGCCGCGCGGGTCATGGCTAGGGCCAGCCGCGGATTTGGGATTTTCATTGTCCTGACGCTGCTGAGCTGCGGCCCCACAGTCACGTCCGCCCAAACATCAACGTCTTCCCTTCCCATCAAGGTGACGCCTGCGCCCTTCTCGGTGGCCGCTGTCCAAGACCCGACCCCCGTTGTCGTCTCCCAAGGCGAGACGATCGTTGCACCGCGAGGAGATCAGGCCGCCTTGCAGGTCGCAAAAGGCCTGAGCGATCTCGTCCGCAAGACGCGTGGCCTGAATTTGAGGGTTGTGGTGGGCGAGTTTCCGCCGGCCGGCGTGGCTTCCATCGTCCTTTCGCGTCAAAGTGGCTTTAGCGATGAGGCTTACAGTCTGGATATCGAGGGCGGCCAGGTGCGGGTCGCGGCGACTAGCGACGCCGGCCTCTTCTACGGCGCGGTCACCCTGTGGCAGTTGCTTACGCCCAGCGCAGAGCGTGGACCAATCGCCCTTGCTGCGATGAGGATCGACGACCATCCGCTGTTCGCCTGGCGGGGTCTGATGCTGGACTCGGCTCGGCACTTCCAGAGCCCTGCCTTCATTGAGGCGCTGATCGACCGCATGGCGCGCGCCAAGCTGAACGTCCTGCAATGGCATTTGACGGACGACCAAGCTTGGCGGCTGGAGATCAAGAAATATCCGCGTCTCACGGATGTGGGGGCCTGGCGTATTCCGGCCGGCGCGGCGGCAGCGGCCGATATTGATCCGAAGACCAAGGCGCCTCGGCGTATTGGCGGCTTCTACACTCAGGACCAAGTCCGCGAGATCGTAGCCTACGCAGCCGCGCGCCACATCACGATCGTCCCGGAAATCGAGATGCCCGGGCACGCACAGGCGGCGATCGCGGCTCTTCCTGCGCTAACTTCGACGACGCCTCCACCGACGGAGCCTTCCTCCGACTGGGGCGTCAATCCCAATATCTACAACGTCGACGACAAGACCTTCGCAATCCTTGAGGACGTTCTGGTCGAGGTGATGGGCCTCTTCCCGTCTAAGTTCATCCATGTCGGCGGCGACGAGGCAGTGAAGTTCCAATGGCGAGCCAATCCCGACGTCCAGGCGCGAATGAAGTCGCTGTGGATCGGGGATGAGGACGCCTTGCAGGGCTGGTTCACCGGGCGCATCGGACAGTTCCTGACGGCGCACGGACGCAAATTGATCGGTTGGGATGAGATCCTGCTGGGTGGAGCGCCCCAGGGTTCGGCGATTACCTCGTGGCGAGGCGTGGATGGAGCTTTCATCGCCGCAAAGTTCGGTCACGATGCAGTGCTGTCGCCTGCCCCGGTATTCTATCTGGACAACCGGGCCAGCGCCTCGCCCCTGGAGCCTCCCGGCCGTGGCGCGGTGATTTCCCTTAAGGACGTCTACAACTTCGATCCAATTCCCGCCGGACTGAACGCAGCCGATCGGACCCATATCCTGGGCCTGCAGGCGAACCTCTGGACGGAGCACATGCGCACCGAAGAGCGCATGAGCATGATGATGTTCCCCCGTGCTCTGGCGCTTGCCGAAGGCGCATGGACGCCGGCCGCTCACCGAAGCTGGAGCGATTTCGCCGACCGACTTCCCGCTGAGCTCGCCCGCGAGCGAGCCCTCGGCGAAGTCTATGACCTAGTCCCGATGTCCGTTTACGGCCTGGCATCGCCGCAGGGCGCCGGCGCTCGGCTTACGCTTGCTGGTGCAGAGGGCTTGGGTGAAATCCACTACACACTCGACGGCAAGCCGCCGACGGCTGCCTCAGCGCGCTACCAAACACCGATCGAGACAGCCGTGCCGACTACCGTCCGCGCGGCAGCCTTCCGCAGTGGAGAGCAGTTGGCGCCCGCCAGCGAAATCCGTGTCGATGGCATCTCAATCCGCACGCGCACCAGCCAAGAACTGAAGCTCTGCACCAACAAGATCGCATTGCACCTGGAGGGCCAAGCCCCGATACGCGGCGAGCGCGCACGCTACCTGATCGACATCATGAACCCGTGCTGGATTTTCGAAGCTGCAGATCTGACCAACGTGAAATCTATCGAAGCCGCGGTCGGCCAGCTACCTTTCAACTTCCAAATCGGCGACGACCTTAAGAAGATCATCCTACATCCGCCGACAACTGCGCAGGGTGAGTTGGAAGTTCGCCAGGACAGCTGCACGGGCCCAGTTGTTGCCACCCTGCCTTTGGCGCCCGCCAGCCTGTCCTTTGGCCCGACCGTCCTGAAAGGCCCACTGACCGCCACGGCTGGCCTCCACGACCTCTGCTTTACGTTCACTGAAAAGAGCGTGGACCCAATGTGGGCGCTCGGCCGTGTGACTCTTGTAGCATCCGGAGCGCCCGTTGGCCGCTGACCTTGTCCTCCTTTCACCGCTGGACGGCTGGTCCTCCAGCCTGGCGGAAGTCCCGGACCCGGTATTCGCTCAGGCGATGCTGGGCGAAGGCATCGCCATCGATCCGACCAGCGGTGTCCTAAAGTCGCCTTGCGACGGCGTGGTGACGAGCCTGCACGCTGCGCATCATGCCGTCAGCTTGCGGACTGCGACCGGTGTCGAGATCCTCCTGCATATCGGCCTTGAGACCGTGGCCCTCGGTGGTGCGGGATTCGTACCACATGTAGCGGAGGGTCAGTCGGTACAAGCAGGCGATCTGCTGATCAGCTTCGACCTCGACCTGCTTGCGCGGCGGGCTGCCAGTCTCGTTTCCCCGATGGTGATCACTGAGGCCGCCGGCTTCACCATCGCCATGCGTCATGCCGATCAACGGGTATCCGCAGGCGATATCCTGTTGCGGCTCAGTCCAGGCACAGACGCCGCAGCGACGGCATTGTCAGCTGCCGGTCCTCGCGCGACCAGGGTCGTCATAGTCCCGCTGGCTCATGGCCTGCACGCCCGACCGGCAGCGCGCGTGGCTCAGTGCGCAGCCTCTTACAACGCCGAGGTTACATTCGCCTGGGCCGGCCGAGAGGCCAGCGCCCGCAGCCCGGTGGGGCTGATGGCGCTTGGCCTGCAGCACGGCGACACAGCGCTGCTCTCTGCCGTGGGTCCCGACGCTGAGGATGTGCTCATTGCCATCGCCGAGCTGATCGAGAGCGGCATGGGTGAGGCGCAGGCTCAAATCCCCGCGCCGCCGCCGCTTCCTGCGAACGACGGCGGTCCTCTTCGTGGAGTAACAGCCGCACCGGGCCTCGCCATTGGCGTCGCCGCGCGCTTGGCCCGTCCTGAGATCGTGACGCCGGAACAGGGTCAGGGCGTGGACCACGAGCGCGTTGCCCTCGCAGTAGCTCTTGGCGAGGTTGCCGCCCAGATCGCGTCGGCCATCGCACACGATCCGGAGCCGACCCGACGCGCGATATTGGGCGCACACGCCGCCTTTCTCGAAGATCCGGTGCTGTCGGGAGAGGCCAATCGGCTGATCGGCGAGGGCAAGAGCGCCGGCTTTGCTTGGAAAGTTGCCGTTGGCGGCTTCATTGACGCCTTGAAGAGCCTGGCCGATCGGAGGATGGCCGAGCGGGTCGATGACCTTCTCGACCTAGAGCGCCGCGTGCTGTCGGTGCTCGCCGGGGAAACGGGCGCTGACCCGGAGTTACCGGCGGGAGCCATCCTGTTGGCGGATGAGCTGCTCCCCTCGCAGCTGATGAACATTCCACCGGGGCGGCTGGCCGGAATCTGCACGGGCGGTGGCGGGCCGACCTCTCACGTGGCGATCTTGGCCGCCGCGATGGGCGTTCCGGCTGTGGTCGCCATGGGCCCAGGGTTGGCGGCGATCCCTGAAGGCGCAACGCTGATCCTAGATGCCGATTCCGGCGCCTTGCAAGTCTCCCCCAATGCCGCCGCGCTCGCAGCCGCGCAGAGCCGGTTGGCTGCTCGCGCCGCGCGTCGGGAAGCTGCGCTTGCAGCAGCTCGCGATCCAGCAAAGCTGGCAAATGGAACGCCAGTCCCGGTGCTGGCGAACCTTGGCTCGCTTTCCGAGGCCGAGGCCGCAGCCGCTGGTGGAGCTGAGGGCTCAGGCCTTCTGCGCACCGAATTTCTCTTTCTGGACCGCGAGACGGCGCCCGACGAGGATGAGCAGGCTAGGCACTATCAAGCCATTGCCGATGCTCTGGGCGGGCGGCCCCTAGTCATCCGCTTGCTGGACATCGGCGGCGACAAGCCCGTGGCCTATCTGCCGGAGGCGACCGAGGAAAATCCCGCGCTTGGTGTCCGGGGCGTTCGCCTATTGCTGCGTCGACCGCAGATGCTGCGGACCCAGCTGCGCGCCATTCTGAGAGTCAAACCGCCTGGCCGGTGCAGCATTATGATCCCGATGGTGTCCAGGCTTTCGGAGCTGCGCGCCGTGCGCGCGGCCCTTGATGAGGCCCGACGCGACCTCGGCGTCCAGGGCCGTCTCGATCTGGGGGTTATGATCGAGACGCCCGCCGCGGCGATGATCGCCGACCAGCTGGCCCAGGAAGCCGACTTCCTTTCCATCGGCACCAACGACCTCACCCAATACTCGCTCGCGATGGACCGCGGTCATCCGGAGCTGGCGGCCGAAGTCGATGGGCTGCATCCCGCAGTGCTGCGGCTGATCCACCAGACCTGTATCGGCGGCGCCGGCCAAGGGCTCAGGACAAGCGTCTGCGGCGGCCTGGCGGGCGATCCCGCCGCAATCCCGATCTTGATTGGACTGGGCGTCAGCAAGCTCTCTATGACCTCCGTCGCGATCCCCGAGGCCAAGGCCTTGATCCGCACACTGTCAGCGGAAGCCTGTCGGCGGCTGGCGGATACGGCGCTGGCCGCGACGTCTGCCGACGAGGTTCGCACCCTTAGCGACACCTTCCTCAACGGAGGCGCCTGACCATGCGCTCGCCGCTCGAAGCCCTGCAGTCCCTGGGCCGCGCCCTAATGCTGCCGATCGCGGTGCTGCCGGTGGCGGGATTGCTTCTGAGACTGGGTCAGCCCGACCTTCTGAACATCCCCTTCGTCGCCGCCGCGGGCGATGCGATCTTCTCCAACCTCGGCCTGCTGTTTGCCGCAGGCGTCGCCGTGGGTCTGGCCCAGGGTAACAATGGCGCCGCCGGCCTCGCAGGCGTGGTCTGTTTCCTGATCGCCACTCAGGGCGCTCAGACATTGCTGCACGTTCCGGCCGACGCCTTGAAGGGCATGGCCGGCGACGCTGTTGATCTCGCCAAAGCGGCGTTCAAGACCAAGGCCCTCGGCAAGCTCGGAGTGCCAATCGGCATCACCTCTGGGATCGTCGGTGGGCTCTTCTACAATCGATTCTCCAATGTGAAGCTGCCTGAATATCTCGCATTCTTTGGCGGTCGCCGGTTCGTGCCAATCGTGGCCGGCCTAGGCGGCTTGGCGATGGCCGGGCTCATCGGCGGCACGTACGACGCCCTGAGCGGCGGGCTCGATGGATTGAGCCATGCCATTGTCGGCTCAGGCCGCCTGGGCCTATTCGCCTATGGCCTCGCCAACCGCATCCTGATCGTAACCGGCTTGCACCACATCCTAAACAACGTCGCCTGGTTCATCGTCGGCGATTTCCATGGGGCGACCGGAGACTTGAAGCGGTTCTTTGCTGGCGACCCAACCGCCGGTGCGTTCATGGCGGGCTTCTTCCCGGTGATGATGTTTGGCCTGCCGGCCGCCTGCCTGGCCATGTATCACGCAGCCCCTCTGGATCGCCGCAAGGCCGTCGGCGGCATGCTAATGTCAATGGCCCTGACCTCGTTCCTGACTGGCGTCACCGAGCCCATCGAGTTCAGCTTCATCTTTTTGGCGCCTCTGCTCTTCGCCCTGCACGCGGTGCTGACGGGTTTGGCCTTTGTGGTGATGGACGTCCTAGGCGTGAAGCTGGGTTTCGGCTTCTCCGCGGGCCTATTCGACTATGTCCTGAACTTCAGCAAGGCGACGAAGCCGCTGCTGTTGGTCCCCGTCGGCCTGGCCTATTTCGCCCTCTACTATGGGGTCTTCCGTTGGGCGATCGTCCGCTTCGACCTGAAGACGCCTGGACGCGACGTTGAGGGACCGACGGCCGCCGCGCCGGCAACCGCTGGAGATCGGGCGGCGGCGTTTGTTGCTGCCCTCGGCGGCGCCCACAACCTCGTCAGCGTTGACGCCTGTACGACCCGCCTGCGCCTAGTGCTCGCCGATTCAACCGCCGTCGACGAGCCGACGCTGAAGGCACTAGGCGCGAAGGGTGTCGTGCGGCCCTCAGCCAAGAGCCTGCAGGTGGTGCTGGGACCTATCGCCGATCAGGTCGCCGGCGAAATCCGCGACGCCGCAGCTGCGCCGCAGAAGTTAGCCGCCAGCGGCGAGGTCGCGCTGGCCGCTGGGCCGGCAAGCGCCACGTTGGACGCCCTACCCTGGCTAAAGGCGCTTGGCGGACACGACAACTTGAAAGGCTGTGGCCTTTGCGCAAGCCGGATCTACATCGAGGTGGCAAACGTCGACGCCATCGATGAAACATCTCTGGAAGGCCTGGGTGTAAGGGGCTTTGCTCGACCAGGGGCGAGCAGCCTGCATCTGCTGCTCGGGCCAAACGCAAAGCCGGTGGCTGAGGCTCTGCTGAGTGCGGGCGTCCCGGCAGCGCAATAGCGCCTGTCTCGTTTGCCGCCGTCTATCCCCAACGCATTCGCTCGCCAGAGGCTTAGTCCTCAACCGCGCCGGAAACGACAAGCCCCGCCACCTATTGCGAACTATCGAGGCATGACTCCGGCTGAGGAACGCAAGCGACTGCGCACGTCAGCCAGCACACGTTCGCTGGCTTCGCGGGCAAGTCGCGCCCGCTCCTCTAGTGGCGGTCCTGAGCCTTTTGGCGAGCAGGCGTTTTCGCCTCGGCGTTATGGGGGGCCGGCTTGGGTGCTTCGTGAAACAATGCAATCACACTTACTGCAGCCGCAGCTGCCGCGACACTGCATGCTGCCATTGCCGCTCGGAAGAGCTCAACGACGGCCTGGCCGTAGACAGCGAGGGCGACGCTTGCGCAGGCCGTCGCAACCAGGGATCCGAGGCGCGCCGCGGCGCTATTGAAGCCGGATGCGACCCCAACGTGGTTTGCCTCGACTGAAGCAAGAACGGCCGAGGTGAGCGGCGCGACAGCACCAGCCATGCCAATTGAGATTATCAGCATCGCTGGCAGGGTGGTCTTCCAGTAGGACTCCGCATCGCCATCCACACGCATGGCAAGCCAACAACCGCCGGCCACGATAAGAGATCCGACCGAAAGCGGTATCCGGGAGCCCAATCGCCCCGCCCAATTTCCCCATCTCTGACGAGGTCAATGCAATGACCAGTGGGAAGAGCAGGATGGCTGCGCCCGCTTCAACCGCGGAATAGCCACGGGCCTCGATCAAGACATAGGGGATAAGAGGAGCAGACCTCCAAGCGCGCCCTAGAGCAGGAGCGTCAAGAGCGTTAGCCCGGCGAAGGTGCGGGATTCGAAGAGCGCCAACGGCAACATTGCGCCTTCCCCATTCCGCCTCTCGACGATCAGGAAGGCGCCCAAAGCAGCTGCGCCTCCAGCCAGAACCGCTCCGGAGGCGGGGCCCAGTCCTTTGTCAGCTGACACAGTCGTCAATCCCCAGGTGAGGCTCGCGAGCGCCGCCGCCGCCGCCAGGCCTGCGCCGACGAAATCGAGACTTCGCGGCGTCTCGGCCCGATCGTCATGGACGTACCGAACGGCGAGCGTGATCGCGCTCACCGCGAGCGGCAAGTTGATCAAGAAGATCGAGCGCCAACCGACCGTGTCAATAAGCCAGCCGCCTATGACTGGTCCTTCCGCGCCAGCGGCCGCGCTCGCCGCCGCCCAAACGCCCACGGCTTTTCCCCGGCGTTCTCCTGTGAAGCTCGCGCCAAGGATTGCGAGGCTGTTCGGCATAAGCAATGCCGCGCCGCTACCCTCGAGCAATCGGCAGGCGATCAACGACGGAAGGTTAGGCGCGACCGCGCAGATGATTGAGGCCACCCCAAAAATAGCTATGCCAAGGGTGAAAATTCGGCGACGGCCGAAAGTGTCTCCAAGTGCGCCTCCAACAAGCAAAAGAGCGCTTAGGGACAAGGGGTACCCGTTGACGACCCACGACAAGCCGTCGCCTGTCGCCGACAAGCTCTTGGCGATCGTGGGAAGACCCACCTTGACCACCGACCCATCGATCAACGCCAAGCTCGACGCGAGTATTGTGGTCAGAATGATGAGCCTGGGGTGATCGTCTGACGACCTGACAGCCTCAGGGGTGGCTCGCGCGATGCCTAGATCGCAATCTGTGTGCGTAGCCATGCTGATCAAATTCACCCAGGCTGCACACTTAGGCCGCCTGGACGTTACCCAGGAGGTCGAGGCGCTCGACGTTCATCTAGAAGCTGTCTCGCCCGACCTTCACCTTTTGCATGAGGCCGATGCGCGCCAATTTGTCGAGATACCGAGTGGCGATAATTCTGCTTACTCCGAGGTCGCGCTCGACGAAGGCGATCGTGCTGTAGGGGTGGCTGAAGATGTTGTTGAGCAGGTCCTGGCTATAAATACGGGGCAGCTCGCTCCGGATCCGGGCCTTGTGCTCAAGCATGACGTAGCGGACGCGATGCACCAGCCGGGTCGTCTGGCCGGCCATCAGCTCCACGCCGTCCAGCATGTAGATGAGCCATTCTTCCCAAGCCCCGTCCGTGCGGACCTTCTGCAGCAGACGGTAGTAGTCGGCCTTATGTTGGTTGATGTACCGGAAGAGATAGAGGACGGGCGTCCCCAGAAGGTTCTCCTTCACCAGGTAGAGGATGTTGAGGATCCGACCGGTGCGGCCGTTGCCGTCGTAGAACGGAGGGATGGTCTCGAACTGGTGGTGGATCACCGCCATCCTCACCAGGGGATCGAGATTGGCGGTGCTCCCGTCGTTCATAAAGATTTCGAGATTGGCCATCAGCGGCACGATCTCATCGTAGCGCTGAGGTGGCGAGAAGACGACCTCGCCCGTCTGGTCGTTCGTCAACGCCGTGCCGGGCAGCCGCCGGAACCCTGCCTGGTTCTGCTCCAGCGTGGCCTGTATGGCGAGGATATCATTGACGGTGATGAGGCCGGTCGCCCGTCCGGCCTGGAAGCCCTCGCGCATGGCCTGGGCGTATTTGTAGACCTCCTTGGCCGCGAGGTTCGCAAATCGGTTCGCAACGACGTCGCTGCGATAGAGGTCGTCATGCGTGGTGATGATGTTCTCGATCGCGGAGCTGTCCTTCGCCTCCTGCAGGGACAGGGTGTTGATCAGGATCGCTTCGTTCGTAACGAGGCCGGCGGCGCCCTTTAGCTCCGCCAGCGCCCGGTGCGCCGAGACGAGCTTCTTGAGCACCGCACGAGTTTCCAATTCCACTGTCAACGGGAGCAGCGGCGGCGTGAAGCTGGCAGGCAAAGCCATGACGAACTCACTTGTATAGATTATCGAACTTTTCTATAAATTTTTTCGGATGTGACTGCGGATACGTATAGAAACCGGCGCAGCTCTATGCATTTATTCACTGTCGTGCCGCTAATACTGATGACCTATACAAATCCCGGTCTCAGCCGAGGTCTACGGACTGGCCGAATCCGCCGCCATGCCTTCTCCGCTACGGCGCCCGAAAGGTGTCTCGCAGCGCCTTGGCCCTTGTATTGAGGTCAGCGACCTCCTCGGCCGACACGCGAGCTGTACACGGACGGTGATATCGCCCGAACGCTGTTTCAAGGGAAACGCCTTGGGTTGCGCCGCCTGCATTGGTTGGCGGCGCCGGGCCCCTGCGACGCCGTCTTTTCGCGCTAGGGTTCGTTCTTCGATTGGCGACGCAGCCGAAACTGAGTCACCTCAAGATCGAGCCGTTAGGATCAGTAGATGGCGAACAGCCTGCTTCTCAAGAACTGCGACGTCATCGTCACCATGGACGCCGCCCGGCGCGAGATCCGGGGGGGCGCGATCCACATTGTCGGCGATCAGATCGTGGCGATCGGCGCGGACCTGACGCCGCCGCTCCATGTCGATGAGATCCTCGACCTGACGGGCCACATCGTCTGTCCCGGGCTGATCAACACCCACCATCACATGTTCCAAAGCCTGACCCGGGCGGCGCCAGGCGCACAGGACTCGAGCCTGTTCGGCTGGCTGCGGGCACTTTATCCGATCTGGGCGCGGCTAACACCGGAGATGATCCGCATCTCAACCCAGGTGGCGATGGCCGAGCTGCTGCTGAGCGGCTGCACGACCTCGTCGGATCATCTCTATCTGTTTCCCAATGGCGCCCGCCTCGACGACAGCATCGAGGGCGCGGCCGAGATCGGCATGCGGTTTCACGCGGCGCGGGGCGCCATGAGCATCGGCGAAAGCCTAGGCGGCCTGCCGCCGGACGTGTTGGTCGAGGCGGAGGCCGATATCCTCAACGACAGTGCCCGGCTCATCGAGACCTTCCACGACCCCCGGCCGAGGTCGATGCTGCGCATGGTGCTCGCCCCGTGTTCGCCGTTCTCGGTCAGCCGCGAACTGATGCGCGACACCGCGGTGCTCGCCCGCGAGCACGGGGTGTCGCTGCACACCCATCTCGCCGAGAATCGCGACGACGTGAGTTACAGCCTGGAGCGTTATGGCCGCACGCCGGCCCGCTATGCCGAGGACCTGGGCTGGCTCGGACCAGACGTCTGGCATGCTCATTGCGTCCAACTCGACCGCGCAGGCATCGGAATGTTCGGCGCAACGGGCACCGGCGTCGCCCATTGCCCCTGCTCCAACATGCGCTTGGGCTCGGGCATCGCGCCGATCGGACGCATGCGCCGCGCTGGCGTCCCGGTGGGCATCGGCGTGGACGGTTCGGCCTCCAACGACGCGGCCCACATTCTCAGCGAAGTGCGCCAGGCCATGCTGCTGCAACGGGTGCGATATGGGCCCGGCGCCATGACTGCGCGGGACGCGTTGGAGATCGGCATGCTGGGCGGCGCGCGCGTGCTGGGGCGCAACGATATCGGCGCGCTGGCCCCGGGCATGGCCGCGGACCTGGCCGTCTTCGACCTTGACGCTATCGCGTTTGCCGGCGCCCGGCACGATCCGGTCGCGGCGCTGGCCTTCTGCGGACCCATCTCGGCCGCCTACACCATCGTCAACGGCCGGGTGATCGTGCGGGAGGGCCAGCTCATCACTGTCGATTTTCCGGCCCTGATCCGGCGGCACAACCAGCTCGCCGCCCGCCTGATCGACGGCTGACCGGCCGCCTGCAGCCAGCCCACGGACCAGATTTCGGCCGATGCGACCGGCGCCCAATAAGCTGGCGCCGCACCGCCGGCGCGCCAATAGCCTATTGAGGTGCCGGACTCTCGTCCACCGGCCCCGCCACAGTCGCCTCGTGAATGTCGCCGCAGCCCCCATCCCGGACCTCGAAGTCGAACAGCGCCCTGTGCTGCAGCGGGCGCGGGGAACCGGCCGGATCGAAGTCGCGGCCGAAACCGGCCGCACGCGGCTGAGGCGGCTCTATCAGGACGGCTGCGCCAAAATTCTCCTACCCGTTGACCGAGCCGCGCGCTCGCTGGAGGCGGTCGCCATCAATACATCCGGCGGCCTGACCGGCGGAGACCAAATGGCCTGGCGCGCGACAGCGCGGGCCGGCGCGTCGCTGACCCTGACCACCCAAGCCTGCGAGAAGGTCTACCGAGCCCGCGACGGTCACGCGGCGGTGAGTGTCGGTCTTGACGTGGGTCCAGGGGCCCGGATCGACTGGCTGCCGCAGGAGACCATCCTGTTCGATGGCGCGGACCTTTCGAGGACGCTGGAGGCGGATTTGGCCGCGGGCGCCACTCTGCTGGTCGTCGAGGCGGTGAGACTGTGCGGCGGGGCGCCCTTCGAGACCGCTGGCGCATCCGCCGCTAGGGAAAGCTCGTCTTCGCCGATGACCTGCGGTTCGAAGGGGCTGTCGCCGGTGTCGCGGCGCTCGCCCCGTCACCGCTTTGCGCGATGGCGACCCCGTGCCCCACATCTGGCGAATATGACGTCATGAACCTGACTCCTCGCGAGAAAGACAAGTTAATAGTGGCCATGGCCGCCGAAGTGGCCCGCAAGCGCTTGGCGCGCGGCGTCAAGCTCAACCACCCCGAGGCCATCGTGCTCATCACCGACTTCGTAGTCGAGGGCGCGCGCGATGGCTTCGCGGTCGCCGAGCTCATGGAGGCCGGCGCCCACGCGATCACCCGAGCCCAGGTCATGGAGGGCATCCCCGAGATGATCCACGACGTGCAGGTCGAGGCCACCTTCCCCGACGGGACCAAGCTGGTCCTGGTCGCTGTGGCGCCCGTCGGCATTTTCGACGTCGACGCCGTCCGCCTATTCGGCGCGACGCCAACCCTGGGCGTGAACTATGCCAAGGGCATCTGGCACCACTTCCTCATGCCTATGGAGGGCGAGATCGACTTCCTAGTGATCGACCGCGCAGGCCCGGACGACAATCTCGACGAGGTCGAGCTCGATCCTGAGGCCGCGATCTTCGTGCGGACCTAGGACGCGGCGACGGGCGATCGGCCGCGGCGCCGATGAATTGGGCAGCGCCGAGGCTGGCGGACCACCCGCCACCACAACCTAATGTTTCTATGAGGGTTTCAGAGGCTCGCGAACCTCGGGAGGCGGCCGCAGCTTGCCAAAAGGACAAAGCGGGCGCAGGTTTCGGCCTCAGAGGTCCTTCGCCGGCGAGCTGGCAGGGGCCTTTTTGACTCTGGAGCTTCAGGAACGACCCTTGTCCACCAACAGGACATCCCACATCCGGCTCACCTCGCACCCTGGCTCCGGCTCGGCGAGTCGCTTCCCCATCCATTGGGACGCCAAGACCGCTCGTGAGCGCGGCCCGGTTATCGCCACGCCAAACTCGGGCGCAGACCGCAACGCCGTCGGCGCGCATGGCGGCGCCTATTCGATCTATCGCGCGCTGGCGATCTCGTCGGGCGCCATGGCGGCCGAGACGAGGCCCGAACTGCACAACACCTATCCGGTGGTCCAGATCGGCCCGCACGCCCAGTGGCATGAGGCCGGCAAGATCGTCAGTCTCGACCCTTGGGGCCACCGGGTAGCCGAGGATTTCGCCGCCGAGCTGGCCGAGGGCGTCGATATCCGCCCGACCATCGCGGTCACCAAGGCGCGCATCGACCTGCCGGAAATCCACGAAGCCATTGCCAAGGGCCGCCTCAAAGTCGACGGGACCGTGGTCCACGAGAATGGCGACGTGGCGGTGACCAAGACCGCCATTGATCCGGTGTGGTATCTCCCGGGAATCGCTGATCGGTTCGAGGTGAAGGAGCAGCAACTGCGCCGCACCCTCTTCGAACAGACCGGCGGCATGTATCCGGAACTGGTCACCCGGCCCGACATCAAGGTCTTCCTGCCGCCGATCGGGGGCATCACCCTCTATATGTTCGGCAACCCGGCACACATCGGGAACAAGCGCTACACACTCACCTGCCGGGTGCACGACGAGTGCAACGGCTCCGACGTGTTCGGCTCCGACATCTGCACCTGCCGGCCGTACCTGACGCACGGCATCGAGGAGGCGACGGCGCAGGCC
>JAYUBY010000473.1:0-17051 GCA_043740635.1 Alphaproteobacteria bacterium
GGCGATCTCGCTGTCGGATTCGGTGATGAAGCGATAGCCCTGCTCGCGCAATCGGGTCCGAATGGCCTGGTAGCCATAGAATTCGCCGTTGACCACTACGTTGAGATCGCCCCGCGCGTGGCTCAGCGGCTGTACGCCATTGTCCAGACCGATGATGCTCAGGCGCACATGGCCGAGCGCGGTCCTGCGGTCCGCAGAGAACCAGCTGGCGCTGCCGTCGGGGCCCCGGTGGGCAATGGTGGCCAGGGCCCCGTCCAGGCGCTCAGGCGCAAGCCAGGGCGCGCGCAATTGCGCCGCGATCAATCCACACATCCAACGTTTCCCCCTGGGCCGGGCGTCGACGCGTGACCGAAATCACTCACCGTCCCGCCAGCCTTGCTCATCACGTTAAGCGCGGAGCCTCGGGTGTAGATAGCGGGAATTTTCAGCTCAACTCAGCCAAACCGCAATGGTCCTTCTGCGATGCCGCTGCCGAAACGCCGAGGTCGAAGCCTCTTATGTCCGATGGGCCTCGGCCAGTAGCGGCAAAGGATGGGCCGGACGATCAGATGAACTGCAGACTGAGGGTGCAGCTATCGCTGGTTTCCTGCCCGACAACGGAAATTCCCTACCGCTGGAGTGGGGGGAAAGCTGCCGCTGGTTCAAAACCGGGAGGCGGCTTTCTTGCCCGATACCGGTCGGCGCCATTGGGAGAGATTGGGGGGAGCTGACGCCGTAGTCACCCCTTCGATTCGTCTGCGATAAGCTGCTGGAAACGGGGGTGCGGACGATGTCGCTTAACGCAACGGTGATTGGAAACTAGCTCGCGCGACATCGCGCTTTGGCGGGGAAGTTCGCATTCGAGCTCACGATCATCTTCGTGGGCGTCACCGCGGCGTTCGCCCTTGAGAACCTGCGGCAGCACCATGAGGACGTTAGATACCGAGCGGGCATGATCGCCGCCCTGAGCACGACATTCGAAGACGTCGCGCACCACGGGAAGGATATCGACCGGACAATTTCCCAGAAGCTACAGGCCTTCGACGCCGCTTAGGCCCGCGGCGAGCACCCACAACCACCAGTCTATCGGGAGGACGGCGCGGAGCGGCCGCCTACCCAGGTCTGGGAAGCCGTTGTGCAGACCGGCGTAGCGAAATTCCTCAAGCCGAAGATGTTCTTCCACTTGGTCAGTTTCTACAACTTCATGGATTCGTTCGGGGAACGATACATCCGATACAACGACTTCACCGAAAGCCGAGTTCTGCCGGCGGCCAACGATTCAGTCGCCTATTACGATCCGCGATCGGGGAAAATGCGGCCGGAGTTTACCGCCTATGTTGATCGGCTCCGCGACCTGCAGCAGCTCAATCGAGAAATGATCGTTCGCTCTGCCCGGGTGCGGAAGGAACTCAAGCAGGAGAAGTGAGCGGTTTCAACCGTGCGGCGTTGAGGCATCGGGGTTCAAGTCCGAAAGGATCGCGTGCCGCCAGTGGAAGCCCGCCAGAAAGTTGTTCAAGCCAATGGTGGGCTTCAATGCCACGAACGGACTTTCCCAACGCGCGTTTCGGTTGGGAAACCTGACGCTATCGAGGCCGAGATTGACAATGGTCTGCTTGGTGACCCTCTAGTCGCATTTTCTGCGGACATCAGCGGGGGCAGCTATATCAAAGTCGTCAGATTGCCTGCCCGATCCTGCTGCGTTGGCGGGGATGACATCCTCGCGTCCGACCGGGCGTGGCGCGGTGATAGCGTACGACTGGATCGCCCATCACGCGGCGCAACGGGGGGCCAAGGAGGCGATTCGCGATCTCGGCGCGGGACGAAGCTTCACCTACGCCCAGCTTGACCGGCGGGTCGACGCGATTTCGGCCTATTTCCAGTCCCTGGGGATCGGCCGTGGCGATCGGGTGGCGGTGCTGGCCCACAACGGGGTCGAATATTTCGACATCCAGTTCGCCTGCGCACGGACGGGCGCTATCTGCGTGCTGCTGAACTGGCGCCTGACGGTCACGGAGCTGGAGTATATTCTGAGCGATAGTTCGCCGGGACTGCTGGTTCACGATCTGGCATTCGCCGAGGTGGCCGGCGAACTGCAACGTCGCTGCGGCGTCGGGTCGCTTCTGCAGATCGACGGGTCCAGCCTGGACAACCCCTACGACGCCGTGATCGCCCAGTTCGACGGCCAGCCCCACGCTCGCGAGATCGCTACGCACGATGACGTCATCACGATCATGTATACCTCAGGGACGACCGGGCATCCCAAGGGGGCGATGATCACCCACGGGATGAACTTCTGGAATGCCGTAAACCTTGGCATCCCTGCCCGCGTCGGGTTCGACACCGTGCACCTGAACGTGCTGCCGCTGTTCCACACCGGCGGGCTCAACTGTTACTCCAATCCTACGCTGCATGCCGGCGGAACCGTGGTTCTCCTGCGCGCCTTCGATCCCGGCGAGGCGCTGCGCGTGCTGGGCGATCCCGAACAGGGCGTCACGCACTTCTTCGCCGTGCCGGCGCCTTATCAGTTCATGATGCAGCACCCCGACTTCGAACACACCGACCTGACGCGCCTGCGCACGGCCGGCGTTGGCGGCGCACCCTGCGCACCGTCGATCATGGAGACCTGGGCGAAGCGCGGCGTCCTGATGATGCAGGGGTTCGGGATGACCGAGACCAGTCCCGCATGCATATTTCTCGATCCGGGCGACGCGCTGCGCAAGATCGGCTCGACGGGCAAGGCGCTGCTGCACACTGAGATGCGGATCGTGAACGACGACGGCGAAGACTGCGGGCCAGAAGAGATCGGTGAACTTTGGGTCGCCGGACCCAACATCACGCCGGGCTACTGGAACAAGCCAGAGGCCACCGCCGCGGCGTTCGAAGGTCGCTGGCTGAAGACCGGCGACGCCGCCCGGATGGACGATGAGGGGTTCGTCTATATCGTCGATCGCTGGAAGGACATGTACATCTCTGGCGGTGAGAACGTTTACCCGGCCGAGATCGAAAACGTTCTGTACCAGCTGCCGCAGGTCACCGAAGCGGCGATCATCGGCATACCCCACGAACGTTGGGGCGAGGTCGGGCTTGCCGTGCTCGCCCTCAAACCCGGCGCCGTCATCAACAAGGACGCAGTGGTCGAGCACTGCATGGGAAAACTCGCCCGATTCAAGGTCCCCCATGACATCGCCATCGTCGAAGCGCTGCCGCGAAACGCCACGGGCAAGGTGCTGAAGCGCGAACTGAGGCTGCAATTCGTCGGCGCCAACGCCCCCAAGATCTCTTAGGCGACCGCGTAATTCAACTGATGCGGCGACGTTGATCTTTGGGCTTCGAACTGACCCGAGGCTTCGACGGTCTACGTCCGTTTTGGCGTCGAAAGTGGCCCATCCCCGTCGCCTGCAAGCGGTCCTTCGCTCCCGCCGTGACGGGCGAGAGAAGCCAGCGGCTTCAGGGCAGAGTCACGCGCGTGCCGGTGAAGTCGCCCTGGAACGGCCCGCCAGAAGGTTTGCCGTCTGCGTCGAAGGGCGTGGCTGACCGCGAGCCAGTCAGCCGGTCGGCCTGGACCCTGATGTCGAACGAGAGTTCCAGACGGCCAGCGAACTTGTGGGTCGCACGATCTGCTGTGATCTCCACCCATTTGCCCTTGATCCGGTCTCCCGTGGCGACCCAGATTCCCTTGCCGTCGCTGTCGCTGGTCTTGGCGTCGCCGGCATCAGGGTTGGCCTGCTGCATCGTGCCATCAGCATTGAAGACGTACATGTGAAAGGGAAACGGGGCCGCGGCGTCCTCGACGATCCACGTCCCGACGATCGAACGAACATGGGGCGTATGACCGTGCATCGACGGCCTGTGGCCTGCGGCCGCAGCGGCTGACAGAGCGCCATCGAGAAAAAGGACCACCGGCAGGACGACTAACATCTTGGAGACGCGAGCGGACATCGGCACAGCCTAACTGCGCGAGGACGGGTCCGCTATGGGGTCGATTCTCCCCGTTGGGTCAGAGCCGGTAACTCGCCGTTCGTAGAGCCTCCGACGTGGCTCTCGTCCCATTTTTCGCGTGTCGGTACATTTGTTGGCATCTGAGCCGAAACGCCGCCAATTTATAGCGGGAGTTCGAGTTTTGCCGGGACTACGCCCACCTTGCTGTGGCGCTGTGCCGGGCGATGAACGTCCCGGCGCGGTATTGTAACGGCTATCTGGGCGACATCGGTGTACCGCCGGTCGCCGGTCCGATGGATTTCTGCGCCTGGTTCGAGGTCTATCTGGAAGGCGGCTGGTACACGTTTGACGCCCGCTACAACGAGCCGCGCGTCGGACGGGTGGGATTGCCCGTGGCCGTGACGCTGCGGATGTGGCCATGACCCATTCCTTCGGACCATGCGACCTGACCGAGTTCGGGGTGATCTGCGAAGAAGTGACTGATGCAAGCGAGGAGTTTGCGCAGTGGAGGATCGCCGCGCCGGCCGCAAGGCGCGGTTGAGCGCGCGCCCGGGGGGAGGAGTGCATGCCCGTCTACCGTTTTCACCCACTTCCGACGACCGGCGAGCCGCCAGTGAAAATCGTCCATTTCAGCGACGAGGCGGCGGGCCGCTTTGCGCTCAGCGTCCAGTTTCCGGGCGGTTGCGATGTCTGGCAGGGGACGCGGTTTGTTGGATGGTTTCATCGCGCTGCGGGCGAAATATCGGGCGCGCCTGATGGCTGAGATTGCGTCGACATCAGGCTCTCGCAAGGCACCGACGATTGCGTACCCGAGCCGCGAGGCGCGCGGGATTGCAAGACGGTCGACGGATGTCATACGCAACCGCCTTGTCTGGAAACGTCAATCAGGCGTCCACTCTTACACGGCGGCTACTTCGACGCCCGGCGTCCGGGCGTCGAAGCCAAGGAGGATTAAGCCGCAGTCTCAAGCCAGCGCGGTGCCGGAGAAGGTGGTGGTTGCTGGACGGGGCAGGCCGCTCGTTTTTGTAGTTCGCGACGAGCTCTTGTTTTTCGGCGGCCAGCCGTTCGCCGAGCTCGTCCATGTCGAGGCCGGCCTTTCGGGCCTGGTCGAACATGCCCTCGACACGCTTTTCTTCCTCCTCGACGTGGTGCTGGATGATCTCCGAGAGAACTTTGACCTTGGCATCGTAAAAGTTGTCATCCGGTCCGCCGGCTTCAAGCTCAGCGATCAGCACCTTGGCCGCATCGTGCTCCACATAAGCCTCCTGCAGCAGGTCTTCTTCCCCGGCTCCTTCGCACGCGGGATAGAAGATCTCTTCTTCGATCTTGGTGTGGACCGTGAGTTCCATACAGATCTGTTCGGCGAGCGCCTTCTTCTCGCCATCGCGTTTGGCGGCTTCGAATTGCGCGAAGAGGCCTTCTACTTGGCGGTGGTCGGCTTTCAGCAGGGCCACGGCGTCGGGTTTGGTCGGTGTCGCCAGGGATATTCTCCAGGTGAGGTTTCCGGTCAAACGTCACGGACGCAGACCTGTTCTGCCCAAGCCAGATTTGTTCGTGCTGGCAATCCGTCGGCCTCTCTCAGCCGAAAATGCCGGGTCTGCGCGGCCTATGGTCCCCTATGACCGCGCGCTTTACGCTGCCCAGCTGGGACACCGCGGATCGTTCGACGGCTTCGTCTTCCAGCTGGAAATTCTCCGGCACGGCGTGGAGTTGGCTGACGCGCCGCCCCCGCCTGAAAATGCGATCGAGCCTTCGGCGCGGCGAGCTGTCAAGCACACGCCGCGCCCCTTGGAGGAGCTCGGCGGCGTACACGGCACGAGCGCAGCGGTTTCAATTTGAGCGCCTAGCAGGCGCGGCGCGAGGCCGCTGCGCCGGCCAGGTTCGGTGCGTCAGATCGCCCGGCGGCGGAACACCATGTGGTAGATTAGCAGCACGACCACCGAGCCGATGAACGCCACGAAGCTACTGTAGAAATTGATGCCGGTGGCGCCGGAATGACCGAACTGGTTGAAAAGAAAGCCGCCGACAATCGCGCCCCCGACGCCGAGCACCAAGCCTTCGCCGGTCTTGTTGAGACCTTACTAGCCAGAAAGCCTGAGATCAGTCCCACGACGAGCCATGCGAGAAGAGTCATAGGAATAGCCTCCACCGCCCAATGCGGCGCGTTGAGAGAGAGCATCTGCGAACAATGTTCCGTGGCTCCGCTTGTTATTGCGCAAGAATACACAATCTAGGGACCTCGCTGATGTAGAGAACTCCCATGAACACACTCCATTTCGTCGCCCTCGTGAGGGGATCGCAGGACACCGGGTACACGGCGTCCTTCCCGGATCTGCCCGACTGCATGGCCCACGGGCGCAATGTCGCAGAACTGGTGATCGACGCCCGGCGCACGGCGCTGGACCGGCTACAGGCCTTGGCCGATGCTGGCGAAGCGTGGCCGAAAGCGACTCCAGTCGAGCAAGTGGTCGTGGAGCCAGGGGTCATGGTCGTACTCATCGATGTGGCGGTTGACGACCCGCCGATCCGGGTGAACATTTCACTGGGTGAGCGCCTCGTGCAGCGCCTCGATGCGGCCGCTGAGGCGCGCGGCATGACCCGCTCCGGGTTTATCGCGCAGTCCGTCCGAATGAGCCTGGGGGAACAGCCGCGCCATGATTTCGAAGGCGCCGGCCGAAAGCTGCAGGACGACTTCACGAACTTGGCGCGCAAGATCAACGACGCCCTCGGCCCCAACTCGGCCTTCGAGAAGAGCATGGCGGGCCTCGACGACCGCGTTTACGACGGCGTCCGCCGCGCTGCTGACAGCGTGTCCACCGCCATGAGACGTCGCCGCGACGCGGCGAAGTCGGCGGGTGAGGCCGGTCCACGCGAAGCTGACGCCGCCGAGTAGACCGCAACTTCATCCCCTTTTCATCCCGCGCCGGCATTGTCCTGCGCAACCCTGGAACTTCCTCATGACCAAATCCGACGCTGAGCTTCTTTCGATTCGCGACAGCGTGGCCCTGGTGGGCCGCCTGTCGGACAGCCTTGTCCGTATCGGACCCTTCAGCCTCGGGATCGACGGGGTTCTGAGTTGGGTCCCAGGTCTGGGCGACATCTACAGCACCCTGGCTGGCGGTTTCATCGTGGTGCAGGGCGCGCGCGCCGGTGTGCCCGGATCCGTTTTAGGCGGTGCTGCCCTGTTGATCGGGTGCCGGACCGTGGTGGGCGCGGTGCCAATCGCCGGTTCGGCGTTCGCGGACTTTTTCACTGCACACAAGTGGGCCGCCGCCATGATCGTACGGTCCATCGACCAACGGCTAGGTATCACGGATGCCGCCGCGCAATCGGTCGCCGGCGACCCGGCCCGCCAGAGCTCCGCCCGCGGGATGACGCACGCCTAGCGGCGCCGAGTAGCGATCGGTTGTTGGACGCGCAGACACGCTTCATGAGGGATTTCTGGTCGATGACGCCGGATGGAGAACAAGGGCAACCCGCGATCCCTTGCGCTGTCATTTCGTTTCTGCCCTTCACGGCAAGGTGAGCGCCGCTGCTGCGGCGCGGCGAAACCTATTGCACCGCGAAGTATTGAGCCTTGGTCAGATCATAGGAGTCAGGACCAATGTCGGAATCGTCGCTCGCCTATTCGCTAAGCCAGATGGGGGAGGGTTGGCGCTGGAGCGTCTATGACGAGGACGGCGTGACGGTAGCCGACGGGTCTCATGCCAGCCGCGACGTCGCTGAGGCGGCAGTCAAAGCCACGCTTCGCTGTGCTCCCACCCAGCGCGTGGCGGGCATTGATCAGATCCACTCGGCCCAGTTATGATCGAGCGCCGCCGGCGTGCATCAGCTTGAGCTTGACCGCGGTTATCCTGCCAATGGGCAGGACCGAAGGCCAGCCGGCCAAGGCCGTAATGGTGGGGCGCATGCTGGCCTGCTTGGCGCTCACTTAAGTCTGTCTCGTCCCGACGGAGGCCTTGCATCGAGTGCGAGACAACCGCGTCCAACGTTGTGGCGCGCCTGTTCGGAATGATCCTCGCTGCCCTGGCCGTGCAGTTCATTTTCTACGGTCTTCGCGGCGCAAATCTCTGCGGGTGAGCCCCCTTGAAACGCAGCCAAATTATTGGCGCCCAAGGGAAAATCTCGGTGCGGGCGAAGGAGAAAGGACAGCTAGGAGATCGGCCAATGCGGCTCGCAACGTCAGAACAACTGTTTCAATTCCAAGGCCTGGAAGCCGCACTGGAGCGATGGCTTCGGCCCGCCGTCGGCTTTGCCCATCCGCGCGATGTGCTTAAGGACCCGCACTTGGACGTGCCGGAGAAGCGGGCAATCCTCTCCTCCTGGGCGTCGGACGCCTCAGCTGTCCCGCGGGCCTTCATCCGGAGGATTCCGGAAACGAGCGCGAGGTTGTTGTTGACCCGGTGATTGAGCTCATCGAACAGATCGGCTTGGCGGGCCTCGGCTCTCTTGCGGTCAGTGATATCAAAGAACAGCTGCGCCATTCGCGTTTCAGTGACGCGCGTGATGCGGATTTCGTGCCAGCGATCACCTTCGCGAGTGTGAACCTCGAAGCTTGCGGGTTCGCCGGTTTTCAGCACGCGTTCGCACAGCCTGAGCCAGTCCGTCCGGTCCCCCGCGCTGTCGCTGAGCTTGGTGCCAACGGCCTCGGGCCCGACGCTGGGGGAGGGGACCTTGCCCAAGATCAAGCCAAGCGTAAGTGGTTCCGAGGGCGACCTGTCGCCGCCTATCTGCAAGAACTGTGCGCCGGGGTGACGGACTCGCTGATCCACGCCGAGCATTCGCTGAAGCGCTGGGTTAAGTTCGAGGATCGTGTAGTCGGCGAGACGACCCTTCACGTCCCAAATGGCCTCGCACATGGCAAAGCCCTCGGTCATATTTTCCAGCAAGGCGTCGAAGCTGAGCTGACGCTCCGATGTAGGTCGCGGGTTTGCCCAGGACTCGGCCCCTTCACACGGAAGCGGGCTTGGAGTGAAGTTGGTCAGATCGCTGGTCGGCCAAGTGCAGGGCAACCTCTCCATGCTGGGACCGCCCGGAGCGGTGTTTGAGGTTCGTTTGACCGCGCCATAAGGACCGTTGGGGCCCCGCCCGGCCTGGAGAATCAAGAATTCGCCGCCCGCGCGGCCGAGCTTCTTGCCGAGGCGATGCCAACACGGCCACTGCCTGGCCATTGGGCTCGGCGTTCGGACGATCTGGCCAAGCCCCGTCAAGGACGAACAGCTGTTGATGCGGGTGGCCAGGCTGCTGCGGAGGGCTTCCATCGCAACGCCGGCAGCGACAGCGACGACCATCGCCTCCGAACCGAGTCTTTCGCCGCCGTAGTAGGTCCCTTAGGCGACCTTCGGCGTCTATAGGTTCGTGGACTTCGATGCGCGATTGGCCGAGGCCGCAACCTGTTTCCGCCACATCATCCAGACGGTGACCTGATGAGTAAGCTCTAGCCCGGCCCTCGCGGGAAAGCAGGCGTCGCAAGGGGGCGGCGGATCGTATTGCATGGCCAGCTGCTGGATCCTGGCCAACTCCTCGCCGATCAGCATAGTGACGAGGGGCAAGATCTGGGTCCGTTTCCTCACATCCGCCTGGGCGGTATCCTTGCCGAAAATCTCAGCATGGCGGATGGCTTAACCCTGGCTCCCCATCGTGGCGATCATTCCGACGGCAGCCACGGCCATAACAAACGTGGCAAGCCATCCCACCACTTTCAAAGGTCCGGTGAGTTTAAAGCGCCCCATCACTTTGGTTCGGCTCGCCAGCAACATCATCATCCCCATCACCGGGACGGCGACGACGCCATTGATGACCGCAGACCAGAAGAGGGCCTTGATGGGGTCGATGGGCGTGAAATTCAGCACCGCTCCAACGAAGGTCGCCACGATGATCACCGTGTAAAAGCCCTTCGCACGCCCGAATTTCCGCGCCAGGCCGACGTGCCACCCAAAGGCTTCCCCCACGGCGTACGCGGCGGAGCCAGCGAGTACGGGAACGGCAAGGAGCCCCGTGCCCACGATTCCGAGGGCGAAAACCACGAACGTCGCTTGCCCTGCGATTGGACGCAGCGCTTCAGCGGCCTGGGCGGAGGTCTGGATGTCAGTCACGCCGTGAGCGTGGAGGGTCGCGGCGGTGGTGAGGATTATGAAAAGGGCGACGATATTGGAGAACCCCATCCCCAAATAGGTGTCGATACGAATGCGCTTGAGCTCTCCCGGCGCTTGGCGAGGCGCGCGCGCCAGGGGGACGGCGCCTGGCCTCTCCTTCACCTCCTCTACCTCCTCCTCGGCTTGCCAGAAGAAGAGATAAGGACTGATTGTCGTCCCAAGGATCGCCACGACTGTCGTCAAGTAGGCGGGCGTCCAGTCGACATGTGGCACGATCAATTGAACCGCCACGGTGTTCCAGGGAACGTGCACCACGAAAACCACGCCCACATAGGCGAAGAGCACCAACGTCAACCATTTCAATATCGACACATACCGTGAGTAGCGTACGAACACCTCCAGCAGCACCGAGAGGACACCGAACCCGGCCACGTAGGCGAGCATCGGCCCTCCAATCACCAGCTTGAGGCCCGCCGCCATGGCCCCCAGATCGGCGCCAAGATTGATGGTGTTGGCGATGAGAAGCAGCGCGACGATCGCGGCCAGCACGCTTCTCGGGTAGTGCGCCTTGAGGTTGCCCGCCACGCCTTTTCCCGTGACCCGCCCGATCCGGGCGCTGATCTCCTGGATCGCGCACATCAGCGGCCAGCTGAACACCATGAGCCACGCCATATTGAAGCCGAACTGGGCCCCTGCCTGGGAGTAGGTGGCTATGCCGCTGGGATCGTCATCGGAAGCGCCGGTGATCAGACCGGGGCCCATGATGCTGAGGAGACTGGGCTTTTTGGGCTCTTTCACCGGGCTGTCGGGGCCTGGAGATGTGGGAGTGGTCGCCGTGTTCATTTGAGCCTCCGCTGGAACAACGCCAACGCCAAGCTTTGCCTTAGGCTCCATGTTGGTGTGAATTTTGCCGTTAGGCGGGCGTGCGGGGTTCCTCAGGGCCGGCCCTGCCGAGAGAATAGCCCCCGATCTCGAGGTCGCCGTTGGGACAATAGATAATCCGAGCTCGGGTCAGCAGGTATGGCCCCCGCTTGATTTTCGCCGCTCTGGGTAGATAAGCCTGGCATACCCTCACGACGAAAAACCACGCGAGCCCGGCGCTCCTGATAATGTCTGCGAACGGTTGCCGCGCGAACGGGCTAGCCATCAGTAACCCGAGATAACCGACCATCCCCGCGGCCATCAAAATACGCCGCGGCGAAGTGCTGGGTCGGTGAGGGTCATCTGACCAATGACCTTCGGGTATAGCTGGCAGTTCGGGCCTCATGCGACCCTGCCTCATTGGATCTCAGCGAAATTGGACATCGTCCCTTACATAGAAAAACCACGCGGCGAGGCCGGGGCGGGGGCGGCCGCGAACGCGCATCGTCAGGCCTCCGTGCGAATGCCCGCTAGTGGGATCAAACAGCCATGCTTCGCGTTCGGCTCCTTGACCGATCATGGGGAGTTTCAATGGCGAGGACGAGAAAACGCCCTGACGACGCTCGGGGCGCCTTGCGGCCCCGCTTCGCGGTGATTGCCGCGTCGCTATTGGGTTCGGGCTTGTCGGTGGCTCACGGCGCGTACGCAGCTGAGCAATCGAAACCGTGGAGTGTCACGGCGCAATATACAGCCGACCTTATCGACGATGTCGCGGGCGGCGTGCGACTTGGCGGCGGCCATCTGCAGAAATTCGCGCTTTCCGGGGCTTATGATGGGGCGAAGGACGGGCACGACGGCTGGGCCGGATTGCTCAGTGCGCAATATATCGATGGCGGAAGTTTCGTGGCCGCCGCGTGGGGGATATCCAGACCGCCAGCAACATCGACGCGTTCGGCGGGACGCGCATCTATGAGGCCTGGGTTTCGCACGAGCTGCCCGCCGAGCGCGGTGTCGTGAAGGCCGGAATCGTCGATCTCAACTCGGAGTTTGATCCTCAGGAGACGGCGGCGCTCTTCATGAATAGCGCCCACGGGATAGGATCGGAATTCAGCCACACGGGACTTGGCGGGCCTTCGATTTATCCCACACCGGCCCTAGGACTAACTCTTCTCGACAAGCCTGCGGAAGGCTGGAGTTTGCGCGGTGGTATATTCGACGGCGTCGCCGGCGATCCAAATCATCCGCGCCGCTTCGCGATCAAGCTCTCGGCGCGCGATGGCGCCTTGCTCATCGGCCAAGCTGAGCGTCGTTTCGGGGACGCGCTGCGCGTCGAAGGCGGCGCATATTTGTACACCGCTAGGTTCGACTCCCTGGACGATTTCACGCCGGTCGGCGCGCCCCGCAAACACGATGGAGACGGTGGAATATATGGGCTCATAGAGGGCAAGATTCGCCCCGGCGGCGAGGGTGGGGAAGGCGGGCTAAATGGCTGGTTGAGGGCCGGTTCGGCGAACGATGACATCAACCGGATCGCTGACTATTTCGGAGGCGGCCTTGTCTACACCGGCATTGTCCCTGGTCGGCCAAAGGATGAGGCGGGCCTGGCCATCGCACGCGCCGGGTTCGGATCGCCGGCCCGTGAGGCGGCGGAGGTCACGGGATCCAGCCTGCATCGCGCGGAGACCACTCTGGAAGCAACCTACCGGGTGGCCTTCCGCGATTGGCTGACGCTCCAGCCAGACGTGCAGTACGTGGTGCACCCTGATGGGCTGCCCAACGTCAGAAACGCCTTGGTGATTGGCGTGCGTCTCGTCCTCACCACGACAAGATGAGGCCTCAGGGCGCGGGGCAGGCGTGGCCGCGGTCGAAGCAGGCCCTGACCGTTTCTCCATCCGCAGGATTCCAAGTCACTGCGAGGCTATAATGGCCGCAACGCTGGTCCGCCCGCGTCGACAGCCACGGCATCGGCGCAGTCGCAACGTCCACGATCTCCGAGGTGGCGGAGAGATGCTCGATGCGAACGCGTCTGGGAGAGAGCGCAGTATTGGTGCCGATGCGGCAGGCGCTCCCGATGACGTCGACACCGCTGGCAGCGGGATAAAGCGCCGGTTTGCCGAGTTGGAAACTCACGGTGCCGACCGCCTCCGTCCTCACGTCCAGCCCCGACGTGCCGGTCGCGCATCCGCTTAGCACGACCAGGAGTGGGATAATGGAGCGCGCGACTCGCGACATGTTAATGTCCCTCCTCATTGTTCAGCTTAGTAGGAACCGGATACAGGCGAGCGGGTTTCCCGCGCGCGGCCGACTATGCGGCGCTTTGGAGGGTTCCCGAGCGACCTGAGGTTCTCGGTCCGAGCCTTGGCGAAATCGCGCAGAGGTTTGGGCTTAGTCCTCAGTTCCTCGACCGTCATTTGCGGCTTGGGTATCGCCGTGCTCGAACCTTCTACGACGGCGCGAAGCGTCTTTCCCGCAAATGCGCCTCAGGAAACCGACGTACCGAAGAGGGCGCCTACGATGGCGGTGACGGCCATGGCGAACGCCCCCCAAAAGGTGACCCTCACCATCGCCTTGGGAATGTTCGCGCCGCCAGCCTTTGCGCCCACGGCCCCCAGCACGGCCAGGAACAATAGTGACGCCAAGGCGACGATCGGAACGGTCAGCCCTGGAGGGGCGACAAAAACCATCATTAGGGGCAAAGCGGCCCCGACAGTGAACGACCCAGCGGAGGCCAGCGCCGCTTGGACAGGCCGTGCCGTCGTTGCCTCGGATATCCCGAGTTCATCTTGAGCGTGCGCGGCCAGCGCGTCCTTCGCCATCAGTTGTTCCGCGACCGTGCGGGCGACCTCCGGCTCCACCCCGCGCTTTACATAGATGCCGGAGAGCTCCCGGTGCTCGGCCGTCGGATCGGTTGCCAACTCGCGCTTCTCCCGATCGAGGTCGGCGGCTTCAGCATCGGCTTGGGAACTGACGGAAACATACTCTCCAGCCGCCATCGACATCGCACCGGCGACCAGCCCCGCGAGTCCTGTCAGCACGATACTATGGCGAGCGGCGGAGGCAGCTGCCACCCCGATGATCAGGCTGCCGGTCGAAAGCAGGCCGTCGTTGGCGCCCAGCACGGCGGCCCTCAGCCAGCCAACCCGCCCAACGTGGTGTCGTTCAAGGTGTGGTTGTTTCCGATCAGCCATGGTCGACTCGCCCCGCTCCCGCCGCCCGATCACTGGAAAGTGCTAAGCCTGCACGTGGAAATGCCGCAACTTCAAAAAGGCTGCGCAGCCACCCTGGTCTTTGAGACCCCTGGCCGACTCCTGGTCACCATCCTGATCGCCTATTCGCGATGGGCCCGCGGGCGATCGGCCTCCGATCCGTTCCGCGAGGCCGATCAGGTCAGGCGCGCGCCCACGCCGCTTCTGGGTTCTTAGTTCGCTTGGTTCGGTGATGGCGGTGTTTTGTTGGGGGCGCCCGTCATTGGGTCCGTTGCCGTCTTGGTTGTCGTCGCTGAACCCTTTCCGGCCGCCGATTCGAAAGCCGACCGACGGGATCGCCCCGGCGTCTGAAGGTCGTCGCGGTTCCACGTCTTGTTGTTGCGAAGTGGCATTGTCAGCCCCCGGGCGTTTTCAGGATGTTCAACGGTCCGCAGAAACCGTGGATCCCGAACGGGGTTCGAACGCCGCGGAAAAGGGCAGGTCCGTCGAGGGTTTAGGCGCACGGAAACTGCGCCTGCCAGCGTAGCCGCCGGAGGCCAACGCCGTTGGCCCGGTCGACGTCAAAAGCCGCCACCCACTCTAGGGCGACGGCCCAGACAAAGGGGTCGATTAACTGGCGATGAAAGCTTGGCGACGACGATCGCGGAGCATGGCTCCGGCGCCGCCAAACCCAAGGATCATTACGGCCCAGGACGCAGGCTCGGGCACCCCGCCCGCAAGCGATGCGGACGGAGGTGCGATTTGCGTTTCCGGCATCCTCCCGGCTCACGGCGTGTGGTCGGGACGCGCAGCATTGGGCGCACGCCGGCGCGGGACTGGCGTCAGGCCAAGGGTCACACGGTGGACGCCCGCCGGCTCGCTACGTCGTCGGTGCGAGCCTCGTACGCCGACGGCGCAGCACCGCGCCCAGAGACGCCATTCCCAGTACCATGGTCGCCCAACTGGCCGGTTCAGGAACAGCATCGGGGCCTGACACTAGGCCGAAAGCGCGAAAGCTCGGGCTTCCGGATGCCGTGTCGCCCAGATTGGACCCGCCCCAGCCCAGCACATCAAGGCTCGTCAAATCCACCGCGGAGATGTTGTAGGCCTGGCCGGTGCTGATGAAGGCGTGGGAGACGTCGTTGACCCCTCCGAGCGTCAACCAGTCTGTGCGGTCCCCGCCATAGGCGGAGTTGTTGAAAGCCTTCAGATCCGTGACGCCGCCGTTGATGCTGAAATAGGCGGCATCGTTGTAACCGGCGTCGAGTACGCCGGGGGCGCTATAGCGATAGAGATCGTAGGGGGTTCGCCACAATACGTTCGAAGAGTCGACGCCCCCAATCCGGCCCAACACTTCGGCGATCTCATGGGCTGCGACGGCTTCGAAATCATAGGAGCCGCCCGCGACCCCGTTGGCGGGATTGAAGGTGTATCCGGAAGGCGATCCAGCGAAGCCGATATAGCCGTCGATAGATCCCGAGTTTCCGTAAACCAGCCCCAACGCCTTGGCCTCCGCCGAAGGTATCACGTACTGGGTTGGACCTGCGGGCGTCGAGGCCGGCAGGGACTTCACCGCGCTCGCCAAGGCGGTATCCGCAGGATTTTTGCGCGAACTCGCGATCAGGTCATTCCTCACTTGGCCGTAGCTGAAATAGCCGTAAAGGTTGTCGCTGCTGGCCCCCACCGCGTTGGACGGCAACGCTTGGCCTGCGACCTGTCCCCAACCCACATCGATATTCACCGTCACCCGATTGTTGAAGGCGCCGGAATAGTCGTTTGCGACGGTTCGAAACGCGTTCTCGATCGCGGCCGCGTTCGACAGGCCGGTGATGCTGGAATCGAAGTTCGAGATGATGGTCATGGCCGCGGCCGGGGTCGCGGTGGCCGAGGCGAGAAGGATCGCTGAGAAGGCGCTGATGGCGGCTGGCGTAAACAACTGAAATCGGTGCACTTTTACCTCTGGGATGCGACCCCCCGCGGCGCGCAATCTTTCAGAAATTGGAAATTCGGTATGCGACCACTCCGCGCACCTCGCTTGCTCGGCACAAATATCTGCGCGGCCATAGAGCCGGACGGCTCGGTCCTCATCCGGACTTGGCCCCCGCCCGGGCGGCGTCTTAGAGGGTCGTGAGTGGCTCGTTGGATCAGCCGGGCGCTGGCCCTCGGGGGCCTAAGGCCATGTTGAACGCGACTGTCGGGTCACGGCGTGCAGAGGAGCGTCGACTGGCTCAGTGACGATCGGCGTTCACCAAGTCGTAGTCTCGAACGATTTGCGGCGGTGGGTCCTGCCAGGTGTCCCAAGGTCACGCTTCGGCGACGCGCCGAAAGGGCGTGTTTTGGTGGCCCGCACGCCACTTTCGGGATCCGAGCGCATTGTCAGCCTTGCGGGACCACTGATAGCTGCCGATGTTAGACGTTGCGCTCTCCTCAAGCTCCGGCTCGCGGAAGCAAACCGCGAAATTCAGGAGCCAGTTTAATGATCCGAGATCATGCACAATTCGAAGCCGCGTTAGACGAGGCTACCGGCCTTCTGGCTGGCCCACACAGCGACGGTTCTCCGGCCCACGAACATATGCTTTCACTGATGCAGGACATCGCAGCCTACCGTCCATCCGTGACGCTCAAGGCCGCGGAAGACGAAGAGGCCGGGCGACTTTCCAGCCGCTTGAACGCTTTCCAGGCTAGCCTGCCACATCCCTTTAATAGGCATTGGGAATCCATGATCGGCGGCGACCTAAGTCCTCCAGCACACCCATAGCTGCGAACTCGCCGACCATAGTTGGCTTCGTGGATGGCTTCGGTGACTCACCCGTCCAAGTCGGCGTACGGCTTCCCGTCGCTAGACAGTAGCACCGCGATGGGCCTACTCGGCCTGAACTCAGCCAGGATGGCCATGACCACTACGGTCAGCGGGGTCGACAGGAACGCCCCTAACGTCCCCCAAACTGCGCCCCAAAACGCCAGGGCCAGCAGCACCACGATGGGATCGAGG
>JAYUBY010000474.1:0-5776 GCA_043740635.1 Alphaproteobacteria bacterium
CTTGGAATCGCCGTGGGGTACTCAGAGGCTCAAATCGCGCGCCTTGAGGGCGGACGGCGGTTGCCCGATATCGCCGCTGTGCGCGCGCAGATCGTGCCGGCGCTCCACATCGAAAACGAGCCGGAACTGGCGGAGCGGTTGATTCAACTGGCGGAGAAGTCGCGCGGTAAATCATCGGTCGAGCCAATCGCGGCCGCGAATGTGGCATCAGGCTCATCAAACACGCGCCACAACAACCTGCCCGCACAATTGACGCGATTCATCGGGCGCGAGCGCGATATCGGCGAGGTCACCGAGTTGCTCACCTCAAACCGGCTGGTGACGCTCACCGGCGCTGGCGGAATGGGCAAGACACGCCTGGCCCTGCTCTAGCGCCGGCGGAACGCGAATCCTGGCGCGGGTCCCGGCAGGTCAGTTCGGGGCCGGAGGGGTAGAAACTCCAACAAGCCTTACAGCTGGACACTCCGGACCTTTGATTGTTAGCTTCATATCTTGTGCGAGAAGTCGGTAACCCAGAAGGCGCTTTGCACAGCCTTGTTCAGACCGCAGATTCGACGTCGTCCGTGGCGACGATTGCCTACCAGTTTTTCACAGCCTCAACGCCGAGCGCGGCAGGCATGGACGTTCTGGTCTCTCCGAACGGGTCCAATCCCAACAACCTAAACTCGCCCTACTATCAGGACTTCATTAAAGAGAACCGCTACATCAACTTCGCGGTCAATCTCGGAAAGGTCGGAGCTGGCGCGGCCAACTTCCAGGCGCAATACGGGTCCCTAAGCCTGACGGACGCCACCGCCTAGGCATAGACGACCTTTTTTGGCGAGGTTCCGTCCGCGACCAAGGTCGCGATCCTCCTTAGAACCATGGTTCCCGATGGCCTGGGCGGCCAGGAGACGCGCGCCCTATACTTTGCGTTTTACGGTCAGGATGGCGCCAACGGTATTGGGACCAAGGCAGCAATGGTCGGCTGGCTAATGGCGGAGGCGGTGCTGGCCAATGTCGGAGACTACGCGCTCACGAACGACGCCTATCTCACTGCGATCGCCAATGAGACGGGAAATTTCGCCGTCAACATGATCGGTCAGTTCGATCAGCCTGGTTTTCATTATACGGGGTCCTGACCGTGGTGATCTGGATCATCGCGAGCGTCAGGCGAGTATGCACGAGTTCCAAGATCACGCGGTCGTCATCCACGATCAGGATCGGGGGCTGGCCGGTAACATAAGCTGGCATGAGGCAGCTCCCCGTTGGCAGAAAACGGGTCCTCGGCAATCGCCTGACGCAGCGCGTTCAGCAGTTCGGCGACCGCGAGTGGCTTACCGACCCGGCCAATGAACAGCCCTCCAGCGCCCGTCAGCGATGTCTGCGCCTCTTCCTCCGCCGAGAAGGCCAGGATCGGCACGTCGCGGTTCGGCCCTTCGCCTTCTCGGATGGCCGCCGCCGCCGCGCGTCCGTCCAAGCCCGGCATCCGCATATCCATCAGGATCAGATCGACGGGGAGGTAGCCCGCGATTTCGATGCCAACGCGCCCATTGCATGCTTCGCTCACCTCGATCCCAAGCGGCTCCAGCATCGCACGCACCAGCTCCCGGTTGACGGCGTTGTCGTCAATAACCAGCAGGCGTAGGCCTTCGAGCCGGTCCTCGCCGTCGGATAGGGCGTCACTGTGCAAGGGCGCGTCCGTAGCCGGCGCGGGCAGCTCCAGGCGGAAGGTCGAGCCGCGGCCCACGCGGCTCTTCAACGAGATCGACCCTCCCATGGCCTCAGCTAGGCCCTGGCAGATGGCCAGGCCCAGACCAGTCCCGCCCTTGGACCGCGTTGACGAGCCGTCGATTTGTGAGAAGCGCTGGAATAGCTTCGTCTGCTGCTGCGCCGAAATCCCTGGCCCTGTGTCGGTCACGTTGACAGCGAGCCGTCCGGTCGCGACGTCATATTCCAGACGCGCTGTGACAGAGCCGTACTCGGTGAACTTCACTCCATTGCCAATCAGATTGATCAGAACCTGCCGCAGCCGATCCGGGTCGAGCGTCACGAATTCAGGAATCTCCCTGGCGGCCTCGAACCGCAGGGTCAGCCCCTTAGCCTTGGCTTGGAACACGAACATCTCCAGCACTTCGCGCGCCAAGGCCCCGGCCTCTGTGGGCCTGAGGGTGATCGTCGTCTGGCCGGCCTCTAGCTTGGAGAAGTCCAGCACGTCATTGACGATGGCCAAAAGACCGCGCCCGGCGGCGGCGATCCGCTCGACCTGCCCTTGCGCGCCGGTATCGAGGTCATGCCGGTCCGCCAGAAGGCTCGTGTAGCCCAGCACCGCCGTCAGCGGGGTTCGGATTTCGTGGCTCATGTTGGCCAGAAATTCCGACTTGACCGTTGCTGCTTGTTCCGCCGCGGCCAGCGCCTCGTGAAGCTTGGTCTTCAGTTCTTCCTGCTCGGTCACGTCCAGCACGGTTCCGAAGACCGCGATGACCTTGCCATCGGCGTCGGTCTCGCATACGCCGCGGCCGCTCAGATAGCGGATCGATCCGTCGGCCAGGACGATGCGGGTCAGGGTATCTTTCCAACCCTCGCCGGTCTCCAGGCTCAGCGCCACGCGGGCGTCCGCGGCGGCCTTGTCCTCCGGATGGACCGTGTCCATGGCGTGTGCCAGCGCTACCGTGTCGCCGCGTGCCATGCCGTGCATCCGGAAGATCTGCTCCGACCACGTGGACTCTAGCGTGCGCGCATCCAGCCTCCAGTAGCCGACGCCGGCTACCTCTTCCATCATCGACGAGCGCCGGGCCAGCTCCCACGTCGCCTCGCGGCTGGCGCGCCGGTCGGAGACATCGCGGAAGACGTTGATTAGGCCCATCGGCTTGCCGTCAGGTCCGTGGATCAGGCTCGGGCTGCCCTCCAGCCAGACCCAGCTCCCATCTCCGCGGCGGTAGCGATGCTCCCTATCGATCGGACCATCGGCGGGGGTGGCGCCGAACAGAACCGCGACATTGGCCTCGGCATGCGCCAGGTCGTCGGGATGCACAAAGTCAGCCGCAGTGCGCCCGATCAGCTCGTGTTGCGAATAGCCGAGGTTCTTGCAGGCCGGCGATGCGTAGAAAATAGTTCCCGTCCTATCGGCCAGGACGACCATATCGTTGATCTTTTGCGACAGCACATCCCAGGTGACGTCTCGGTTCGACGCATCGTCGGCCTGCGCCAACCTTAGGCGTTTCGGCCTGTGGGGTTCCTCGTATCGCTCAGGCGCGTCCGACATAAGAGACCCATAAGTTCTTTGGATAATTCAAATACTTATCCCATTCCCCTTTGCATCGAGATTAATATTGTTGCGACCCGACGCCGCAGGTCTGTCGGACGCGAGTGGCCGCTTTCACCGGTTAGTGGAATGCATCAGCGACTACTAAGTCGTCGCCCTCTTTTGCGGCGGGGCTCGACAAGGCTAGGCGTTGACCAGAATTTCGGGAGATCTGGTGGTGACGGTACGAAACTCGATCGAGATCAGCAACGATGGGCGAGGGGCGCGGCCATACTGCCGAGAAGCCGGCCTTTGGAGGTCCTGTCTAACGTGGGGGATGACTTTGCGTGGAACACACACAGCGGACGAAAATGCCTCCGGTGAGCCGGACTGGATGGCGGCCTTCCTTCTCAGTCTTGAGCTGGACGATCTCGCGGCGGCGACCGTGCGGGGCTATCGCTACGACCTCCGCGATTTCCCCGCTTGGCCGCTTGTCGATGCCGCAGTGTTGTGCGTCCTGGCTACGAACACTGGGCGCTTGCGTCAGTAAAGGCTCGCGACGCGTTGCAGACTTTCGAAGAGTCCGGCTATCGTCACTCAAAGCGATCCGCTGGGGGCGGCATGGACATCCACAAACCCAAGCCCTGGCACGGTATTTGAGAATTCCTGAAAGAATACATGATCGTCGTCGTCGGGGTGTTGACCGCGCTGGGCGGCGAGCAACTGGTGGAGTGGTCGCACCGCGGCTCAGAAGTCAGGGAAGCGCGCGAGGCGCTGCACGCCGAGCTGGCGGCCAACGGCGTCACAGCGAAGTTCAGCATCGAAGAAGCTAAATGTTTGGCTGAGCGAATGGACGCCTACGACACCTGGGCCCGCGGCGGGCCGCATCCCGAGGAAATCCGAGCGAGCTTCCCCCCATTCGCGTCCAGCAACTGGGACGCGGTCAAGTCCGGTGCGGTGTCTCAGATGTTGCTGAAGGAGCGGCTAGAGTATTCTCGGTACTATGATGGCGTCGACAACATGCGCTGGGTTACCGAGAACGAACGGGGCGTCTTTTTGCGCATCATGGGCCTCGCAAAGCACGAGAAGCTGACTCCCGAAGAGAGCGGCCGATTGATTGAGGACGTCGGCCAGGCCCGCTTGATCGGCCGCGTGCGGACCGGCAATGTCAGAGCCCAGATCGAAAAGGCCAAAGCGCTCGGCGTCGAGCCGAAGCCGTTCTCTCAAGCCGACAAGGTCAAGCTGACCCTCTTCTGCGGGAGACCGTTTAATGGCTGACCCCGTCCAGCAACACACCAGTGGAGATTCTCAAGCCGAAGCCCCTGGCACGCTTCAAGGAGAGGGCTGCGGAACCTTGATTCAGCACGCTGCGGCCAGGCGTTCCGCCTGTGGCCAAGAGGTGTAGGCCCGCGTGCGCTAAGTTTTACCATGGCTTTAGCCATGCTGCGCGGCGCGCCGGCCGAGCGCCAGGTGATCGAGGCGCGTCTCGGCCTGGCCAAAGTGCGATCTCGAGCTGCGTGACCTCAAGGGAGTGCAGGTCGAGGCCGACCTGGCTCGCCACCCAGCCGATCAACTCGATCTCGACGATGTTCCAAGTGACATCGCCGTACCGCACTGGCGTTCTACTCTAAATCGTCCAATGCCCCTCCAGACTTGGATGTCCATCGTGAGTCCGCGGCGCCTTGTAGTCATCGGCGACCGCCGCCGAGGCAGCGGCGACGATCAGCCTCAAGAGCGCCACGATCATCGATTTCCTACCCGAGAACGCTCGACGCGCGAGACCGCGTGATGCGAAGATGCTGTCGATCGACCGAGGCATCACCAAATCTCCCGCAAGGGCAAACTCGGGGGTTATGAAAATCGGGGGAAGTAACGTCAGCTAAGCGCCGCCACCAGCGGACGCTAACATCGTTTCGCGACCGCTGCGGCTTCGTGTTGCATAACGGGCCGCACCCGTCTTTCATCTGTACTTGGCGACCGTCAAGTGGCCCAGGAGGCGGCAAGGATGGATATGTCAGCCTATCGCAGAGCACGCGTCGAAGCTGACGCTCATGTGCAGATTCGGCTGAACCATGCGGAAACCTGGCCAAACACAACCTTCGTGGTCGGCTATGTGGCGCGCATTTTCACGGACCGGACCGGAGTTCTGAAACGGCGCCAGAAAATATCCTTCGGCCAACCTTTCATCAGCCGCCTCGACCCCGACGCCGGACCGACACGTGAGACCTGGGCGCACGCCCAGGCTGCGGAAGCCTACCTCCTAGCCGATGAGGAGGGGAATTGGCGGGTGACGTGCGACCAGTTCACCTTGCTACGCCGAACGACGCTCTTTCGGCCCGTGAACCCTGCGAACACGGATCGGGGATGGTTCGCCGAGGGTCCCGGCCTTAAAGCTCGGCGACCGCGGCCTTGAACGCGTCGTGCACGACGGCGAAGTTGTAAAGGTCTGCATCTCCATGGCGCAGACCGGACTAGGGCGCCAAAGTGAGCGACCTCGTTTGCGAGGTTTCGTGTCGAGGCGGAGAGCATTAGGACCACTTCCCTGGTCTATCT
>JAYUBY010000475.1:0-4219 GCA_043740635.1 Alphaproteobacteria bacterium
CAGGTCCGGGCCACCAGCCATCAGCAGCAGGCAGCGGTCAAAATGGCGCGGCGCCTTGAGGGCGGCGGCGACGTCGCCTCGCGCCCAGCCGGATGCCGCGCGCCGATAGACCTCGGGGCCGGCCTCGGCGTCGTCGAGTGCGGAGTCCAGGCACGCACCCTCACTCTCCGCCGTCAGCGAGCCGAGTGCTGTCCGCGCGAACGGCACTAGATCGTATTCGCCCGCCGGATGCGCTGAGACGCCCAGGCGGGCGGCCTCACTGCGGATCTGGCGGCCGACGTCGGTTGATTTCGCCGGCCGCGCATCGCGCAGCAGGACCTGGCCAGCAATCATTGGCCGCCAATGTGCGTAGGGTTCCGGTCCCTTGCCCAATCGCTCGCGCTCGGCGACGAAGCGGTCCCGGAGCGACGGAACGAGAGTGTCCTCCAGGTTTCCTGAGGTGCGCAGTTCCCGCCACAGCCCGATTAGCCCGAAGAGGTCGCCCAGCCCGGCCTGCAGCCGTGGACCGACGATCAAATTGTCAGCCCCCCTCAGGTGTTTCTCCAGGTCCTCGCGTCGCCAGGTCACGTCCGGGGGGATTGGGGTGTCGAGGACGCCCAGGATCCAAACGGTCGCCCCGTTCTTCTCGACGCGCCACCAGGCCGGAGCTGGATGCCGCGCTGTGACCACCAGCTCCTCTACGATGTTGGCTTCGGGATCGGCGGACGGCGGCTGCGGAGCCGCGCTAGCGGTTAACGCGATCGCGAGCAAACCGAGCGCCGCCAACATCCCGAACTTCATCGATCGATCCCCATTCCACCACGCTCGGTGATGCTTGCGGCGAAACCTTCGCCTGTCACTCCAAGCCCGAGGGCTGTCACATCTGAAGTAACAAGCTTCCCGTGAATCGATACCCGCGTCATATAATCAGCCAAGCGATCCAAGCAGTCGCGCGGGGGGACCCGAAAATGCGAGCTATTCCGATAGTCTGCGCCGCTTTCGCACTTAGCCTATCTGGCGCGCCAACCTTGGCCGACACTCCTGTGCAGCCGCCGATGACAGAGTTCTACCAGGCGTTTTACACTTGTGAGAGCGGCGGAGCCTTCATGATGAACTATGATTCCGACCAGCCAACGAGCGTCCAGATGACCACCAACACCGACGGCAAGCACTATGAGTTGAAGCGCGCACCGGCTTGAATTCAAGGGGCCCGCCGCTCGGTTCTGGACCGACGGCAAGAGCGTGGTGGTGGAAGGCACGGTGGCACACTTCAAAGGCTGCAAAAGGAAAGCGGGCTGACGTCGACCCTTTTTAAGGGCTCCGTCTGCGCCCCGCGACGGAGGCTTCTGGCCTAAAGTCGGACTCCATCGCGTCGACCTCCCGTGCTGCGCCTCGCGCGGTTAGAGCTTCACGACAATCTTACGGCTCGCAAGGACGTAGCCGAGCAGCCAACAGACCAGCATGTAGGCGATGGCGCAAATCAGTGCGCCGATGGGTCCGGGCGCCAGAGCTTGGAACAGGTTCATTCCGATCCAGCCATAGACGCCGACACCTGGCGCAACCTCGACCAAGTCCAAGGTCACCACAAAGAGCTCCGAGAACAGGTAAATCATCAGCGGGTTGAGACCGAAGACCTGGAAGAAACGGGCGACTGGATTCGGTGCGCGGCCTTCTAAGGCCGCGGCCAACGCTGCCAGCAACACGAGGTCCGTGCCGACGGTCAGCAGGACAAAGCTGCTGGTCCAAAGCTTCTTCCCGACCGGGAACACCGGGTTCCAAGCCCAGGCGGCTAACCCCAAGACGATCCCAACCAGGGCCATCCGCATGACGGCGCGCCTCAAGTCGGGCGCGGCCTTAAGATATCGCGCGGCGAGATATCCCGCGATCACATTGACCGTCGCCGGCAATGTCCCGAGCAGGCCTTCCGGATCGAACCCGCCGTCCTTGCGATAGAGGTGAGCCTTCCCGATCACCAGGAGGTCCAGGCGCGCGCCCGCGTTTCCGAGCTTGGAGAACGGCGCGGCCGGGTCGCCGAAAGCTAGCAAGGCGCCCCAATATCCAAGCAGCAGCAGGACTGAGAGTACTACCAGACTGCGTGGTGACAGGTAGCGCACGGCGAAGGCCGCCAGCGCGTAGCAAAGCGCAATCCTCTGGAGCACGCCCATCACGCGCGTTGTGCCGAACGGGATCACGCTCCAGACGCCGTCGACCTGTCGGACGAAGGGATACCAGTACATCAGGAACCCCAGCAGGAAGATCAGCGCCGCCCGCCGAAGGATCTTGACCGCGAACGCCCCGTGGCTGATCGGCTGCAAGAAGGCGAAACTCATCGAGCAGCCCACGGCGAACAGGAACGACGGGAAGACCGCATCGGCGGCGGTGAAACCGAACCACTTGGCATGGACGAGCCAGGGATAGAGTGCAGCGCCTGGTCCCGGCGTGTTGACGATGATCATCAAGCAGACGGCTAGTCCACGGAACACATCTAGGGACAGAAATCGCGGTGCGAGCTGGGCCATGCAGAAGCTTAGGCTCGCGTCAGCCGGGCGAGAAGCGCGTGAACAGAGGCGACCGGATCGGCTGGGCGTTCGCGTAGATAGACGTCGTCCCGCTCTACCCAGGCCTGCTCCCACTTAGCGATGCCGCGGACCACGGCCGCCTCGTCGAAGGGTCCGGCGCCCACGTCTCGCAGAGCATCCAGGAACTGTGACCAACGCGGTAGGTAGAAGTCACGATAGAGCCCCTGCCAGGCCTTCGATGCATAGTCGTTGAGGTTCCCTTCGCCGCCCCAGACCGTCACCTGAGCCTTGGCGTTCAAGACATAAGCACGGGTGTCGGCGGGGTTGTCGGCATAGGCGCGAGCCTCGTCGATCCAGGTTGCCAGTGTCTGCGGCTGCACGCCCAACAGAGCGTCGAGCGCTTGGGCCAAGTCCTCAACCTTGCGCCGCCCCTGATCACCTGCCGCAAGGTCCCCACGCCGATAGGCTGCCACCACCTGCATCAGCTCGAGATCCATCTCCTCGGTGGCCAGGTGCCGCGCAGCATCGACGAGGTCGATGATGAAGAGGGGCTGGTCAGCGAGGCTGGGCGCCAGACGCGCCAGGCCTCGGACGGCGACAGCCAGTTTGGCGCGATCGCCGGGATGACCCTCGAAATCGACGATCGTCGTCGCCGGGCGTTTGAAGAAGAGATAAGCGCCGGCTTTGTCCTTCCACCAACGCGGGGTCCAGTAGCGATCGGAATAGGCGCCATCCACGAGCAACCCCAGCGCCGCCTCTAGCTCGGACGTCGTGCGGCCGTAGCGGGATCGGGCGTAGGCCGAAAGCCACGCCGTAAGCGAGGCGCCGCCGGCGTTCCAGGCGAGGTCATAGGCCGCTTCATAGACGATCGAATTGTTGTTCAGACCCTCGGGAAACATACCGAAGCCCACGAGCACCTTCCGGTCCGGGCTCGCCGTGACGTCCGCTATGTCGCGGCGGTAGCCGTCGAGATCGCCGTAAAGCGGATTGCTGCCGCCGTAATTGTGCACGTAGCCGTAAATCCATGGCTTGCCGGCAAATCCTTGGGCCTTGCGCCAGATGTCGCGATAGCGGTCGTTGCCGATGTCGAGGATCATCAGCTTGTCGTCAGGAACCTGGCTCAGATAGGCGGCGATGGCGTCCGCGGTCCAGAACACCTGGTCGGAGCCGAACAGCCAGCCCTGCATCACCCACACTGCGTCCGGTCGGGTCAGAGCGAAGGCCTCGTAGATCGCCTTGCCGTAGGAGGCGAGGCGCCTTGCCTTCAACGCGGGATCGACCTGGACCTTGGCTGCGGCGGCCTTGCCGATCGCGTCGTTGAAGGCCCCGCCGGCGTCGGCTCCGTCCTCGGCGATCGGCGGCGTCATCTCGTTGAAGGAGTCGGCCAGATAGTAGGTCCCAGCCCCGTAGGTTTCGCTGTAGAGGGCGAGGAACCGGCCGGACAGCTTCGCGAACAGCGGATCGCCGGGATCCAGCCAATAGGTCTCGTGGAACCCAGCCCCCGCTCGCATCCGGTAAATGCGCGCCTTCGGGTTCTTCACTGCGAACGCCTTGGGCACATAGCCGCCAAACGCCGGCAGGATCGGGCTCATGCCCAGCTCGCGCATCCGTGCCAGGACCTTGCGCTGCAAGTCTCGTTTCTTATCAATCCAGCGGGCCGGAAGCGGTGCGCGATAGCCCTCGATATTACCCATCCGCTGCCAGGGCGTGAACGCCGGCCC
>JAYUBY010000476.1:0-1679 GCA_043740635.1 Alphaproteobacteria bacterium
CATGAAGCCAAACGGTCAGGTCTAATCCATCAGAATGAGGGGTCCCTCTTCGACGCCGATCACCCCGCTAAGGGGGTCCCTGTTGCACGCCTATCCACAATTCCGACAGCAGCAGCGGCCATAACTGCGGTCGCAAGCCAGCCGAGGATCTTCAGTCCCGAGTGCAGCTTGAACTCGCCCATAGCCGCCTTGTGCGACGACAGGTGCATCATCAGCGCCATGACCGGCACTGCGACGACACCGTTGATCACTGCGCTCCAGAAGAGAGCCTTTATCGGGTCGATAGGCGTGAAGTTGAGAAGCGCGCCAACCGCGGTGAAGCCCGCGATAGCGCCGTAGAACGCCTTGGCCCGGCGAGGCTTTCTGGCGAGCCCCACGTGCCATCCGGCAGCCTCCCCGACTGCATAGGCAGCGGAACCGGCCAGCACCGGCAGCGCCAGCAGCCCGGTGCCGATGATGCCAGCGGCGAAGACCAGGAACACGAAGGGTCCAGCTATTGGCCGGAGCGCCTCAGCGGCTTGGGAGGAGCTTTGGATGTCGGTGACGCCGTGCGCGTGAAGCGTCGCTGCGGTGGTCAGGACGATGAAGAGAGCCACGAGGTTCGAGAAGGCCATGCCGATATAGGTGTCGAAGCGGATGCGCTTGAACTCCGCCGTTGCCTGCTCGGGCGCGCGCTCCAGGGGCTTGGCGTCGTCGCGCTCTTTGACTTCCTCGACCTCTTCTTCCGCCTGCCAGAAGAACAGATAGGGGCTGATTGTCGTGCCAAGGATCGCTACCACGACCGTCAGATATTCGGCCTTCAGGGTGATGTTGGGGACGACCAAGTGGTAGGCCACGGTGGGCCACGGGATGTGCACCACCAGGGCTACGCCGACATAGGCGAAGAGCGACAACGTCAGCCACTTCAGCACCGAGACGTAGCGGGAATAGCGAACATATGCCTCCAGCAAGACCGTGATCACCGCGAAACCGGCGACGTATAGCCACACCGGCCCGCCCACGACCCACGAGCAGATGCAGAGCCGCCGCCATCGCGCCGAGGTCCGCTCCGAGGTTGATGGTGTTGGCGACGACCAAGAGCCCAACTAGCCCCAGAACAACTGGGCGCGGGTAGTGGAGAACCAAGTTGCCCGCGATGCCCCGGCCGGTGACCCGTCCTATGCGGGCGCTGATCTCCTGGATGGCGCACATCAGCGGCCAACTGAAAAGCAGGGTCCAGCCGAGCTCGTAGCCGTACTGCGCGCCAGCTTGAGAGTAGGTCGCGATCCCGCTGGGGTCGTCATCCGACGCGCCGGTGATGAGGCCTGGACCGAGGACCTGAAGCAGCTTGGGCCGCTCAGGCTGCTTCACCTCATCGACGCTGCTTTTGTCTATGTCAGCCACGGATCATCCCTCAGCCCTTTGCCTTGCGGCAACGCTCTCAGCGGCGGTTCGATCCGAGCTTCTACTTTCCCCGCTCGGGGCGATAGTTGCGTGTCAATGGACCCGAGGGACAAAACCCGTGTCCTCTCTGTACTAAGCGGCCCTATCACGGTGTGCGATTTCGTCTCACCCTGTCGGCAAGAGTCTTCGGGGTTCGCAGAGTTGCTATCTGGCAAGGAGCGAGAGTGATGGGGCTAAAAGGATGGCGCGTCGTAGCCAGCGCCTTGGCAGGCGTGCTTGCGTTTGCCGGCGCCGCG
>JAYUBY010000477.1:0-8419 GCA_043740635.1 Alphaproteobacteria bacterium
GGTCTCTATTATCTCCACCTGTGGGCCGGGAACACTTTGGTAGGGATCCTCGGTGGGTTTCTGGAAAAGATGCCGGCTGTACAGTTCTGGTTGCTGCACGCGGGATTAGTGGCTGTCGCCGGCGTGATCTTCGTTATCGTCCGCCTGTTGTTCAGTCGCCTGCTGATCGGCGAACCTGCTCAGCCAGACTTCGTCGCCGCTGACGCGGGCGAAATCCCGTAGGTGACCATGCTCTATCGTCCGCTCGGTCTGACGGGCTTCGTAGTCTCCGAAATCGGCTTCGGAGCAGCGAGCTGGTGGGGCAAGCCGCAGTTTTCAGAAGCGGCCGCGTCACGGCTGGTGCATGCCGCGCTCGAAGGTGGCGTCACCTTCTTTGACACTGGTGCGAGCTATTCGGGTGGCCATGCGGAGCCCAGGCTCGGCCGAGCTCTCAAGGGACAGGATCTCTCTAAACTGGTTGTCGCGACCAAAGCGGGAACCTTCGCGTCCGAGGGACGAATTCGGCGGGACTTCTCAGTCACTGCAATTGTCGCCAGCGCGGAACGAAGCTTGCGGAACCTTGGCCTGGAAGCCCTGCCCTTGCTGCAACTACACGGCCCAGCTTCATTGGATCTGACCGACGAGCTTCGTTCGGCCCTGGAGGGACTGAAAGCGCGGGGGCTTATCAGGTCCCTTGGCGTAAACAGCTTCGATCCCGCTGTGATCGATCAGATCATCGGGTTCCCTGAGTTCGATGTGGTCATGATCGATTACAACGTCCTGCGTCCCGAGCGCGAACCGCTTATCGCCAGGGCCGCGGCGGCCGGGAAGGGCGTCTTGGCTGGCATGCCGTTGGCCATGGGGCACACCGGCTGGCAGGTCGCCAAGATCCGAGCGCCGCGCGATATTTGGTATGCCGCGCGGGGACTTTTGCGGCATCGCCGCGAAGTGCGGGAAGGTGTGCGGTTCGGATTTCTGAACCGCCTGTCGGACATGAGCGGTTCCCAGGCGGCTTTGGCTTATGTCCTTGCGAACTCCGAAGTTGCTTGCGCGGTCGCGGGGACGACCCGGATGGCCCATCTTGCCGAAAATCTCTCGGCGTCCGGGCTGGCTCTGTCCGTGGAGGCGATGGTGCTGATCCGGGCGCGTCAGATTGAGCGCCTTTCCGGGTGACAGCCGGCTTCGGGCGGAGTCATGGTGCTGATCAACGATAACCTGGCGGGAGACGACCATGGCCGACGAAGCCGAGCTCTACAGAGCCCTGGAGGCTGCCCACCTGCCTGCGTTGATCGCAGCTATGGTTCACATGACCGGCGACGCCAGCTGGCTGAGGTCGGAATGGACCCCGGCCTATATGCCGCTCTCTCCACCCGGCGAAACCGGCTTGTCGGAAGAGGCCAAGGCGGACATCCGGGCTCGGGCGAAGGCCGCAATCGAAGCCTATGTTGCGTCTGGGTCCCCGAAAATGCCAAGCCCCGACACCCCGACATTACGCAAAATCATGGACTTCGTGGGCGGAGCGCCGATCCCGGAGACCTATGCGGACTTCCTGATCGACGAGCTGGCGATCTCTGGCAAGAGCAGCAAGGACCCGCAGTTCGAACAGCCCCAGCTGAAGGAGGCGGCGCGCCGGCTGAAGGTTCTGGTGATCGGCGCTGGCATGTCGGGCCTTCTGGCCGGAATCCGCTTAACCCATGCCGGTGTCCCATTCGAGATCGTGGAGTCCAACGCCGATGTGGGCGGCACCTGGCTGGTGAACACCTATCCGGGCTGCCGGGTGGATAACTCCAACCACATGTACAGCTACTCTTTCGAGCCGAACCACGCCTGGCCACAGCACTTCTCGCCCCAACCGGAGCTCTTGAAATATTTCCGCGGCGTCGCAGGCAAGTATCATCTGAAGGATCACATCCGCTTCGAGACTAGGGTCGAGAGCTTGGCCTGGGATGATGTCCATTCGGTCTGGCACGTCGACCTTCGCAAGAAGGACGGACGCACCGAAACTGTTGAGGCCAACGCCGTCATCACCGCAGTGGGTCAGCTCAACAAGCCGCGAATTCCACAGATCGAGGGTGTCGGAACCTTCGAGGGTCCGGCCTTTCATTCCGCCGAATGGCGGCACGACGTCGACTTGGCGGGCAAGCGTGTGGCGGTGATCGGGACAGGCGCCTCGGCCTATCAATTCGTTCCCGAGATCGCGCCGCAGGTGGCGAGCCTCAAGGTTTTCCAGCGCACGCCGCCCTGGGGTTTGCCGGTGCCGCATTACCACGAGGATGTGCCCGAAGGCATGAAATGGCTGCTGGAGCACATCCCCTACTACGACAAGTGGTACCGTTTCTGGCTGTTCTGGATGACCACCGAGGGGTTCCTTCCGATGGTCAAGGCCGACGATGGCTGGAACGGACCGTCGACGGCGGTGGGTGCGGCGAACCTGATGCTACGCGAGATGGCGGCCGAAGCCCTTGCGGCGCAGGTGGCGGATCGGCCGGACCTTCTGCCTAACGTCGTTCCGACCTATCCGCTCGGCGGCAAGCGGGCGGTGCTGGACAACGGCGTCTGGCTGGGAGCGCTGAAGCGTTCGAACGTCGAGTTGATCACGCAGTCGATCACGAAGATCACGCCAAAGGGCGTTGTGACCGCCGACGGCGTGGAGCACGAGGTCGACGTGCTGATCTACGGGACCGGCTTTACGGCAAGCAAGTTCCTGTCTGGCCTCAAAGTGACCGGACGCGAAGGCCGCGATCTGCATCAGAGCTGGGCGGGCGATGCACGCGCCTACCTCGGTATGACGACACCGGGTTTCCCGAATTTCTTCATGATCTACGGGCCTAACACCAACATCGTTGTGAATGGATCGATCATCTTTTTCTCCGAGTGCTCAGTCCGCTACGTCGTCGGAGCCTTGCGGCTCCTGGCCGAGACTGGCTCCAAGGCGATCGAGGTAAAGCGCGGCGTCCACGACGACTTCAACGTCCGAGTTGACGAGGCCAACAAGGGTTGGGCTTGGGGCTCGGAGGGCGTCTCCAGCTGGTATAAGAATGAGTTCGGGAGGGTGAGCCAGAACTGGCCCTTCGGCCTCATCGACTATTGGCGCGCGACACTCGCCCCGAACCCCGATGATTTTGTGCTGACCAAGCAACCTGAACCCGTGGCCTGAAGAGGACGGCGACCATGCCTGACATCACCGGCGGCTGCGTCTGCGGCGCGGTTCGTTTCGAGATCACCGCACCTCCCACAGAATAGCTCCTTGGGCCCGAGGTTCAGATGAAGACCGAAGATATCGAATATCACGCCGACGGCGCGCTACTGGTGGGCTACCTGGCTGTCGATGACAGTCGCAGCGGCAAGCGGCCCGGAGTGTTGGTCGCGCTGACAAAGGCCATTGCGAGGCGCTTGTCCGAGGCGGGCTACGTCGCCTTCGCCATGGACTACTACGGCGATGGTAAGCCGCTTGCCGATCGGAACGAGGTGATGCCGCGCGTCAACGCTTTCATGGCCGATCCGGGACCGGGCCGCGGGCGCCCTGGGAATTTTGGCCAGCCAACCGGAATGCGACGCCAGCAAGCTCGCGGCGATCGGCTACTGCTTTGGCGGCACGACAGTGCTTGAACTTGCCCGCAGCGGCGCGGATCTAAAGGCCGTCGTTGGTTTCCATTCTGGCCTCGGAACGATCCGGCCGCAGGATGCGAAGCAGCGCCGTAGATCGCATTGCAAATCTTAGTGACCTCATCGAACTGGTCGCCCAGACTTGGCCCAAATAGAGCGACAGCGGTAAAGCGCCTTGCCTCCATCCTGGCAAAAAACTCAGTCCGCGCCTGCATTCGCCTAATCGGCCCGTATCCGGCGCTCTTGGATTGTTGCTCCGACACCCCCTCTTCGGGGACGATTTCCCAGGCATAGATCATCGGCGATCTGATCTGCTCTAAGAGCCGCTGCGCCTCATAGAAGTCGGAAAGTAGCTGCTCCGCCACCCCGGCCCTGCGGCGCTCGATCCCGAGCCGGCGGTCCAATAGCATCTGATGTTCCGCCAAATCATGGTCCAACTCCCCGCGGCGCTCTATGGCGGCGCGATCAGCGCCTAGCCGTTGTGAGTTCGTGCCAAGGGTTAGGAGCACGTTGGCGACAAGGGTGAGGATGCCGAAGGCTCCGGCAACCAAAGCCGCGACGACGGCAACGTTCGCTTGCGCCAGCGGAGCCAATACACCCCTCACCGGCGGCCGCCAGCGGATCGGCTCGCCGCGCCCTGATAGTCCGACCGATGATGGCCCGTAATGCTTCTCAAGCGTCGTAGTCGACGTCCACCAGAACTCGGCTCCATCCATCAGCAATGTAGCGGCGGTGCGGCGGTGGCAAACTCTGAATTGTAGCATATCGCGAACGCAGCCCTGGAAGCCGGTAATGACCATCTAAAAATGCGAAGTCACTCGTTCGGCCAAGTATGTCGCCTCGAGCCGTGATTGTCGCGCCGCAATAACGGCCCGCTACCGTAGCTTTTCAACATAGAGGGCTTGACGGCAGCTTATCCTAGAAAAGCGCATGATCTGGAGGTTGCAACCTGATCCATGACAACCAGTAGCCATCATCTAGCCCGCTTGGCGCGCTGGGCTTTTTGCGGCTCAGAGAGAGCCGATAAAAAGAACAAAGTTGGAATGGAAAATTGGAACGGTTCGGAACGGTCGAAATTCGATCCGATAAGTCATTGAATTAATGGCGCGAATGACGGGACTTGAACCCGCGACCTCCGGCGTGACAGGCCGGCGCTCTAACCAACTGAGCTACATCCGCATACTTGGTTCGCGTGAAAACGCGAGGGGCGTCTGATAGGTCCGAGGTGGAATCGTGTCAACGAAAGATGCGGGGCGCCTTGCCGCAGGCCGTAGTTTTCTGTGAGCTTTGCGTCCAAGGTTCGTGAGCTTTCCGCATTGCAACAAGGCCCTGTTTGAAACCGCCGGAGGTGTGGTCTAGAACGGCCCGCGACTCCCCCGAGGACTCCCCAAAGGACTACATGAACGCGTTCCTGCTCCAGTACCTGCCCATCGTGATCTTCTTTGGGATCGCGGCGGCGCTGGGCATCATCTTCATCCTGTTCGCCGCGGGCGTCGCGCCCAAGGCGCCGGACCCCGAGAAACTCTCGTCTTACGAGTGCGGGTTCAACGCGTTTGACGACGCGCGGATGAAATTCGATGTGCGTTTCTATCTGGTCTCGATCCTTTTCATCATATTCGACCTGGAAGTAGCGTTCCTGTTTCCCTGGGCCGTGGCTCTGATGAAGCTGCCGGCCGCCATGGGCCAGTTTGCCTTCTGGTCGATGATGAGCTTCCTGGGCATACTTACCGTGGGCTTCGTCTACGAGTGGAAGAAGGGAGCCCTGGAATGGGAGTGATCGTTCCGGCAGGCGAGGGCGGCCGCACCTCCGTTGAGGGTTACAACCCTAAAGCCCACGACCCGTTTTTTGACGGTGTGTCTCAACAGTTGGCCGACAAGGGCTTCATCACCGCCGGCGTCGATGACCTAATCACCTGGGCGCGAACGGGCTCGCTCATGTGGATGACCTTCGGCCTCGCCTGCTGCGCGGTCGAAATGATGCAGGCGTCCATGCCGCGATACGACCTTGAGCGCTATGGCTTTGCCCCGCGAGGCAGTCCGAGGCAGTCGGACGTGATGATCGTCGCCGGCACGCTAGTAAACAAAATGGCTCCGGCACTGCGCAAGGTCTATGATCAGATGCCTGAGCCGCGCTACGTGATCTCGATGGGGTCCTGCGCCAACGGCGGTGGCTACTACTACTTCAGTTATTCGACTGTGCGCGGTTGCGACAGGATCGTGCCGGTGGACGTCTACGTGCCTGGCTGTCCGCCGACCGCTGAGGCCCTGGTCTACGGCGTGCTGCAGTTGCAGAAGAAGATCCGCCGCACCGGGACCATCATGCGATGAGCTGGCCGCAACCGCTCCCGATCCTGGAGAAGCTGGGTCAGTCGATCGTGAAGGGCGCCAAAGGCGTCTTCACCAGTTATGAGGTCATGTACGGCGAACTGACGTTCACTGCGCCTGCCGAACGCATCGTCGAGGCGCTGACACGCCTGCGTGATGGTGAGAACACCAAGTTCTCGATCCTGATCGACGTCTGCGGTGCGGACTATCCGGAGCGAACGAAGCGTTTCGACGTCGTCTATCACCTGCTGTCGATGACCAAGAATCTGCGCTGCCGGGTGAAGATTCAGACGGATGAGGACACCGCCGTGTCGACGGTGACATCGGTCTACCCGGCCGCCGATTGGTATGAGCGCGAGACTTTCGACATGTACGGCGTCTTCTTCGACGGCCATCCTGACTTGCGCCGAATTCTCACTGACTACGGCTTCCACGGCCACCCGCTGCGGAAGGACTTCCCAATGACTGGCTATGTCGAGGTCCGCTACGACGACGAGCTGAAACGGGTAGTCTATGAGCCCGTGAAGTCGGTCGAATGGCGCAACTGGGACTTCCTGTCTCCCTGGGAGGGCGCAGAACCCGGCTATGCGGCGCTAATCCCTGGTGACGAGCGCGCGCTACCTGCTGCGAAGGAGCCTGGCAAATGACCGGCGCCAACGCCCCCGCGAAAGCCGACGACTTTTTTGCCCCTGAAGTTCAGGGCGAGACCAAGGTCCGAAAATTCAACATTAACTTCGGCCCGCAGCATCCGGCCGCACACGGCGTGCTGCGCATGGTGCTGGAGCTGGATGGCGAAGTGGTCGAACGCGTTGATCCGCATATCGGCCTGCTTCACCGCGGAACCGAGAAGCTGATTGAGGCCAGGCCCTATCAGCAGACGATCCCGTACTTCGACCGCCTCGACTACGTGGCGCCGATGAACCAGGAGCATGCTTATGTGCTCGCAATCGAGCGGCTGATCGGCGTCGAAGTTCCCATCCGCGGACAGCTTATACGGGTGCTCTATTCCGAGATCGGCCGCATCCTGAGCCACATGTTGAACGTCACGACCCAGGCGATGGACGTTGGCGCGCTCACCCCGCCGCTGTGGGGCTTCGAGGAGCGCGAGAAGCTGATGGTGTTCTATGAGCGCGCCTCTGGCGCGCGCATGCACGCCAACTACTTCCGCGTGGGAGGTGTGCGCCAGGACCTACCGCCGGAGCTGATTCAGGACATCGCTGATTGGTGCAAGAAGGTGCCGAAGGTCTTCGACGACATCGAAAGCCTCATCACCGGAAACCGCATCTTCAAGCAGCGCAACGTCGATATTGGCAAGGTGAACAAGGAAGAGGCTCAGGCCTGGGGCTTTTCCGGAGTGATGGTGAGGGGTTCAGGCATCGCCTGGGACCTGCGCCGCAGCCAGCCCTACGACTGCTACGATGAGATGGAATTCGATGTCCCCCTGGGCGTCCACGGCGACTGCTACGATCGCTACCTCTGCCGCATGGAAGAGATGCGCCAGTCGGTGAAGATCATGGAGCAGTGCTGCGAGCGGCTCATGAAGACGCCAGGACCGTCGCTCAGCGAAGACAATAAGGTGGCGGCGCCCAAGCGCGGTGAAATGAAGCGCTCGATGGAATCGCTGATCCATCACTTCAAGCTGTTTACTGAGGGCTATCGCACGCCCCCGGGCGAGGTCTACGCGGCCGTCGAGGCGCCCAAGGGTGAGTTTGGGGTCTACCTGGTCAGCGACGGAACCAACCGCCCGTACCGCTGTAAAATCCGCGCTCCAAGCTTCCCCTTCTTGCAGGCCATGGACTGGATGAGCCGTGGCCACATGCTGGCCGATGTGTCCGCCATTCTGGGGTCGCTGGATATTGTGTTCGGGGAGATAGACCGTTGAGCGTCCGCAGGCTTGCCCAGGTTCAACCCGCCAGCTTCGAATTCAAGCCGGCGACCCTGAAGCGCATCCGCGAGGTGTCGACCCACTTCCCAGAAGGCCGCCAACAATCGGCGGTCATCCAGGCTCTGTGGCTCGTGCAAAAACAGGAAGGCTGGGTCTCGGAACCGGCGATCCGCTCGGTCGCCGAATTGCTTGGGATGCCGGCGATCCGGGTGCTGGAAGTCGCCACGTTCTACACGATGTTCATGCTCGAGCCGGTCGGTGAGGTCGCGCTTGTTCAGGTCTGCGGAACGACGCCATGTCAGACTCGCGGCTCCGAGGGGCTCCTGGCTGTTTGCCAGCGCAAGTTTGGCGCAGCGAACCATCGCAGCAAGGACGGCAAATTCTATTGGCAAGAAGTCGAGTGCATGGGCGCTTGCGCCAATGCACCGATGGCCGCCATCAACGACTACTACTACGAGGACCTGACACCGGAGAGCTTCGAGAAGCTGCTGGACGATTTCGCGGCAGGCAAGAAGCCCAAGCCCGGCTCGTCCATCGGCCGCCGGGGCTCGGCGCCGGAAGGCGCTCCGATCACCTTGATTGACGAGAAGCTCTACGACGGCTCACTCGCGAAGAAGTTCAAGA
>JAYUBY010000478.1:0-11371 GCA_043740635.1 Alphaproteobacteria bacterium
ATCGACCAGCGCCGGCTCGACGGCGTGAAGCTCGCTGCCGCCGGGTTCCTGAACCTCACTCAGGATCACCTCGACTACCACGGCACGATGGGCGTCTACCGCGCCGCCAAGCTGCGCCTGTTCGAGATCCTGCTGACGCGCGGCAAGACCGCGGTGTTGAATGCGGACTCCGACGCCTACACGGCCTTCGCCGGAACCGCCGTTAGCGCGGGCCAGTCGGTGATGAGCGTAGGCGAAGCCGGCCAAGGGCTGAAGTTGATGGAGCGCGCCGCTTCCGCGGACGGCCAGACGCTCAAGATCCTCCACGACGGCAAGAGCTATGAGGTCCGCCTGCCCCTGGTCGGCGCCTATCAGACTTCCAACGCCCTGGTCGCCGCCGGCCTTTGCATCGCCGGTGGTCTGACCGTGGAGCAGGCCCTGGGAGGCCTCGAGTCGATCGAGGGCGCGCCCGGGCGTCTGCAGCGCATCGGCCAGGGCCCGAATGGCGGCGAGGCTTACGTGGACTATGCCCACACGCCCGACGGGCTTGAGACAGTGTTACGCGCACTTCGTCCCCATGTGCGCGGCAGGCTCATAGTCGTGTTCGGCGCCGGCGGTGACCGCGACCGCACCAAGCGTCCGCTGATGGGCCGCATCGCCGCTGACCTCGCAGACATCGCCATCGTAACCGACGACAACCCGCGAAGCGAAGCGCCCGGCGCCATCCGCGCCGAGATCCTTACGGGCGCAAAAGGCGCCAAGGAAATCGGCGACCGCAGCGCTGCGATCCGTGCGGGTGCTGCGCTGCTATCCGATGGCGACATCCTCGTGGTGGCCGGCAAGGGCCATGAGCAGGGGCAGATCGTTGGCGACGTCACCCATCCATTCGACGACGTGGTCGAAACCGCGAATGCCTTGAACACGGCAGACGACCATGGCTGAGCCGCTTTGGACGTCGGAGGAGATTGCCGAGGCGACCGGCGGCAAGGCGGTTGGCAAACCCTTCACGGCTAGCGGCGTTTCCATCGATACGCGCGCGCTTGAACGCGGCGATCTCTTCGTGGCTCTGGGTGGCGTGCGTGATGGCCACGAATTCGTCGAGCAAGCCATGGCGAAGGGTGCAGTCGGCGCGTTGGCCTCCCGCCAGGTATTCGGTTCCGCGGTCATGGTCGACGATGTGTTGCCGGCGTTGGAGCGCCTGGGCGTCGAGGCCCGCGACCGCGCCGCCTCGGCGCGCCGCGGCGCAGTTACCGGTTCCGTGGGCAAGACCAGTGTCACTCAGGCCATCATGGCGGGCCTTCGGCTAGCAGGCCGAGCCCACTCGTCGGTCAAGTCCTATAACAACCACATCGGCGTGCCCCTGACGTTGGCCCGGATGCCCCGCGACACCGAACGTGCGGTCTTCGAGATTGGCATGAACCACGAAGGCGAAATTCGTCCGCTGACGGCGATGGTCCGTCCGCAGGTTGTCGTCGTAACCACCGTGGGGCCCGTCCACGTCGAGAATTTTCCCGAGGGCGAGATCGGCGTCGCCAAGGCCAAAGCAGAGATCTTTGAGGGCATGATGCCCGGCGGGATTGCGGTACTGAACGCTGACGACCGCTGGTTCGGTCTGCTCAAGGTTGAGGCGGAGAAGGCTGGTGCAGAGGTGCGAACCTTTGGTCGGGCTGAAGGCTGTGACGCGCGCCTCATCGACTTTCAAGGAGCCGATGGTCACGCTGTCGTCCAGGCTCGCTTCCGCGGCAAGGGCCTGGATTTCCCGATCCTGCAGACCGGCTTCCATTGGGGCCTCAACTCAATGGCTGTCCTGCTGATGCTGGAGGCGTTGGAGGTCAACCTCAGCGATAGCCTGGCCGCGCTCGGTAATTTCGAGCCGCTGGAGGGTCGCGGCGCCGAGAAGACCGTGCATCTCGCCGGTGGCGATTTCACCCTCATCGACGAGAGCTACAACGCAAATCCGGTCTCCATGGCGTCGGCCATCGCAACGCTCGGCGCGCGCACAACGGTTGGACGCAAGCTCGTCGCCCTCACAGACATGCTGGAATTGGGCCCCGAGAGTCCGGGCTACCATGTCGCATTGGCACAATCTCTGGGTGAGGCCAGGGTCGATCTCGCGTTCTGCGCTGGCCCCTTGATGAAATCCCTATGGGACGCCCTTCCGCCGACTCGGCGCGGAGGTTACGCCGAAGTTGCGGCTGATTTGGCGGCGCTGGTCGCCCGGGCCGTAGAGCCTGGCGACGTGGTGATGGTGAAGGGCTCGAACGGATCGAAGGCAGGGCTGATCGCCCGGGCCTTGGCTGGTCTCGACGTCCGGTCAGGGGAGGCCGGCTGATGTTTTACTGGCTTTACGAGCACTTCTCCGGCGGCGGCCATAGCCATGTCTCGGTGCTCAACTTGATCCGTTACCTGACCTTCCGTACCGCCATGTCGATCTTTACGGCGCAGCTGATCGTGGTCGCCATGGGATCGCGCTTCATCCGCTGGATGCAGGCCAAGCAGGGCAAGGGTCAGCCGATCCGCGTCGAGGGTATCCAACGCCACATCACTGAGAAGGCCGGCACGCCGACCATGGGCGGGGTGATGATCCTGGCCGGGCTGATCATCGGCACTCTGCTGTGGGCGGACCTCTCCAACATCTACATCTGGGCCGTGCTGCTCGTCACCGCCGGCTACGGCCTGCTGGGCTTCCTCGACGACTATTCCAAGGTCACCAAGCACTCTACGGACGGCATCTCGGGTAAGGCGCGTCTTGTGATGGAAGCCGGCATCGCGATGGCCGCGGTGACCTTGATCATCCTCTTCGCCGCCAAGCCGCCCCAGGCGCCAGATCTCCTGACTTCGGTCAGCTTCCCGCTCTTCAAGCTGGCGGTGCTAAACCTGCATTGGTTCTACCTGTTGTTCGGCGCCTTCATCATCGTGGGTGCGGCCAATGCGGTGAATTTCACCGACGGCCTCGATGGCTTGGCGACGGTGCCGGCGATGATCGCGGCCTCCGCCTATGGTCTGATCGCCTACCTGGTCGGCAACTTCCTCTTCGCCAATTACCTGCAGCTGCATTTCGTGCCGGGCGTCGGCGAGGTGGCGATCTACTGCGGGGCGATGATCGGCGCCGGGCTTGGCTTCCTTTGGTACAACGCTCCGCCGGCCCGCATTTTCATGGGCGATACCGGCTCACTGGCCCTGGGCGGCGGCCTGGGCGCAGTGGCGGTGGCCACACGGCAAGAGATCGTACTGGGCATCATCGGCGGCCTGTTCGTCGCCGAGACCCTGTCGGTGATCATCCAAGTAGCCTGGTTCAAGCGAACGGGCCGACGGATCTTCCTGATGGCGCCGATCCACCATCACTTCGAGAAGCTCGGCTGGTCCGAATCGACCGTCGTGATCCGCTTCTGGATCGTTTCGATCATGCTGGCCCTCCTGGGCCTCGCCACTCTGAAGCTGCGTTAGGGAGGGCAGGAGCACGTCATGATCCCGGTCCCCGGCTTCGAAGGAAAGACAGTCGCCGTATTCGGGCTGGCCCGCACGGGCCTGGCCGCCGCGCGCGCGCTTGTCGCCGGAGGCGCCCGCGTCGCGGTCTGGGACGAGAAGCCCGCGTCGCGGGACTTGGCAGCCGCCGAGGGCTTTCCCGTCATCGACCTCTCCAAAGCCGATTGGTCGCAATTCGCCGCTCTGATGCTCTCGCCGGGCGTGCCGCTCACCCATCCCGCACCGCATTGGACTGTTGAGAAAGCCAAGGCTGCCGGCGTCGAGATCGTTGGGGACATGGAGCTCTTCGCCCGCGCGGTGAACGCAGCGCCCGAGCATCGTCGTCCGAAAATTGTCGCCATAACTGGCACGAACGGCAAGTCGACCACGACTGCGTTGATCGGCCACGTCTGCGCCCAGGCCGGCCGCGACGTGCGCATCGGCGGCAACATCGGTGTGGGCGTCCTCGACCTCGAAGACATGCACGGCGGGGCGGTCTACGTCCTGGAGATGAGCTCCTATCAGCTCGACCTGACGTCCAGCCTCCGTGCCGATGTCACGGTCATTCTCAACATCTCGCCCGACCACCTGGAGCGGCATGGCTCGATGGAGGGCTACATCGCCGCAAAACGACGAATTCTGCTGAACCAGGGCAAAGGCGACACTGCTATCATTGGCGTCGACGATGCGTGGGGCCAGCAAATCTGCACCGAGATCACGGCTGCCAACCGCCGCACGATCGTGCCGGTCTCGGCGTCCAAGGCCATGGGCCGGGGCATCTATGTCTTGAATGGCCTGCTCTATGACGCCATGGGCGAGCGCGCCCAGGAAGTCGCGGACCTCAATCACGCTCGCTCGCTGCCGGGCCGACACAATTGGCAGAACGCCGCAGCCGTCTACGCCGCCGCCAAGGGACTGGGCATCGCTCCAGAAGAAGCCGCCCAGCATCTCTTGACCTTCCCGGGCTTGGCGCACCGCATGGAGACCGTGGCCACACTGGGGCGCGTGCGTTTCGTCAACGACAGCAAAGCCACCAACAGCGACGCCGCGCGCCAGGCGCTATCAAGTTATCCGAAATCATTCTGGATCGCCGGGGGACAAGCCAAGACCGACGGAATTGAGCCGCTTGAAGATCTCTTTCCCCGCGTCGCAAAAGCCTATCTGATTGGCGAGGCCGGGGCCGCCTTCGCCAAGACCCTGAAAGGCAAGACCGTGGCAGTCGAATGCGGGACCCTCGATCCCGCCGTCGCCCAGGCTTACGCAGACGCCTCGGCGTCCGGCAAGGACGCCGTCGTACTCCTATCGCCAGCTTGCGCGTCCTTCGACCAGTACGCCGATTTCGAAGAACGGGGCGAGGCTTTCAGGGCTGCCGTCAAACGCCTGGCTCACGCCGCGAGAGGCGCGGCATGACCGCCGCCACGCCGCAAGCCACGCACGCCTTTGCCCGCTCCGACCGTTCGCCAGTCGGCGTCTGGTGGTGGACCGTTGACCATTGGATACTGGGTGCGGTTGGCATGCTGATCGCTATCGGCATGGTCATTGCCTTCGCCGCCAGTCCCGCGGCGGCCGCGCGGATGAACATCGGCGATCCGTTCCATTTCGCCGTGCGCCAGTGCGTCTTCGCAGGCGGCGCCTTCCTAATCCTTATTGTTGTCTCGATGCTGGAAGTGAAGGCGGTTCGACGAAGCGCCTTCCTGATCTGGTTGGTGGCGATAGCAATCATGATCGCTCTGCCGGTGCTGGGCCACAACGCCAAGGGCGCGACCCGTTGGCTTGAGTTCGGGGGCTTTTCCTTGCAGCCGTCGGAATTCATGAAGCCGGCCCTGGTCATCCTGGTGGCTTGGATGTTCTCGGAAGGTCAGAAGGGCAATGGCGTTCCCGGGGTCTCCATCGCCTTTTTCCTCTATTTCGTCTCAGTCGCACTGCTGCTCATACAGCCTGACATCGGCCAGACGGTCCTGATCACCGTGGCGTTCGGGGCGGCGTTTTGGATGGCCGGCGTGCCGATCTCATGGGTGATGGGCCTGGGCGCTACAGCAATCGCAGGCCTGTCTTCGACCTATTTCCTGTTCCCGCACGTGGCCAGCCGCGTCGACAGGTTCCTTTCTCCCGACAAAGCCGACACCCATCAGGTGGACGCTGCCGCCGTGGCCCAGGCCGCTGGCGGGCTCTTCGGGCGCGGCCCGGGTGAGGGCGTCCTGAAGCGGGCCATCCCTGACGCCCACACCGACTTCGCTGCCTCTGTTGGCGCTGAAGAGTTCGGCCTGGTCTTTCTCTTGCTGGTCATCTCTCTGTTCTGCTTCGTGGTGGTGCGTGGGCTCTACCGGGCGATGAAGCTGAACGACCCCTTTGAGCAAGTGGCCGCGGCTGGGCTCTTCGTGCTGGTGGGCCAGCAGGCGATCATCAACATCGCCGTGAACCTTAATATGATCCCCACGAAGGGCATGACGCTGCCCTTCATCAGCTATGGCGGCTCTTCGATGCTCGCCATGGGCCTGACGCTCGGCATGGCGCTCGCGCTCACTCGGCGCAGGCCCGGGGCATATTCGGTGAGCGAAGGTCTCGCCAAGGCCGGTGCGTTCGCTTAAGCGCGGGGCCATGCGCAAAATCGCCGTCCTCGCCGCCGGAGGCACCGGGGGTCACCTGTTCCCCGCCCAGGCACTGGCCGAAGCCCTGATCGCACGGGGCTGGTCGATCGTTCTGGCATCCGATGAGCGGGTGGCGGGGCTGTCTCAGGATTTCCCCGCCGAGCGCCGGATCGGGCTGTCGTCAGCGACCTTCAGGCCAGGCGATCCCATCGGCATGATGCGCGCGGGTATCGCTGTCCTTCGGGGCGCGGGCCAAGCCCGCTCGCTCTATCGCGAGATCGGCCCCAACGTGGTCGTGGGCTTTGGCGGCTACCCATCGGCGCCAGCGCTTCTCGGCGCCATCTTCGACAGGCGCCCGACGGTGATCCACGAGCAGAATGCAGTGATGGGCCGGTCCAACCGGTTCCTTGCGAGCCGCGTGAGCCGCGTCGCCTGCGCCTTTCCGACTCTGCTCAAGGCGCCGCCGAAGGTCGCCGCGCAGGCAGTCAGGGTTGGCAATCCCGTACGTCCTGCGATCCGCGCCCTGGCCGATCTCCCCTACGAGCCGCCGGGTGTTGACGGGCCGATCCGCATCCTGGTCACCGGCGGAAGCCAAGGCGCGCGCCTACTTTCCGAGTTGGTGCCCGAAGCCATCGCGGTTCTGCCGGATGCGCTGCGCCATCGGTTGGTCGTCCAGCAGCAGACCCGCGCCGAGTCGATGGAGAGCGCACGACGTACTTACCGAAACGCTGTGGTCGACGCCGAAGTCGCGCCCTTCTTCCGCGACCTTGCCGGCCGCCTGGGCGCGGCACATCTGGTGATCGGCCGCTCGGGAGCAGGCTCGGTCTGCGAATTCGCAGTGGCGGGTAAGCCCTCGATCCTCGTGCCACTAGCCATCGCCATCGACGACGACCAAGGCCAGAATGCCAAATTCCTGGCTGACGCTGGCGGTGCAGAGGTGGCCCGCGAGAATCAGCTCACCGTGGCCAGCCTCTCGGGAGCGCTTGAGAAGCTGCTGACGAATCCAGCCCGCCTAGCGCGCATGGCTGCCGCCGCCCGCTCTGTCGCCATCCCCGACGCCGCCGAGCGCCTAGCCGACCTGGTGGAGCAGACCGCCGGCGTCTAGACGCACGCCCTCGGATATTTCCCCCACGACGCCAATGCGCTAGCACGGCTCCATGACTCTACGTCCCGTGCCCTTCGACATCGGCCCCGTGCATTTCATCGGTATTGGTGGGATCGGCATGAGCGGCATCGCCGAGATCATGCTGCGCATCGGCTACACGGTGCAGGGCTCCGACGCTAAGGCGTCAGCCAATACAGAACGGCTGGAGAAGCTGGGAGCCAGGATCTTCATCGGCCACGACGCCGCCCACGTGGAAGGCGCGAGCGCCGTCGTCTATTCGACGGCCGTTAAGAGCGACAATCCGGAGATGGTCGCGGGCCGCGAGCGGCGCCTGCCCCTGGTCCGGAGGGCCGAAATGCTGGCCGAGCTCATGCGTCTGCAGTTCTCGGTGGCGGTAGGTGGCACGCATGGCAAGACCACGACCACCTCGATGGTCGCGGCCATTCTGGACGCCGGGGGGCTCGACCCAACGGTCGTCAACGGCGGGATCATCAATGCCTATGGCACGAACGCCAAGGTCGGGGCCGGCGACTGGATCGTGGTCGAAGCCGACGAGAGCGACGGCACCTTCCTGAAGCTGCGATCCACCGTTGCCATCGTTACCAACATCGACCCCGAGCACCTGGACCACTACGGCAACTTCGACGCGGTGAAGAGGGCTTTCCGCGATTTCGTGGAGAACATCCCTTTCTATGGCTTCGCGGCGGTTTGCATTGACCATCCCGAGGTCCAGGCGATGGCGAGCCGCGTGGAGAACCGACGCCTGGTCACCTACGGCGTCAATCCGCAGGCTGAGGTTCGCGCCGAGAACCTGACCATGGGTCCAGATGGATGCCGCTTCGACGTGGTAATCCTGCCGCATAGCCCGGTCGACGAAGGCGCGGAGCCGATCCGCTATGACGACCTGCACCTGCCCATGGCCGGCCACCACAATGCGATGAACGCGCTGGCTGCCATCGCCGTGGCGCGCGAACTGGGTGTAAGTCCCGAAGACATCCGCAAGGGCTTGGCGGGGTTTGGCGGTGTGCGTCGGCGCTTCACGACGACCGGCATCGCCAACGGCGTGCGGATCATCGACGACTACGGCCACCATCCGGTGGAGATCGCCTCAGTGCTGAAGGCCGCGCGCGCCGTCACTGAAGGGCGCGTCATCGCGGTGGTGCAGCCGCATCGCTTTTCGCGTCTGCACGATCTCTTCGATGACTTTTGCCATGGCTTCAACGACGCTGACGTCGTGATTGTGGCAGACGTCTACGCGGCGGGCGAGGCGCCGATCGAGGGGGCTAGTCGGGACTCCCTGGTTGAAGGGTTGCGCCGATATGGCCACCGCCGCGCCATCGCTCTTGAGAGTCCCGTCGATCTCGCCGGCATTATCCGCGAGGAAGCCAGGCCGGGTGACCTAGTCGTCCTCCTGGGTGCAGGAGATATCACCAACTGGGCCTACGCCCTGCCGGAGCAGCTTTTGGCAATGGCGGCCGATTGAACGGGGCGGCCGAATGAGCTGGCGCGACCGGTTGCCGATCGTTCGGGGCAGGCTGCTTCCCAACGAGCCGCTGGGCCCCTTCACGTGGTTCCGCGTTGGTGGGCCTGCTGATCTCCTCTTTCTGCCCCAGGATGCAGAAGACCTGGCGGTTTTCCTTAGATCCCTCGACGCCAGTGCGCCGGTTACGGTACTTGGCGTAGGCTCCAACACCCTCGTGCGCGACGGCGGCGTCGAGGGTGTGGTGATCCGACTGGGAAAAGCCTTCGCTTCTGTGGAGCCGCGTGGCGACAGCCGCATCTTCGCCGGCTCCGCGGCGCTGGACGCCGGCCTTGCGCGCGAGGCGGGCAGGGCGGGTATCGCGGGGCTAGAATTCTATCGGGGCGTCCCAGGTTCGATCGGCGGTGCTGTGGTCATGAACGCCGGCTGCTATGGATCGGAGACCAAGGACGTGCTGGTCGAGGCCTACGCCCTGACCCGCGCCGGTCAACGGCTGACGCTCTCCAACGCCGACCTAGGCTACAGCTATCGTAAGTCAGCACGCGCCGCGGCCGAGCCATTGATTTTCCTAGGCGGACTTTTCCAGGGACGGCCGGACGAGCCCGCCGCGATCGATGCCCGCATGGACGAGATCACGGCCCGTCGCGAACAGACCCAGCCCATCCGCGAGAAGACCGGCGGCTCGACCTTCAAGAACCCGCCCGGCCAATCGTCCTGGAAGCTGGTCGACGAGGCCGGTTGGCGGGGCAAGCCGTTTGGTGGGGCCATGTTCTCGCCCCTGCACGCCAACTTCCTGATCAACACTGGCGAGGCCACCGCTGCCGACCTCGAAGGGCTAGGTGAGGCGGTCCGCGCCGATGTGAAAGCCAAGCTAGGCGTGGACCTCGAATGGGAGATCAAGCGCATCGGTCGGGCCTAAGCCGCTTGCGCGCGACGGGTTGGCCTCGCTATGCCTAGCGGCCAGTCGCCAGGCGGGGCGGACCACTGCTCAACCAGGCCTGCCGGCTCGGTCGCCGCGGTGGCATCCTCGCAGGCTGGCACCTTTTGAGTCGCTCCCCTTTTCGAGTCGCCCATGACCGCTCCGCTTTCCGGACACCATGTCGCCGTCCTCCTCGGCGGACTTTCGGCCGAGCGCGAGGTGAGCTTGGTCTCGGGCCGCGAGTGCGCCGACGCCTTGGAACGGCTGGGCGCGCGCGTCTCTCGCGTCGACGCCAACCGCGACTTGGCCCAGGTGCTCAGCAAGCTGAAGCCGGACGTCTGTTTCAACGCCCTTCACGGCGAATGGGGTGAGGACGGCTGCGTCCAGGGCGTCTTGGAGACGCTTGGCGTCCGCTATAGCCACTCCGGCGTCCTGGCTTCTGCGCTTGCGATGGATAAGGCCAAGGCCAAGGCCGTGCTCGCAGCGGCCGGTGTGACGGTTCCCGGCGGCGGCCTCTTTAGTCGCTTCAAAGCGGCGGCCGGACACGTCATGGCGCCGCCCTATGTGGTCAAGCCGAACGCCGAAGGGTCCTCGGTCGGGGTCTTCCTGGTCTTCGAAGGCGCCAACCGTCCACCGCAGGGAATCGTCGCGCCGTCCTGGACCTTCGGTGAGGAGGTGATGATCGAGCCCTATATCCGCGGGAAAGAGCTCGCGGTAGGCGTAATGGACGGCAAGGCCATGACCGTTACCGATATCATTCCGCGCACAGGATTTTACGACTACGAAGCCAAGTACGCCGACGGGGGGTCAACACATATCGTTCCGGCCGAGTTACCCCCTCATGCCTTTGAAAAGGCTTTGAGAATGAGTGAAGCGGCGCACGCGGCTTTAGGTTGCCGAGGGGTTACCCGCTCCGACCTTCGTTATGATGATGTTAACGACGTTCTGGTCCTCCTAGAGGTGAATACACAACCCGGCATGACGCCCACTTCGCTCATCCCAGAGCAGGCGGCACTGCAGGGTGTGGATTTCGACCGGCTGGTGCTTTGGATCACGGAGGACGCATATGCCCGCGGCGGTGCGGGGGGGCTCGCGAAGACAGGCGAAACCCCCGACTAAGGCGCCCCAGAGGGCGGCGCGTCCGGCCAAGGCGACAGCCGGGCGGCGGGCGGCCTCACCGCTACGCGAAACCCATGGGCCATCTCCCGCAACAGCCCTGATTGCTACGGCAGCTGTCTTGACGCTGGTGCTCGGCGTGACCCTGGCGACCGGCCACCGCGGCCAGCGGATGGTCTCTGCGATCGAAACCCGTGTCGACAACCGGTTCGGGGCGGCAGGGTTTCGCCTGCGAACTATCGAGGTACAGGGCGCCTCGAACCTGGCCACCGCCGACATCGTCAAGGCCGCCCAAGTCTACAAGAACCAACCCATGCTGGGGCTCGACCTCAATGCACTCCGCAAGCGTGTCGAGAGCGTCGGCTGGGTGAAGGAAGCCCGCGTCGTGCGCCTGCTGCCGGACACACTCGTCGTAGCGGTGGTCCAGCGGCGCCAGATGGCGGTGTGGCAGCATGCCGGACGCCAAGTGGTCATCGACGACCATGGCCAATCAATCCCGGAAGCCGATCCGGCCCACTTTGCCACCCTGCCCCTGGTGGTCGGTGAGGGTGGCGCCGAGCATGCTCCGGAGATTCTGCCGGTGATCGCCCAGCGTCCTAAGCTCATGAGCCAGATGGACGCCCTGGTCCGCGTCGATGACCGTCGCTGGGACGTGCGGATGAAAGACGGTTCACTGATCCAGCTGCCCGCCGAAGGCCTCGAGGGCGCGTTGATGCAGT
>JAYUBY010000479.1:0-2422 GCA_043740635.1 Alphaproteobacteria bacterium
CCTGACCGTCTCGTGACAGATGTCGATGCCGCGCTCGAAAAGCAGGTCCTCGACGTTGCGCAGGGACAGCGGGTAGCGGACGTACATCATGACCACCAAACTGATCACCTCGGGTGATGAATCGAACCATCGGAACGGGTCGTGGGTCTTGTTCGGGCGGGCCATTTCACCCGCCTAAACCCTAGCCCTTCCTGGCCGGTGCATTTGAGCTGACAGAGCCCTGGAAGAGCATGATGCCGGCCGTCTGGAGAAGGCGAAACGTGACGTTGGGTATCCGGCGGGCGATCAGGACAGGGAGGGTGTCTGCGGCGACTGCCTTTTCCAGTAGCTCCCGCATTTCTGTCCGGTCAGGATATACCCACTCGCGCATGTTCTTCGCTTCTATGCCGATTGGGCCGGTCGCGTCGAAGACGAGAAAATCGAACCGCCTGTTGCCGGGCATCTTACGGCCGGAGAAGCGTAGTGGCGGCTCCTCCTTCCTGTAGAGCGTGCTATCGTCGTGGGCGTCGAGGTCAACAAAGCCTCCTACGTGGTTGAGCTGCGACCCATCGAGCGCGCGGGCAATCGCGATTTCCAGCGTCTGACCTAGGCGAACGGTGAAGGCTCCTGCCGTCAACCGGTGGTGGAGTGGTTCGAGCACGGCGAGGCGTTCATCCACGCGCGCTTTGGCCTCGTTGCTGCGATGGAACCAGAGGTCCTTCTTCCTGACGATGCGGCCGGCCTTTTCGAGGTCGCGGCGGGCTCTCGTGAGGACGTGCGGGTCTACCCGTTGAGCGTCGGGGCCGGAATCAGAGACCTTCATCTCAAGGGTGCGCATGTTCGCTACCCCGAGGGCGTCGAGGTTGCGCGTCAGGCGGCGGACCGCGAGCGTGTACCGCTCATCCCTGCTAAGTCGCTGACCGGCCACGGCTATTTGTGGGTATATAACTAGGAGTATTCCTCCCCCTCAGCGGGGAGCAATTTTGACCTTGTCGGCTTGCAGCGCTGGGGTCCAGCCGCGCCGTGACAAATGGCCGAAGTCTCTGTGACTCGAAAACCACGACGGCTCCGCAAAGCGACATTTCGCGGGGTAGGGGACACGCGACTAGATGTTGTGTCCCCATCCGTGTCCCCGGAGGGGATTTCGCTGCGTCCAATTTCCGCTAAGTGATTGAAATTATGGTGGGTGCTGGGGGATTCGAACCCACGACCCGCTGATTAAGAGTCAGCTGCTCTACCAACTGAGCTAAGCACCCGCCGTCGCACCGGAGACGTATCTGAGGCAATATGAGCCCCGGCGGCGAGGGCGCGGAAAATACGCGAATTCGCGGCCTTGGCAAGGCGTGTGCGGCGAGGGGGCGAAGTGACGGGTGAAGCTGAGGGCGGGGCGGTCGATTTCGCCTATCTGGAAGGGTTCGTCGGCGGCGACCGGGCGGTGGTCGGCGAGGTGCTCGATCTGTTCCGCCAGCAAGCCGACGGCTGGGTCGGCGCGCTCAGCGCCGGCAACCCGGATTGGGCCGACATGGTCCACACCATCAAGGGCGCGGCGCGCGGCATCGGCGCCAACGGCCTGGGTGAAATCTGCGCCCACTGCGAGGCGCACGGCCCCGATGGCCTGGCCGCGGTGCGCTCGACGCTCGCCGACGTGCTGACGGAGATCGCGGCCTATCAGGCGAAGGGCTAACCTTCCTCGGCCAGCAGGTCGCCCAGGCGGTCGAGGCGGCGTGTCCAAAGACTGCGGTGCTCGGCGATCCACTGCTCGACGGTGCGAAAACCGGCTTCCTCGATGCGGCAGGTGCGCACCCGGCCGACCTTCTCGGTTCGCGCCAGGCCGCAGGCCTGCAGCACCGCCAGGTGCTGGGCGACCGCGGTCAGGGTGATGTTGAGCGGCCGGGCCAGGTGCGAGACCGACTGCGGGCCCTGGCTCAGGCGGTCGATGATCGCGCGCCGCGTGGGATCGCCCAGGGCGTCGAAGACCCGCCCCGCGTCAAGAGTTGCGACCGGCGCCACTAGGCCGCCACAACCTGGCCCAGGCGGTTGAGCAGGGCTTCCCAGCCCCCCTTGCGCATGTCCGGCCCGTCCGCGCCCTCGTAGAAGGCCGCCTGATGGGTACAGACCAACACCGTGGCCTCGCCCTTGTCGAGCAGCTCGAAGGTGACGATGGCCGTTGAGATCCGCCGCTCGCCCAGGGTCATGGTCGCCGCGATGACGACGCGGACGCCGTCCACGATGTCGGCGACCACGCCTTCGGTCGCCAGGATCGTGCCGGGGAACGGCGTATTGGCGCCCATGACGTAGCGGGTGCGCTCGGCGCCGCCGACCCGGAAGTCCATCTCGTAGAGGTCTGTGTCGTGGCCATGGCCCTCCGCGAACCAGCGGCGCTTCTTGGCGGGATCGGCGAGGAAACCGAACACCTTCGCGCGGGCGACGGCGTAGGTGCGCT
>JAYUBY010000480.1:0-2963 GCA_043740635.1 Alphaproteobacteria bacterium
TCCCTTCAAGCGGCCGGCGCCGAACCGCGGGCGAGGGTCCTGGAGGGGCTGGAGCGCAAGGTCCGCTCGGCCATGCGCAGCGCCGCCCTGCGCAAGATCGTGCCCGATCTGGAAGCGTTGGTTCGCGCCGAGACGATCGCGGTCCAGGCCGGACCCAGGCCTTACGAGGACGAAACCTTGATCGCCAGCATCCGGCTGTCGCTGATGGCGATGAAGGCCATCCGGTTCTGCTACCTGGGCGGATCGACGCCTGGCGCGATCCGAACGGTCGCGCCCTACGGGGTGATGTTCGGTCGGGCCAACTATCTCGTCGCCGCGGAACTGGGGAGAACCGAGCCCCGAAACTGGCGACTGGACCGCATCAAGGACCTCCAGATCATCGACACGACGGCAGGCGCTCCCGAGGCTTTCAGCCTGCAGGACTATGCCAGCCGCTCGTTCGGCATCTACCAGGACGAGCTACAAGGGGTGGTGCTGCGCGTGACGCGTGCTGGCGCCTCCGACGCGATGGGATGGCGCTTCCATCCAACTCAAACGCTCGAGCTCCAGCCAGACGGATCGGTCCTCGTGCGCTTCACGGCAAGTGGCATGCTGGAGCTGGCCTGGCACCTTTTCACTTGGGGCGACAAGGTCGAGGTGCTGGAGCCGTATTCGCTGAGGCAGACCATGCTTCGCGAGCTACAGGCGGCGCTTTCGTGGCACCAGGGCAGGATCGCATCAGAGCCGCCGGTGGCTGCGCCTTGAGGCTCGTGGAATGCGGCGAGCCGACAACCGTCTCGTCGTTCATGCCCGTCGGGATCGCGGGCGCCTCCCAGTCGCGGTCCCGCAAGCGGCTTCGCTGCACCAATGGGTCACGGCTCTTCCCGCCATGGCCGGCCCCGGTCCGATCACCCAGCTCCAGCTTCATCAGCCGCTGGGCGCCAAAGCAGGTCATCTCGTGCAAAATATCCGCATCGGCGCTCTTTTCCATCAGCCCGCCGCAGGTCGATCATTTCGTCGGTCATCATTGGTCTGTCGGTTCAGTTTGAGTACGGCAACCCGGCCTTACCCAAAATCGGTGATGACCGCCGCTTGGCCGTTCACTAGCTACAGCGCCTCGTGAGGCGCGCGCATCGCGAGCGGCTTTGCTACCACCTGCATCTGCACCACCGCCGGGCCACGGCCGAAAAGCCAACTCTCGCGGACCTGAAAATCGCGGCGAAGATCGATGAGGCTCGCGTTGCGGACGGGGCGATGTTCGGACACGGGCGAGGCCGCTGACCGCCATGCCTCGCAGTTTTTTTCCCGCCAACGAATGCGCGCGGCGGGTGGCGCCGCCGGATGTGCGCCGCGGGCGCCCCCGGCGAAGTTAACTTTACGGACAAGAAGGCTGAGGGGCGTTCGCGCGCGCCGCGACGCAGGGATCGTTCGTCGTCGTTCGCAGGACGCCCCGGTTCGAACCACCACCCAAACCAGGCCGCCATCACCGCGAACAAGCAGCAGGGCTCGCTGCTCGATTTGATCCGGCAGAGCCAGGACATGCGCCAGTCCGACAGGCGCAGCATCAGAGCGCCTAAACGGCGGGATCAGCGCGGGCACATGTTCAGCGGCGGCTGACGAACGTCTGTTTTTGGCGCGGGCCCATCCGGCTAGAATCACCCCCGAGCGAACCTGACGCATCGGCGCAATCCATCGGGCGAGTTGCGGGCAGAGACCGAAGACCGCAGCCGCGCTTTCAGCAAGCAGGTTTACGGCCGCTTTGAGCGCCGCCTCGCGCTCGGTGACGTCGATGAAGAGCGGATTCAGGCCAAATTCCGCAATGGGGTTCTGACCGTGACTGTACCCAAGTCGCACCAGAGCCAGTCGCGCATCAAGCGGATCGCGATCAATTCGGGGACGACGACCCATTGACCGCCTAGCGGCCACCCGCCCGAGCGATCAACGCAAGGTCAGGCGGCCGCCCTCAGCGCTTCGAAATGGCGGTCGCCACTCCTAAACCTCAGCGGCGCTAGACGGACCGACAAGCGCGAGGTCCTCCTGGCCACTACCCGCCGCAAAGGATGCCCACCCTATTGTCGGAGATGACGATGCAGACTATTCGAAAAACCCTTCTAGCGAGCGCCGCGGCGGTCGCGCTTGCCGGCGCAGCCGGCCTGGCCGCGGCGCAGATCACCAACACCCACGTCGTGGACGTTCGCCTGCCCGACGGATACTTCGCCCACATCCGATATGTCGGCGACACGCCGCCGACCGTGAGCGTTGCGCCCGCGCCCGTGGCGCTTTCTCTACTCACTCCGGCAGCCGATCCTTTCGATTCGAGTTCGCCGTCCGCCGCCATGACGCAGATGCCGTCGGCTTTGGATCGTCAGGTCACGGCGATGCTTCAGGAGGCGAGCGTGCTGTCTGGCCTGGCGTTTTCCAGCCCGGCTCTGATGCAGGTCGATGTCGGCAAGCTGCCGACGGGCGCTCAGGGCGTCTCCACGGTTTCGACCATCTCAGGAAACAGCGTGTGCACCCGCAGTGTCGAGTTCAAATCGCTCGGAGACGGCGAACGGCCGCAGGTGGTGACCCGTACGTCGGGAAATTGCACGCATAAATACCCGGGGCCCGGATCCTTGGTCGCCACGCAGCAGTACTCGGCCGGCCGGGACGCCCACCTGCTCAAAGTTAGTAATGGATACGCGCCTTAGACCGGGTCGTCGAAAGACCCTTTTTAGCGCAACGGAGAACGATGATGCGCCTTGCAACGTCAGAAAATCTTATTCAAAGCCAGGGGCTGGCAGCTCCCCTTAACCTCAGGATGGCCCTCGACCGAGGCATCCGTCCGGCGGTCGGGTTCAACCATCCTTCGGATGTCGTTAAAGACCCACATCTCACGCTGATCGATAAGCGCGAAATCCTCTCGTCTTGGGCGTCGGACGCCTCGTCGGTCCAGGACGAACCCGGTCTTCGTTGGCTTCTGGGGACGGCCGAGCCTGTACCCC
>JAYUBY010000481.1:0-5223 GCA_043740635.1 Alphaproteobacteria bacterium
TCAAACTGACGTGTGGGATTGTCCATAGCGAGGGGCCTCCAGACGCTATTGTATCACGCGTCTTTCGGTTGCACGCCGAGCCGGCGGAGCAGCCCATGAGCGGCCGCCGCGCCGGTGGCGAAACTCGCCTGCAGCAAATAGCCGCCAGTGGGCGCTTCCCAGTCCAGCATCTCGCCAGCCACAAAAACCCCGGGCTTTGCTGTCAGCATGAGGCCATCATCGACCGCTTCGAAAGCTACGCCGCCGGCCGTGGAGATGGCCCGCTCGATCGGACGGATGGCCGTGAGTGTGAGCGGTGCGCCCTTTATGGCGCTCGCCAGCGCCGCCGGATCAGACGGCAGGTCCTTGCCGTGCGCCTCTCGGAGCAGGTTGGTCTCCAGTGGCGTGAGGTGGACGGACTTGCGCAAGCGATTGGCGACGGACTGGTCGGCGGGCGCAAGCGCGATGCGCGTCTCCAGCTGGGCGGCGGTCGCATCGGGCCGCAAATCAATCCAGAGGCGCGCCGTACCGTCCTTGGCGATCGCCTCGCGCAGCGCGGCCGAGAGCGCATAGATCACGCCACCCTCGAGCCCGTGGCGCGTGACCATCGCCTCACCGCGAAGCCTGGTGCGGCCAAACGTGACGGCGACACCCTTTAGGGGTTCACCGGCGAAGCGGTCCCGCAAAAGATCGCTCCAGGCGACATCGAAGCCGGCGTTGGCGGGCTTCAACGGATTTATGGCGACGCCCTCGATTTCGAGCAGGTTAGCCCACGCGCCGTTGGAGCCGAGCTTCGGCCAACTCGCTCCGCCGAGCGCCAGAAGCGTGGCGTCAGGCAGGACCGTGATTTCGCCGTCCGGGGTTAAGAAGCGAAGTCGTCCGTCGGCATCCCAACCTGCCCAATCATGCCTCGGGCGCAGCTCCACGCCGAGGCTTTGCAGCCGCGCGAGCCACGCCCGCAGCAGTGGCGAGGCCTTAAGCGACTTCGGGAAGACCCGTCCCGAGGACCCAACAAAAGTCGGCTGTCCCAGACCTTCGGCCCACTCGATCAGAGCTTGCGGAGGAAGGCGGTCAATCAACGGTCCCAGACGCCCGCCTGCCGCTCCATAGCGCGGCAAGAACCGGTCCATCGGCTCGGAGTGTGTCAGGTTAAGGCCGCCACGCCCGGCCATCAGGAACTTGCGGCCGACCGAAGGCATGCGGTCGTAGACCGTGACCGCAAGGCCAGCCCGCGCCAGAACTTCTGCCGCCATCAGGCCTGCCGGGCCGGCCCCGATAATGGCGATGTCCGCCAAGCCTAAACGCCGGCCATCGCGAGCAATGCCGTCAGCCCGACAGTCATGCCGCGAACGCTCTCCGGCTTGGCCACGTCGATCCATTCATCAAGCGAGTGGGCTCGACCGCCCCCACCGCCGGAGCCGATGGTGACTGCGGGGATTCCAAGGCTGATCGGGATGTTGGAGTCGGTCGAGGAAGCGCCGAGTTCGGGCGTGTAGCCTGCGGCGCGCGCCGCGGCCGCGGCGGTCCGGACGATCAGCGCGTCAGGGCTGGTCGAACCGGTAGGACGCTCTCCGATCAGCTTGGGTGTGACAACGACCTTGCCTAGGCGCGTGTCGCGCGCAGCGTTTTCGTGGTCGGCGGACTCCTTGAGGATCTGCAGGAACCGCGCGTCGAGCTTGGCGAGTTCGTCCTTGTTCTCCGAGCGCATATCGACTTCCAACGTCACGTCCGCGGGGATCGAATTGACGCTGACGCCGCCGCTGACGACGCTCGCCGAATAGGTCACTTTCGGGCTGGCCGGGACCTTCACCTCATAGAGCTGGTCTACCGCGTGACCCATAGCGGACATCGGATTGACGATGCCGAAAGCGCCGTAGCTGTGGCCGCCCGGTCCGTGGAAGAGGACGCGATAGCGGCGCGAGCCCACCGCGCCATAGGTAATGCCCGCGGGGTTCAGACCATCCATGGAGAAGAAGGCCTTGATCCGGTCCTTGTACTTGCTCTTGCCGAACAGATAGCGCGTGCCCCGCAGGTCGCCGGGACCCTCCTCGCCGACATTGCCCACGAAGAGGATGTCGGACTTGGTCTGAATCTTCGCAGCGTCGAGTGCGCGGACGTAAGCCAGCAGGACGGCTAGGCTGCGGGTGTCGTCGCCGATGCCTGGCGAATAGAGCTTCGTCCCTTCGCGCCTGACCTTCACGGGCGTGCCTTCCGGGAAGACGGTGTCCTGGTGCGCAGCGAAGACCACCAACGGCCCGCCGGGCGATCCGGTCCCACGGCGCAAGCCCGTAACGTTGCCTTCCGGGTCCATCTCGACATCGCTGAGGCCCTCGGCCTTTAGCATGGCCATGAAGGCCTTGCCCTTTGCGGCTTCCTTAAAGGGCGGCGCCGGGATCTCAGTCAGAATGACGATGTCGGCGACTGTACGGTCGTGCTCGCGCTCGAGTGTAGCGACGGCAGTCTTGAACGAGGGACTGGCGACGATCTTCTGGACGGCCTGGTCGGCGGGATCGGGCTTGGCAGGCGCGGCGCCGAAACCCATGACAGCGAGAGTGGTGGCCAGGCAGACGGCCGCACGAGGTGACATTGGGCTAACTCCGGAACGAACGCGTCGCCTGGCCGTATCAGCCGGGCAGCTTCGACGCCACTCGTCCCCTTAGCCGCAGACGCCCTTGCCGGCACGTGCCTTCGGGTCATGACTGAGGTCCGCGCCCGTGGGGCGCGGATAGGCTGCCTTGCCGGTCATGCCGAACCAGAGCGCGCGGTTGTAGCGAGCGGTGTCGAGGTGGTCCTCCTCATCGAAGTTCAAGCCGGCCATCGCCTTGGCCCAGTAGGCCGCCGTGCGCGGTGCACGGCAGGAAGCATCGCTCGATGCTTCGGCGGTCCGCGCCGGCAAGGGCAGGGCGGTGGTCCTGAGTAGCTCCGGAACCTGAGCTTTGAAGCTCCAGCTCGCCTGCTTCGGATCGAAAATCTCGCTCATGGGCAGGGCCAGGCCGTCGTTGAGCGACATGGGCGAAAGACCCAACACGTCTTCCATCGTGCGGATCATGCTGACTGTCGTGTAGTGGCGCGAGACCACGACATGCTGTTTTACGTAGGGCCCTGCCACATAGGCCGTAGTCCGCCGGGCGCTGATGTGGTCGGGGCCGTCCTGGGCGTCGTCCTCGACGACAAAGATCAAGGTGTCCTTGGCAAAGCGACTCTCAGCGACGGTCTGGATGACCAGGCCCACGGCATAATCGTTGTCCGCCAGTTCCTTCTCGACAGTGTCGACCCCGTCGATCGCTTCGGCGAACCGGCCGGTATGATCGTGCGGCAAGCGCAGCAAGGTCAGGCCCGGCAGGTCACCCTTGGCGACGTTGAGATCGAATTCGCGTTTCCATTCCTGGAACCGCCAGAAGTCGGGAAACGACTGATCAAAGCCGCGGAAATAAACGTCACTGACGGGGATCAACGCCGGCTTGGCCGCGAAGAACACCGGCAGTTTCTTGGTGAATGGATCGCGTTCCAACGGCGCGGCATCGGGCGCCTTGGGCTCGTAGCGGTCAAGGTCGGTGAAGAAGCCGTAGTTGCGAACACTGACGCCGGCGCGGAGGGCCGCGTCCCAGATGTAGCCTTGGCCTTCCTCGCCGCCCGGGCCATCAGGCGCCGCCACGTCGGCAGTCCCAGGGAGCAGGTCCGGATCCTTCGGCGTCGAGGCGCTGGCCGCAAGGCGGGTCGCGTGGTCGCCGATGCCGACGTTGACGTTCCGGTTGGGACCTTCCTGATCGTACTGCAGACCCCGTCCGGCGTAGTTCACCGGTGCTTCCCGCTCAGTGAAGTCGGTGGTTCGAGCGGCCGTCGACCAATCCCACCCGGTGTTGGAGCTTTCGCCTGAGGCAAAGAAGCGATCGAGCGTGACGAATTGTCGGGCGAGTGCGTGCTGATTGGGCGTCATCGCGCGCGGAAAGATCGCGAGCTCGGGATCGCCGTCGCCGACTTCCAAGTCGCCCAGCACCTGATCGTAGGTGCGGTTTTCTTTGACGATATAGATGACGTGTTTGATGTGCGAACGCACCTCGGCCATCACGGCCGCGTTGCGGGTCGCGTTGGGACCGCCGGTGAAGCCCACGTTTGCCGCGACCTGCTGCGTCAGCTTGGCGAGTTCAGCGGGGTGCGGGAGCGGCACGCTAAGGAAGCCCGCCTTCTCAAGCTGCCAAACGTAGCTGTTGGACGCCTGGCAAGACACGGCATCCTCGCGCGCCAGGCTCACCGTGTTGCGGCAGGCCAGCGGGTTGGGGCCTGGGTCGCTCTTGCCGTTGACCACGTAGAGCTTGCCGCCGGCCGCTGCGACACCGGTGGGATACCAGCCGGTAGGGATCAAGCCGGTGACGCGCGCGCCGCCTTTGGACTTGCCACCGCTCAGCGTCACGACTGCGATGGCGTTCTCGCCGCCGTTGGAGACGTAGAGCGTGCGGCCGTCGGGGCTCAGCGCGAGCGCATTACTGTTAGCTCCGCCGCGGAACCGCTTGCCCGCCATGAGGGCGGGGGTCGCAAGGGTGGGCGCGGAATCAAGGATGCGGCCGCTGGTCGGATCGATGACGGCCACACCGTCGGTGTTACCCAACGAGGCGTAGAGACGCTTGCCGCCAGGTCCGGCGAGCAGCGCGGTGGGCTGACCTTGCGTGCGGATGCGGCGGGCCACCTTGAGTACGCCGTTGGTGACAGAAAGGGCGATGACTTCGCGATCACGTTCGGTTGCGACAAAGGCCTCAGTGTTGCCCGTCCAGGCGACCGCGAGAGGATAGCCGCCGCCCGAGACGCCTTGCTGCGCGGGGTCGATCTTGCCGGGGCGCAGGTCCAGCTCCGCGGCCACGTTGCCCGAGGCGAGGTCGATGAGGCTAACGGACTCGTTTTGCAGATTAGCGGCCAGCAGCCAACGACCGTCCGGACTGACAGCCAAGCCGGCGGTCTCGGGCTTCACCTGAAGGCCAAGGCCTTCGGCATGGCTAAGTGGGAACCGACGCCCGGCCTGGTATCCATGATCGACGGCTTTGTACTCAAGGACCGCGTCATCCACCCCGGCCGAGACATAAAAGCCTCGACCTGAAGGGGCCCAGGCAATGCCCAGGAAGGTGTTGGGGACATGGAGTACCTGCCGCTTCACAGGCGCCCCGCCCGAAACGTCATAGACGAAGACGTATTCGTGGCTGAGATTTTCCACCCTCTTGCCGTCCGAGCCCTCGTTGCGGTTGAAGCCGCTCG
>JAYUBY010000482.1:0-2099 GCA_043740635.1 Alphaproteobacteria bacterium
GCCGACTTGAACGCCGGCGCGGCGACAACGGCTGCGCAGCGCGGCGGCGTCGATGTGATCCTGGCGGTCCGGCCCGAGAGTCGTTGCATTCGCCGAGCGCCTGCCGCAGACCAGTATTCTGCCGGTAACAGGAAAGTCTCGTGGCTCCGCCAAGTCGCTGCTGCCTTGTTGTCCAAAGGGAGGAAGCATGAAACCAATATTCGACAAGCACCCTAAGCGAACAAGGATCGTCGTAGGAATCAGCGGTGCATTCGCTGTCATCGCCATCGTTGCATCGACCCTCGGCGGCAGCCCAAAGCAGGAGGCGATCGCACTGAAGTCACCGGCCAAGGCCGCGCTGGCGCCAAGCTTCGGTAACTCCTCTAACTTCTCTACAGGCGCGTCCACGCCTTCGGTGCGAGACCGGCCTGCGCCCACCACGTCAACCGGTGAGTCAAGACAGGCCCTGATCGATCGTCTCGCCAAGACGGGCAACCCCGAGGACGCCTTCGCCGCCTACCGAGTATTGCTGGCCTGCAAGCTGCAGGATCTTTGCGGCGATCTGACACCCGGCCAGAAGACGATGGCCTACAACTTGTTGAAGCAGGCGGTCGCGGGTCACGTGCCGAAGGCATCGATCTACTTGCTGATCACAACCCCAGACGGCCGGCCCCCATACGAAGTCTACGGCGACCCCGCCTACGCCTCCTGGGAGGCGGACGCACGCCGCGAGATCGCCGACGCGGCGGATCGAGGTGATGCCGCCGCTCTTCAGCAGATGGCTGAATTGTCCGCGCGAGACAACCAGCCCGAGAAGGCGCTAGCGTATTGGACGGCCTACACGGACCGGAGCCCGGCAACCTACAAGCAGTTCTTTGAGTCAATTGCCACTTCTCGCTTCGCGCATGGCCTGTCACCGGAGCAAGTTGCCGCCGCAATCGCGGAAGGCCACGCAATGAACGGAGGGACGAAATGAATTCCACAAAGAGAATCAAGGTTTCTATCGTTCTCGCCCTGCTCTTTCGGGGCCGCTTGGGCGCTTCAGTATTCCTTCATCCTTCCGGGCATCACGTTTGAAAGCGACCCCGTGACTGAATATGCGGGCGCCGTGGCACTATTTATTTGAGGCCGTGCAGGCAGCGGGCTTGCGGCTCAAGCCCGACGACAAAATCGACATCGTTTAGGCCGATGGCACCGTCGCGACATTCGAATTGGAGAAGGGGACGGCAGCAGCGTGTTTTCCCAAAGGGAAGTGCATTTTGGACACGGCCGTGCCCTTCACGAACGCGGGCATCCGACCAAGGTCAAGCAGCGCATGATGACGATCGGGACTATTCCGCCGAGGTCTGGCGACGGTGCTGTGGCTGGCGCTGCTGCCGTCAACTACTCAGACTGGCTCGACGGCACCGCGAACATCGCACCGATCCCGATAAGTGTGCCGGGCTACCCGCAGCCGGTCGGATGGCTTTGGGGGCAAGGTGTCGTGACGGCGGGCCCTTTAGTTGGGGTCAATCCGACTGCGGTGTCGATCTCCGTCGGTCCTGTGACCATGGTCGATCCGACCACGGGCAGGGCCACGACCACTACCGGCACCGTCGATCTGCAGAGTGGCGGCGCCTTCACGATCGCGGTTGAGCCCGGCGATGACACTGCCATGTCGACGGTTGATATCCCGACCGGCGGCAGCGGCGGTAGCGGCCCTCAGCCGACGGTCGACCCGTATAGCCTCAAGACGTTCGGCGATATCTCGGCGGCCACTGGTACGTTGTTGGTCAATCCGACCGGATTGACCATCTCGGGTAGTGGCGGTATCTACTACTTCAGCGCGGTAGCGACGGTGACCAACGCTGGCCACACCGGGCGATGAACTCTTCGAGCGTGCGGGTGACCACCGCGTTCTTGGTGCGCTCGCCGCTGACCTCGACGGCGCGATCGTTCAGGGGCGGGATCGATGGAAAGATTGGTCGCCATGAGTGACTCCTTACGCATCAGTCTACGCAGTCGATGCGGCGTCGGTAAAGATCGTGCGGGTCAGCCGAACCGCCCCTGCAAGAACCACCCTTGCGTCACCCCCGGCATCGGCACGCGTGCGCGGTAGACCCACACCAGCGCCCCGCCGG
>JAYUBY010000483.1:0-10783 GCA_043740635.1 Alphaproteobacteria bacterium
CATCGGGTTGGGAGCGTCGAACCGATAGATATTTGAGGTGATGGCGACCGCATCGTGGGCGTTCCAGAGGCCGATGTAGGTCTCCATGACCACCTTTACGTCCCGACCCCGCTCGTCGGCGCGGGCAGAAGCAGCGGCGGCCAGGACGAGAGCGGCGAGCAGGATCAAACGGCGCATGGTGGAAGGCTGGTTGGAGGGCGCGCTCCTGTCAATTGGCCTTTGGAGGTGGGTGGCGGAAAGAGCTTCGGGCATCGTTCGCCACCCCAGTGCCGGCTATGATTCCCGGATTCCGAAGGTCAGCTTTCAGGCAAAATCGCAATGGCCCCGTAGAAGCCTGAACGAAGGACGCCCCCCATGGGATCTAGCCGACGATCTTTGTCGCCCTGAGGGCGGCCCTCCAATGGGCGTCGCGCTCCTTCAACAGATTTCCAAGCGCGTAGGCGCTCAGGGCCTCGTCGTCGATAACTTCGAGCACATCGAAGGAAAACGCGGCCTCGCCGAGTGCCGCAAACGCAGCGCGAAGCTTGGGATTGGGATGGCCGCCACGTCGCAGCGACATCCAGATCCCGTTCGGCTGTTGCTCGAGGTTTCGTGACTGGCCCACCCATGCCTCACCGGTCACGGCGCAGCGCATTGCGAAGATTCCTTGTGAGAACTTGCGCTCCTTGTACGCGCGGATCGCGTCGCGGCGGGTTTGGTTGTCCATAAAGCGGCTCTAATCCGTCATAAGTCGCCTGTCAATTTTGTCCGGGTATAATTAGTTGCCCATCTTCCTCTTACTCGGCGCCTTTGCCGTCGCCCTCCGAAGGGATTACATCGCCCCCATGCGCCAGACCTTCGACGAATCCACCGATCGCTCCTTCGGACCCCGCCACGTGCCCCTCATCCGCAAGGCTATGGCCGACCAGGGTCTCGACGGCTTTGTGACGCCGCATGAGGACGAGCATCAGAACGAGTACCTTCCCGCCGCAAACGATCGGCTTGCTTGGGCCACGGGCTTCACCGGTTCAGCAGGCGCCGCTGTGATCCTGAAGGACAAAGCCGCGATCTTCGTCGACGGCCGCTACACCCTGAAGGTGCGCGACCAGGTGGACCAAGCCACCTTTGAGATCCGCGACCTCGTCGATGGCGGTGTGCCCGCCTACATCGAGGCCGCCACCGCGCGCGGCCAAGTGATCGGCTACGACCCGCGCCTGCACAGCCCCGACGCGCTAGATCGACTGAAAGCCGCCGCGGCCAAGGTTGGGGTGCAGTTACGTCCCGTAACGCCCAATCCTCTGGACACTGCCTGGGGCCAGGCCCGACCTCCTCAGCCAGCGGCCCCTGTCGTTCCGCACCCGCTGCAATATGCTGGTGAGGACTCCACGTCTAAGCGCCATCGACTGGGCGAGAGTCTGGCCGCGCGTGGCGCCCAGGCAGCGGTGATCACGGCCCCTTCGTCCATTGCCTGGCTATTCAATGTGCGCGGCGGCGATGTCATCCGCTCCCCACTGCCCATCGGCCAGGCGATCCTGGGCGCCGATGGCTCGGCGCGGCTGTTCCTCGATCCGGCAAAGGTGACGGCTGAGCTCCCGGCCTGGCTGGGCAACGAGGTGCGGCTGGAAACGCCCTCAGACCTGCCCCAGGCGCTGGCCGAACTGCGCGGCAAGTCCGTGGTGGTCGATCCGAGCGTATCCTCGTCATGGTACTTCGAGGCGCTGGCCAGTGCGGGCGCCGAAGTGCTGCGCGGCGAAGATCCCTGCGTTATGCCCAGGGCCTGCAAGAACGCCTCTGAGATCGAAGGGACCAAGCGAGCCCACGTTCGTGACGGCGCAGCGCTGACGCGTTTCCTGCACTGGGTCGCCACCGAAGGTCAGAGCAATCCGCCAGACGAGATCGAGGCTGTGTCTAAGCTGGAGGGCTTCCGCGAAGAGACCGGCGCGTTGAAGGACCTGTCCTTCGACACTATCGCCGGCGCAGCTTCCAACGGCGCCATCGTCCACTATCGCCCGACGAAACGCCTCAACAAGCGCGCGGAAAAGGGCTCGCTGTTGCTAGTCGACTCCGGCGCGCAGTACCTGGACGGCACGACCGACGTCACCCGCACGGTGGCCATCGGCGATCCATCGGCGGAAATGTGTGAGCGCTTTACCCTGGTGCTGCAGGGCCACCTTGCATTGGCGCGCGTGCGTTTCCCGGCCGGCACGACCGGCTCGGCGCTCGACGCCCTGGCCCGCCAGGCGCTTTGGGCCCACGGCCTCGACTATGACCACGGCACCGGCCACGGTGTTGGCTCCTACCTCGGCGTGCACGAAGGGCCGCACCGGATCGCCAAAGTGCCAAACTCCGTCGCTCTGCGCCCAGGGATGATCGTTTCCAACGAACCTGGGTACTATAAGGAAGGCGCCTACGGCATCCGCATCGAGACCCTTCAATTCGTCACCGCGGCCACGACGATCGACGGCGGCGAGCGGCCGATGCTAGGCTTTGAAACCCTGACGCTGGCCCCCATCGACCGACGCCTGGTGGTCAAAGCGATGATGTCGCTTGAGGAAATCGCCCAGCTCGACGCCTACCACGCGCGCGTCCTAGCGGTGATCGGTCCGCAGCTCCCGGCCGACGTGCTGACCTGGCTGGAAGCAGCCTGCGCTCGACTTTGAAGCGACGCCGCAGACCGTAGAGGTCGCACCAGACATCGGCCCGCCCTCAGTAGCCCGCCGCGGCGGGTATCGAACACCGACGGGTTGTACTTCGTGTGGCCTCGCTGGCTGCCGCTTCAAAACCGGCAGATACCGACTTGGGCATAAACCTGCGTAATCAGTTTCCAATGTTGCCAGCCTGACATTTGGGCGCGCAGCTCGGCGGTTTAGGTGCCGATTTTTACTATGTCACAATATGTCTATATTTCGAACAATTCAAATATATTATCATCTCCTCCAAGGTTCAGCATATCAATTACTCGACTCGAGTTCGCGTATCGAAAGAATCTATTGGCTCCGGGGCCATACCGAATGCTCGAAAATTCGCGCCGAATTCATACGACTGTTTGGCGCTTCGCCCCGATGACCCCGGTCCTTATGTGACCATTATGAGACATATTGGCATGGGGATCGCCATCAACTTCGCAATCTGCGTTGACCCCGATCTATAGTCGCACCTAACTCCGGCCTAACTGGGGTCGTTTCGACTCTGGGCTGACACATCTTTGGGGCGCGGCCCTGCCGTTATCGGCCGGCCGCCGGAGGAATTGACCTTGAAAATCCAAAATACTCGAGAGCGCCTGCTAGCCTCTTCAATGATCTGCGGGGCGGCCTTCTTTGGCCTTTCCGCTCAGGCGAACGCTGCGGCCGCAGCTACCGCCAGCGGCGAGGTTTCAGAAATCGTCGTCACGGGGACCCGCATTCCGTCGCCGAACCTAACTTCGATCGCGCCGGTCACCACGATTGGCAGCGCTGACGTCAAGGCCCAGGGCATCACGCGCATCGAAGACATCACCAATTCCTTGCCGCAGGTGTTTGCAGGTCAGGGCGCGATGATCTCCAATGGATCGACCGGCACCGCCACGGTCGATCTGCGGGGCCTGGGCCCGTCGCGTACCCTGGTGCTGATCGACAGCCGCCGATTGATGCCGGGCGATCCTTCCGCGCCATCGGCGGACCTGAACTTCATTCCCGCGTCCCTGGTCGAGCGGGTTGACGTGCTGACTGGCGGCGCGTCTGCGACCTACGGCGCCGACGCCGTCTCAGGCGTCGTCAACTTCATCATGCTGAAGAACTTCGAGGGCGTGCGGCTCGACGCCCAGTACTCGGGCTACCAGCACACCAACCACGCCAGCGACATCCAGGCCGTCGTCCGCGCCAAGGCAGCGGGCGCAACCGATCCGCACCAATTCGCCCTGCCGGCCCACAGCAATTTCGACGGCGAGGGCTCTGAAGTCAGTCTGGTGCTGGGCGCCAACGCGCCAGACGGCAACGGCAATATCACCGCCTACGCCACCTACCGCCAGAACAACGCGATCCTTGAAGGTTCGCGCGACTTCAGCTCCTGCTCCCTCAACTCAGGCGACACCTTTGCAGCAGCGGGCTGCGGCGGCTCGGGAACGGCCTTTCCTGCCCGGGTCGGCGGCTTCCTGGTGGATCCGACCACCTTCAACACCTTCCGAACACGAACCGGGGGCGACCGATTCAACTTTGCGCCGCAGAACTTCTTCGTGCGGCCCGACGAGCGCTATGCGCTGGGCGCCTTCGCCCATTACGAGGTTGCGCCCTGGGCCGACGTCTATATGGACACCATGTTCATGGATGACCGTTCCACCGCTCAGATCGCAGCGGGCGGGATTTTCGCAGGCACCCAGTCTATCAATTGCGCCAACCCGCTGCTTAGCGACCAGGAAAGAGGCCTAATCAGCGCGACAGCGGCCACCGGCGGGGGAACCTGCGCGGCCAACCCGGCGGGTACCTTCAGGGGCACCGTCTCGCGTCGTCTTCAGCCCGCCGAAGCCGGCGGACGCCAGACTGATTTCCGTCACACCGACTACCGCATCGTGATCGGCATGAAGGGCGACCTCGGCAAGAACTGGAACTACGACGGCTATCTGCAGTACGGCTCGGTCCAACTTAGCGTTGAGCAGACAGGCAACCTAAACAGCGCCCGGATCGCCCAAGCGCTCAACGTCGTCAATAGTCCGAACGGCCCCGTCTGCGCGCCGGGCGCCGACCCAGGCTGCGTGCCGTTGAACCTATTTACCAGCCAGTTCATCTCGAAAGCGTCGCTCAAATTCCTGGACGCCACGAGTTTCCAGAGCGGCAACACTACCGAACGAGTGGCGAGCTTGGCCTTCACCGGCAAGCTCGGCGACTATGGCATCAAGAGCCCCTGGGCCACCGAAGGCGTCGGCGTCGCGCTCGGCGCCGAGTACCGCCGCGAGCACTTGGACTCGATCGCCGACTTCCTGTCGTCCAACGGCCTGGTGAATGGCAACGGCGGCGCCAGTCCGCCCGTCAACGGCGGCTTCGACGTCTACGAGCTGTTCGGCGAGGCCCGCGTACCGCTGGTCAACGACATGCCCTTCGCCAAGAACATCTCCATGGAGCTGGGCTATCGCTTCTCGGACTACTCCTCGATCGGCGTAACCGACACCTACAAGGTGGCCGGCGATTGGGAAGTGATCGACGGCCTGCGCTTCCGGGCCGGCTACAACCGCGCCGTCCGCGCCCCGAACGTTGTTGAGCTGTTCTCCCCCCAGAACGTCTCCCTGGACGGCACGAGCGATCCTTGCGCCGGCCTGGCGGCGGGCAGCCCGCTGGTCGCCACCTGCGCCAGCGTCTTCCATCTTACAACCGCCCAGGTCCTGGCCATCGAGAAGAACCCGGCCAGCCAGTATAATGGCCAGTTCGGCGGCAACCCGAATCTGAAGCCGGAAATCAGCGACACATATACTGCGGGCGTCGTCTGGCAGCCAAGCTTCGTGCCAGGCCTAAACGTCAGCCTCGACTACTTCAACATCAAGGTCGACCAGTTCATCGCCGGCATTGGCGCAAACCTGATCATCAGCCAGTGCCTGACCACGCAGCAGCCCTTCTTCTGCAACCTCGTGCATCGCTCGCCGGGCAGCAACTCCATTTGGCTAGACTCGACCGGCTTCATCCAGGACACCACGCTGAACACCGGTTCGCTGAAGACTTCCGGCGTCGATCTGAACGTCAATTACCGGACCGACCTGTCGAGCATTGGCCTGGGCGACAACGGCGGCATCGCGGTCAGCATGGTTGGCACTTGGCTCAACCAGCTGGACACCCAGCCGCTGCCTGGGGGCCCAACCTACAATTGCAAGGGCCTCTTCGGCACCGTCTGCGGCACTCCGGCTCCGGAATGGCGTCACAAGATGCGCCTCACCTGGAACACGCCTTACTCGTACGGCGACTGGGTGAAGAGCCTGAGCTTCTCGGCACAGTGGCGCTACTTCGGCAAGGTTACGCTAGACGCCTACAGCAACGACCCGCAGCTGAATAATCCGGGCCTGCAGTATCTGACGGACCGCGCCCTAGCCTCCCGCAGCTACGTTGACTTGACTGCCAATTTCACGGTCCACAACAACCTGAACTTCCGGGTGGGCGTGAACAACGTATTCGACAAAGATCCGCCGATCGTCGGCTCTTCGAACTGCGCTGCGGGCCCGTGTAACGGCGGCACCGCCCCGCAGGTCTACGACGCGCTCGGCCGCTACGTCTTCGTGGGCCTGACCGCCGACTTCTAAGGCGTCCAGACCGCGTTAAAATTTGAAGGCGGCGGAGCGATCCGCCGCCTTCCTTTTTTTGCGGAGACGTTGGTATCGGGTAATCAGGCGGTGGCGACAGGGTTGGATCTTCGGAGACTTTGGCGGTGACCAGTTGGAAGTCCGGCCAGATCAAGGTGACCTACGGCTCAGTGACGCCGGCTGCGCCGGCTGCTGACGTCCGTCCGGTAGCTTTCGCCGCGATCCAGGCCGCCGTCGAAGCGAAGGACTATGATCGTGCCGGCAAGCTGGCCGAGGCTGCCCTTGCGGCTGGCCTGGAACACCCGGTCGTCCTGAACCTGGCCGCGCTCAAGGCAGAGACGGAAGAGCGGTTCGACGACGCCCTGCACCTGCTGGAACGGGCGGTCCAACTCGCCCCGGCTGACCCCGCCGTGCGCAACGCGCTGGGGCTGTGCCTTCGCAGGCTGGAGCGGTACACCGAGGCGCTGGCGCAGTTCGATGAGGCAGTGGCGCTGGCGGCCACTTTTGCTGGCGCGCACAGTGGCCGCGGGGCGACACTGGAGGCGCTGGGCCGGTTAACCGAGGCGAATGCGGCCTTTAGCAAGGCCCTGGCGCTGCAACCGGAAAACCTTAGCGCGCTGGCGGGCATGGCGAACCTCAACAGTCGTCGCGGCGCGCACTCCGAGGCCAGGCCCTTGGCGCTGCAAGTGCTCGCGGCCGAGCCCGGCTATGCCGACGCGGTCAACGTGGTGGTCGCCGCCGACCTCGCCGAGGGCGCCGCGCCGGCCGCGCAGCAGAGACTGGAGGCGCTGATCGCCGACCAGAAGCTGACCGCCCAGCAGCTTGCCCTGGCGCACGGGCTCTTGGGCGACGTTCTCGACGCCCAGGACCTGGTCCCGGAGGCGTTCACGGCCTACGCGGCCTGCAACATGGGTCTGTGGCGCGCCTATGCGACGACCTATGGCGCCCCGCCGACAGCCCTGCAGTTTGCACAGGGGATGATTGGGCGGCTTGATGACATCCCCACCGACGCGTGGCGCGCGGCCGGCTCGCCCCTGCCCCCTGGCGTCAAGGGACATGTCTTCCTGCTCGGGTTCCCTCGATCCGGCACAACGCTCCTGGAACAAGTGCTGGCCAGCCATCCCGATGTCGAGGCGCTTGAAGAGCGTGAAACCCTGGCCGACGCCATGCGCGCATTCCTCGCCGCGCCGGAAGACCTGGATCGGCTGGCGCTCGCAAGTGAAGCCGACCTCGACCAACTTCGGACCTTGTATTGGGCGCGGGTGCGCGGCGAGGGCGCGCGGATCGACGCTAAGGTCTTCGTAGACAAGCACCCGCTGAACACTCTGAAGCTGCCGCTAATCGCGAAATTATTCCCGCAAGCCAAAATCCTACTCGCCCGGCGCGACCCACGTGACGTGGTGCTGAGCTGCTATCGGCGCCGTTTCGTGATGAGCGGCTCGGCCTATCAGCTGCTGACGCTGCCTGGCGCGGCGGGATATTACGACGCCGCGATGCAGATCGCCGAACGTATGGAACCCACCACGGGCCCACAGACCCTGGTGGTCCGGCATGAGGCTCTTATTGCCGAATTCGACCAGGTCGTGGGTTCGGTCTGCGATTTCCTCGGGCTGTCGTGGAACGACGCCCTGCGCGAATTCGCAGATCGGACAAGGGATGGTGGCATTGCGACGCCATCGGGCGCCCAACTCGCGCGCGGCCTGAGCCCCGAGGGGATCGGCCAGTGGCGACGCTATCGCCAGCAGATGTCTGCGGCGCTCCCCGTGCTGGCGCCTTGGGTGGAGCGCTTCGGCTATTCCCCGCAATGACCGGCGCCTCGGAGCGCTCCGCTGAACCGATGCCTATTGACGCGGCGGGATGGGCCACACTGGGAGACCGCCTTAGGTTGGCTGGTGACGGTCCAGGCGCTGATTGGGCCTATGTCCACGAAATCCGCACCGGCTTGAAAGATCCAGAGTTGGTTGCCGCGGCCGACGCCCTGCTGGAGGCCGAGCCTTCGAGCGCCCATCGCCTGCTTAGCGCAGTCTTGGCGCGGCGGCCTGCGGATCCGAGCGCTTTGCAGATGTTTGCAAATCTCGCCGCGCGCACGGGACGCCACAGCGACGCCGAGATGCTCTTGGCGCGCTGCATCGGCCATGCTCCCGACCTCATGACGGCGCGTGGCGCCTATGCGATCGCCTTGCACCAACAGGGCAAGGCTCTTGAGACCATTGCGCAAACCGACATCCTGCTCTCGCAGGATCCTGGACGCCCGCTCTATCGGCAGCTAAGGGCTGCGGCCCTCATGCAGGTCGGGGAAGACGAGCAGGCTGCAGACGCCTATCGCGCAGTGCTGCAAGCGTGCCCGGAACTGGCGCTGACCTGGATGAGCTATGGCCACGCGTTAAAGACGCTGGGCCGGCAAGCCGACGCGATCGCCGCTTATCGCGAAGCCCTGCGCTTGCGGCCTGGCCTTGGCGAGGCCTGGTGGAGCCTGGCCAATCTAAAGACCGTCTCTCTCAACCAAGCTGACATCGACCAGATGTCCAGGGCTATAACCGACACCCAGGTCTCGGAGGAAGACCGCCTGCATCTGCTGTTTGCGCTCGGCAAAGCCTACGAGGACGCAGGCGCTTATGCCCTTTCGTTCAGCCACTATGATCGGGCAAATGCCCTGCGACGCGCGAGCGTTGAATATGAGGCCGATGAGACGAGCGGCCATGTGGCTCGGTGCCAAGCCCTGCTAAGCCAGAGCTTCTTCGCTGCCCAGGCGGGCCGAGGATCTCCAAGCCCGGATCCGATCTTCATCGTTGGTCTGCCCCGGTCCGGTTCCACGCTCATAGAACAGATCCTGGCCAGCCACAGTCAGGTGGAAGGCACGCAGGAACTGCCCGACATCGGTGACATCGCCTTCCGGCTGGGCGGCCATGCGAGACGGCCTTCCGAAAGCGCTTTTCCCGATATATTGGCCGCGCTTTCATCACAGGAGCTCAACGCCCTGGGCGATGAATACCTGCGCCGCGCGAGTGTACACCGAAAGACCAACGCACCCTTCTTCGTCGACAAGATGCCGAACAACTTCGCTCATATCGGCCTCATCCAGCTGATCCTGCCGAACGCGAAAATCATCGATGCGAGACGCCATCCTGCAGGCTGTTGTCTTTCGGCCTTCAAGCAGCACTTCGCGGCAGGTCAGCCATTTACCTACGATCTTGTGGACCTGGCGCGGTACTACCGGGACTATGTGAGCCTGATGGCGCACTTTGACGCCGTGCTGCCTGGCCGCGTCTATCGCGTGTTCTATGAGGATCTGGTTGCAGATCCGCAGGGTGAGGTGGGCCGCCTGCTCACCTATTGTGGTCTGCCGTTCGAGACGGGATGCCTTCGCTTTTATGAAAACACCCGGGCGGTAAGGACCGCGAGTTCCGAACAGGTCCGCCGGCCGATCTTTACCGAGGCCACCGATCAGTGGCGGCGCTTCGAACCGTGGTTGGAGCCTCTGACGCGCAGTCTTGGTTCCGTCCTGACAAGCTATCGGGACGCACCGCCCACGCGTTCGTGATCTGACGCCGCTGAAAATCCGAGCGTAGAGTTTATCCGCAGGGCGGCGCGAGCCCCTGGTCCGGTCCGCGACCGTCCCAAAACCGCGCCATGGATGCGGCCCAAACCAGACCGGCGTCCCTGGCGCCTGAGGTGATGGGAGACGACCATGCCAATCCAGACAGCGGGGTCCGTGCGCGCGCTGGCGCTCGTGGGCCCCACGAGCGCCGGCAAGACCACACTCATGGAGGCCCTGTTGCAGGTTACGGGCGCCGTCGACCGACGTGTCGGTGGCGAGAAGGTTGGCGATTCAAGTCCCGAGGCGCGCGCCCGCGGCCATACAGTGGAGCTGAATCTCGCCGATTTTGACTTCATGGGCGACCGATATTCGGTGATCGACTGCCCGGGATCGTTGGAGTTCTGCGCAGATCTCGACGCAGCACTGCCCGCGGTCGACCTCGCTATTGTGGTGGCCGAACCCGACCCGGCCAAAGCTGCGCTACTGCAACCAACGCTGCGCGAACTGGAGCGCCTGGGTGTGCCTCACGCGCTCTTCATCAACAAGATGGATCAGGCTCGGGGATCGCTCTCCGATTTGCTGGCGGCATTGGCGCCGGTCAGCTCCGCACCTCTGGTCGCCCGCCAGATTCCGACCTGGGACGGTGAACGGGTCAGCGGCTTCATCGACTTGGCGCTGGAACGCGCGTTCGTCTATCGGCCGAACGAGCCGTCGACCCAGGTAGATATCCCCGGTGCTCTGCGGGAAGCCGAGGCGGACGCCCGCTTCCACATGCTGGAACAGATCGCTGACTTCGACGATGAGCTCCTGGAACAGCTGCTCTCCGACGTGACGCCAAGCCGCGACGCGGTCTTTGGCGACTTGGTTCGGGAGATGAATGAGGGGCTGATCGTCCCGGTATTCTTCGGTTCCGCCCTAAACGGCTTCGGCGTGCGACGCCTGTTGAAGGCCTTGCGCCATGAGGCTCCCCTCGCCGACCGCGCCGCCAAGCGACTGGGGATCGAGGCAGG
>JAYUBY010000484.1:0-4501 GCA_043740635.1 Alphaproteobacteria bacterium
GTCACCAAGAAGGAAGGCTCGGCCTGTCCGGAACTGGGTGGTTACCCGATGATGGGCGCGATAGGTCGAGAACCATTCGACGACTGACACTTTGAGGCCCGTGGCCTCGCTAATCTGATAGGCCACGTCATCATAGGTCGTCGGACCGAAGCTGGACTCCCCACTATGGAGGACGCGCCCGAGCAGGCGCACACGTTCCTTCCCCATCAACGGAAAGACCCTGCAGAGATCCCCGCCCACCATCGCGTAGTGAACTTCACCATCGGCCATCGACCCGGTCGCTTGGACATCGGCCACGTAGAAAGTCTGCTGGTAGCGCCCTCCTGGGTAGTCTGTCGCCATCAATTGCCTTATCGCCGAATGGGCGCCGTCGCTTCCGCACAGGAACTCGGCTTCGCAAAACTCATCCTTGCCATCGCTGAGCTTCAACCACGCGCGGGTTCGCGCGCCGTCATCTTCGAATCCGATGAGTTCCGTGTTTCGTTCCACCTCAACGCCAGCTTCCGCCAAGCGTCCGAGAAGGAGCTTCTCATGCTTGTCTTGCAGAAGGATCAGTATGAATGGAAACGGGCTGAGATCCTGGCCGAAGTCGCCGAACGGTATTCGGGCAATTGTTTCCCGTTGATCGTGAACGTTCAACGTTGAGAGCGGGAGGCCCACGTGGACCAGCACCTCGGCCAGCCCGACCTGATCGTACAATTCGAGCGTTCGAGCCTGCACGGCGAACGACAGGGGGGTTACTCCCGGCCCGGCGTTTCTGTCGATGATGCGCACACGCACCCCGAGGTGCGTAAGCCAGAGCGCCAATGCGAGCCCGGTGGGGCCGGCTCCGACAATGAGCACCTCGGTTTGCATGACTTCCTTCGACGAAGCTGAGCGCCGCGCGTGGATTCCCCTGAATCGACGCGCATTTCGAAAACTCGACGTGAGCTAGCGCCGTTTGTTCCGCTATCCGCGGCAGCGTTTCGCCATTTAACAAATATGATACATACTTCTTACGTGGGGAGACGGCGCTTCCGCGTTAAGGTGTCACCGAAAAGTTTGACGGATTGACCGAGGGCTTCGGCCCTATTCCTACGATATCGAGGCGCCCCCCGGTCCACGCTAGCGCGGGCTAAACGCCAATCAGCCCCGGATGGGGCGAAGCAAGGCAAGAATGCGTCTCACAGTCTACACGGACTACTCGCTGCGGGTGCTGATGTTCGTAGCGCTGCATCCCGAGCGGCGGCCGACCATCGCCGAGGTCGCATCCAGCTACGGCATCTCCAAGAACCACATCATGAAGGTGGTCTACCAACTCGGTGTGGCCGGCTACATCGAGACCGTGCGCGGTCAGAGAGGCGGCATGCGCCTCGCCCGATCGCCTCAGGACATCATCCTTGGCGAAGTGGTGCGACGCACCGAACCGGACATGGCGCTGGTGCCCTGCTTCGACCCGGTCAACACCACGTGTGTGATCACGCCCGCCTGCAAGCTGCGCGGCGCGCTGCAGCATGCGCGAAGCGCCTTCCTGGCCGTGCTCGATGGCTACAGCCTCGCGGACCTGGTCGAAAACCGCGAGGTCCTGCGTGGACTCTTTACCCTTGTCCCAAAAGCGGCTGTCGCGACGACCGATCCGGCGCTTACCCCCTTGCCCGCGGCCTTGGAGGACTAGGGGAGGGACGCGGGTTTCTGCGCACCTCGACCGCTCGATATTTCGTGGCCCCGGTGGGTGAAGATCGGGCGTTTCGGCGGCCCCGTGCGAGCGGGCAGGCTCGCCAGCCAGCCTTTGAGGCGCGAAGGGGGTGGCGCTGCGGCGTCGCTCGCCGCGTCCTCGACACTCATCACCTCCGGGACGTAGCGGCGGACGATCCGCTCGACGCCAGCCTTCAAGGTTAACCGCGAGGAGGGGCAGCCGCCACAGGCGCCCTGCATCCGGATCCAGAGCACGCCGGTCCGCGCGTCGAACCGGTCGAGCAGGATGTCGCCACCGTCGCGGGCCACCCCCGGCCTCACCCAGACATGCAGAACGCTGCGGATTTCCGCCTCGATCTCCTCGTCCGTCGCGGTTGTCGGCGGGGAAGGGGCCACGTCCCCCACGGCGTCGTGGGCAATGGCTGCAGCGCCGCTCTCCAGGTGGTCGGCGATCGCGGCGATGGCGTCGATCCGCAGCGCGGGCCAAGGCCGAGCCGTCGACGAACGGGTGACAGTCACGAACGCCGGGGTGACATAGACCGCAGCGACGTCAGTCAGGGCGAACAACCGTTCGGCGAGCGGCGATTGGCGCGGATCGAAGTCGGCCCGAGTGAAGGCGAAGGCGGCGCCGTCTGTCAGTTGCACGTGTGGCACGAACTTCATCGCATCGGGATTGGGCGTCTGCTCGGTGAGAATGAACACCGGTCGGCTCCTTTCGGGCCAGAGCCCGAAGGCCCTGCCCTCGGCAGGTAGGCCCTAGCCAAACTTAAAGCAATATTATATATACATGTTTTAGAATTGATATCCGAGGCTCCTATGAACATGCCTGCGCAACGCCCTCTCCGCGTCGGCCCTGACGCCGCCGTCGGCGTCACCGAGACGATGATCCATGAGCTGGTGCACGCCTTCTACGCCAAGGTGCGCACTGACCCGGCGCTCGGCCCCATCTTCAACCGGATCATGGGCGACGGCTGGGACGCGCACCTCGCCAAACTGTGCGACTTCTGGTCCTCGGTGCTGCTGATGACCAGTCGTTTCAAGGGCGCGCCGATGCCCGCCCACATCCGCATCGCCGAGATCAGGCCGACCCACTTCGCCCGCTGGCTGCACCTGTTCAAGCAGACAGCGGAACAGCTCTGCCCACCCGAGGCCGCGGCCTTGTTCGTCGCCAAGTCGGAGATGATCGCCCAGAGCCTGCAGTTCGGCATCGCCGCCAGCCGGGGCGAGCTTCCGCCTCTTCGGCCCGAGCCGGCGCGCACCAAGCAGCCTTCAGACAGCGCCGTCGAACGATGACCTATGTCGTCACCGACAACTGCATCAAGTGCAAGTTCATTGACTGCGTCAAAGTCTGCCCGGTGGACTACTTCTATGCTGGCGAGAACATGCTGGTCATCAGCCCTGACGAATGCATCGACTTCGGGGTCTGCGAACCCGAATGCCCAGCCGACGCGATCTTTCCCGACACCGACCCAAAGGCGACGGGCGAGTGGCTGGAGCTCAACAAGACCTACGCCGACATCTGGCTGAATCTCACTCACAAGGATCCGCCGCCGGCGGATGCGGCGGCCTGGAACGGTGTCGAAGGCATGAGGGCGAGCTTCAGCCCGAACCCGCACGTGAGCGAACCACGGAGGGTCGCCTAATGGTCCTGCCGTCCGACGTGCAGCCTTACCGGCGCACCCAAGAATTCACCGAGGCGACCGTGCCCCAAGCGCTGCTGAAGGCCCACACGACCAAGGAAGGCGCCTGGGCCCTGATCCATGTGCTTGAGGGCCGCCTGGCCTATCGGATCGAAGATCCGCGCCGTTCGGCCTCCGAGACGGTGCTGACGGCGCGGACGCCGCCTGGCGTCGTCGAGCCTACGATCCTTCACGCGGTCGAGCCTCTGGGTCCGGTTCGCTTCTATGTCGAGTTCCACCGTCGCGAGGAGACTTGATGATGGCGGCAATGTCGGCCTTCCAAGGCAGGCTCGAGCGACTTGCGACGAAGGTCTATCTGCTCTGGGCGGGCCTTGCGATCGGGGTGGCGTTCCTGGCCACGCCGGCCAAGTTCCTGGCGCCGTCCCTGTCGCTAACCGTGGCCCTGGATGTCGGCCGGCACACGTTCCGAGTCTACAATGGCGTCGAGTTGGCGCTCGTCGTCAGCCTCCTGATCCTGGGCGCAGGGTCGCAGTGGCGCAGGCGCTGGTATCTCAGCCTCCTGGGTCCCGCCGTTATTGTCGTCGCTCAGGCGCTGTGGCTGATCCCGGCCCTCGATCTGCGCGTCTCCGTGATCCAGGCCGGCCAGTCGCCGCCGCCGTCCAGCCTACACACCGTCTACATCGCAGCCGAGGCGCTGAAGGTGCTTTGGCTGCTCGTCATAGGGTTGGGCGGGATCCTCTCGGGATCGCCGCCGCGCGCCGCCGGCCTTGGCCGGCGCATCGAGAGTCCAGGCCCGGTCCCGGCGCATGGGAAGGCATAACGATGTTTCAGCTCCTGATGGCGCCATCGAACGCGGTCTGCGATCGCCTCGGCCTGACCGACGAGCACGAGCGCGGCATGATGCGGATGTTGGTCAACATGATGATCTTCACGGCCATCGTCGTGGTCGTCTTCTATGTCGGGTGGCGGATCTTCGCGTGACCGACGGTGCGCCGGCGCCGATGATCACCTTTGTTCAGCCTGACGGGACCCGCCAGCGGGTTGAGGTCCGGGTCGGGGTGTCTCTCATGGAAGCGGCGCTCCGCGCCAGCGTGCCGGGGATCGAGGCGAAGTGCCGGGGCAACTGCGCCTGTGTGACCTGTCATGTCTATATCGACCCCGCGTGGCGCAGTGCGCTTGGCGAGCCG
>JAYUBY010000485.1:0-22193 GCA_043740635.1 Alphaproteobacteria bacterium
TGTCGCCGCCCTCAATAGACACCGCCTCGACGCGGATCACGATGCCCTTGCGATGGCATTCCGGGTCGGGAACGTCTTCGTAGCGGAAGACGTCGGGGCCGCCGTTTTCGTAATAGACCGCAGCCTTCATGATCGCGCCTCCGAGCCCCAGAATCCTGGCAAACATCTGTTTGACTCAACGCATCCCACGGCGAAGTTGGAGGCGCAAGATGGAAGGCCTGCTGGGCATGAACCTCCTCGCCTAGGCGTGCCAAACGCCGCGAGTGAGCGCCTCAAGGTCGACAGCGCCCAATCGATCGCCGAAACTTTCTGCGAACTGATGCGCAAAGTGCGGTTCGCAACTTGATCCCCGCATCCGACAGGAAGGCATGGACAGTCTGGGCGCCGCCGCCGATGCTCCGGGTTTTCAAGGTGAAGGACAATCCATGACGCGAGCGCTGGTTCTGGGAGGCGGCGGACCGGTGGGCATCGCTTGGGAGAGCGGCCTTGTGGCCGGGCTGGCACAAGCCGGCGTGGACCTCGGCCAGGCGGATTTCACAATGGGCACTTCGGCAGGCTCGTTCGTAGGCGCGCGGTTAGCGTTGGGCGCAGATCCGAAGACGATGGCCGACCCGATCCTCGCCGACCAGATCACAGGGGACGAACGGCGCCCGACAGGGAGCGGCGGCCAGCCTGCCGATCTGTCGAAGCTCATGCTGCTGATGAGCGAAGCCCAGGCGAGTCTGCGGAATCCCGCCGAAGTTCGTGCGGAAATCGGGGCCTTCGCGCTCGCCGCGAAGACCGTTGGTGAAGATGATTTCATCGCCAGTTTCGGCAAGTCGTTCTCGACCCAGCCGGTCGATGCATGGCCTGATCGCGGCTTCGCTTGCACCGCCGTAGACGCCGAGACGGGCGCCTTCAAACTCTGGACCAAGGACTCCGGCGTCGGCGTAGTCCGCGCCGTGGCGTCGAGCTGCAGTGTGCCCGGCATCTACCCGCCGGTGACGCTGAACGGGCGCCGCTACATCGACGGTGGCATGCGTTCCAGCACCAACGCCGACATGGCGATAGGGCACGATCTGGTGGTGGTGGTTGCGCTTAGGCTGGGCGCTGGCGTCGGCGCGTTGGGAGATCGGATTGCCGCCCAGTTCGATGAGGAGGTCGAGTCTCTGAAGGAAGGTGGCGCGACGGTCCTGGCAATCACCCCGGACGAGGCTAGCGTTGAGGCCTTTGGTCCAAACCTGATGGATTTCCGCCGTCGCCCCGCAGCGGCCCGCGCTGGGCTTGCTCAGGGCCTGGCCTACGGCGCTGATGTGAAGGCGTACTGGGCCTAAGGACTAGATGTTCTTCTTCACGAAAGCGCGAATGGCGGCGATAACTTGGTCTTGGTCGTCTTCTGACAGATAGGGATGAATGGGCAGGCTGATCACCTGGCCAGCCTTGGCCTCGGTGACGGGAAGTCCGCCCGGCGCTGTCGGGTAGACTGAATAGACGCCTTGTTTGTGGATCGGGATTGGGTAGTAGACGGCTGTCGGGATGCCCTGCTCGCGCAGAAAGGGGCCAAGTCCGTCCCTGCCTTCTACTTCGATCGTATATTGGGCCCAGACACTGACGCCACCCTCAAGCACGATCGGCGTCTTCACGAGGTCCGACAATCCGGCGGCGTACCGAGCGGCGACACGGTTGCGAGCCTTGATTTCGTCCTCAAAGATCTTCAGCTTTTCAAGCAGGACCGCGGCTTGGATTGTGTCCATGCGGGAATTCATCCCGATACGGACGTTTAAGTATTTCGGGTCGTGTTCGAAGGTCTTGCCCTCGATGTCCGACTTCACCGCCTGGCCATGGACGCGGAGGCTCACCAGAAGGTCATGGAAGCGCGCGTCTTTCGACAGGACCGCCCCACCGTCGCCGTAGCAACCCAGCGGCTTGGCCGGGAAGAAGGAAGTGGTGGTGACGTCGGCCCAATGGATCGGATGTTTGCTGGCCAGCGTGCAACCGAAACCCTGGGCCGAGTCACTGATCAGCTTCAGGCCATGCTTGGCGCAAATTGCGGCTATGGCCGGATAGTCTGCCGGCCCTCCGAAAAGGTCGACCGCGATCACAGCACGCGGGATCAGCTTGCCTTCCGCCTTCACCGCCATCACCGCGGCTTCAAGGCTCGCCGGGTCAAGGTTGTAGGTATCCGGGTCAATGTCCACGAACACCGGCGAGGCGCCGACCAGTGGCATGGCCTCGGCCGTGGCAGCAAAGGTAAAGGACGGACAGAACACCGCATCGCCTGGCCCGACGCCCCACGCCATCAGCGGCAGCACAAGAGCCTCGGTGCCTGAGCCGCAAGAGAGAACGAAGCTCGCCTGGCCAAACGCGCCCAGCTGGCGCTCGAACTCCGCGATCTCCGGGCCCATGATGTAGGCGCCGGAACGAACCACCTTGAGGATCGCATCCTCCAACGGCTGGCCCAACCGTGCTCTCTGCGCCTGAAGGTCAATGAAGGGGATCATGGGGCGGCGTCTCCGGAAACGTAGCGGGCTGGCTGATGCCATGCGTCGCCCGCTCACGCCAAACACGCTTGGTGACGCGGTGTTTCGATCTAGATTTGCCTTGCTCGGCCTTCCCAGTAGGGCGCGCGGACTTTGTTGCGCTGTATCTTGCCGGCCTCGGAGCGTGGTAGCTCGGTCACGAAGTCGACGCTGCGCGGTACCTTGAAGGCCGGCAGGCTGATCCGGGCGTGCGACAGGATTTCCTGGGCTAGCTCGTCAGAGGGGCTGTAGCCCTCATTCAGCATGATCACTGCCCTAACCTGTTCGCCCCATTCATCGTGCGGCACACCGACGGTCGAAGAGTCAGCCACGGCGTGGTGCTTGATCAGCTCGTTGTCGACTTCCTGTGGATAGATATTCACCCCACCGGAGATGATCGTCTCGGCATTGCGTCCGGTGAGGAACAGATAGCCGTCCTCGTCGAAATAGCCGACGTCGCCCATCGTGAAATAGTCGCCGACGCGGTTGGCCTGGGTCTTGGCCTCATCCTTATAGTAGGTGAAGCCACCGCCGGGCGGCAGCTGGTGGTAGATGCTGCCGGGCACGCCGGTGGGGCATTCGGTTCCCTGTTCGTCGAGGATCTTGGAGCCGAGTAGGGCCGGGCGCTTGCCGACGCTGCCAGGCTTCTTCAGCCATTCTTCCGACGAGATGACGAAGCCTGCGCCGCCTTCGGAGCCCGCATAGTATTCGCTCAGCACCGGGCCGAACCACTCGATCATCGCGGCCTTGACCTCCGGTGGGCAGGGCGCGGCACCGTGGACGATATAGATCACGCCGGATAGGTCGTACTTGGCTTTCACCTCGTCAGGCAGGGCGAGCAAGCGCTGGAACATGATCGGCACGAGGTGCAAGTGGCTGACACGTTTCTCATGCATCAGCCGCAGGACCGTTTCTGAGTCCCACTTATCCATGAATACCAGCTCGCATCCCGCGCCCATGGCCCCGCGCACGTCGAAGGCCAGCGGGGCGGCGTGATAGGCGGGCCCGGCGCAGAGCTGCACCGATGTCTCATGGCTGTATCCGCGCATGGCATAAAGGCCCTGCACGGCAACCACAGGCTGGGCGCGATAGACGCCCTTGGGGCGGCCCGTCGTGCCGGACGTGTACATCATCTGGTTGCCCAGGACGGGATTGTCGATGTCAGCGCCGTCGTATTGAGCGAGCGTGGGGCCATAGTCGAGGAAGCCTGGTATCGGCGCCCCGATAGCGATCTTCAGCTGCACATTCGGGCACTGGGCGATCGCGGATTCCGAGGCTGAGACGCGGTTTTCGCAGAATACCGCCTTCGCTTCGCAGTCGTTGACAATGTAGGCGATCTCGTCGGCAGTAAGGTGCCAGTTCACCGGCGTGATCCGCCAGCCAGCACGCTGGCATGCCGCTAGGACTTCGACGAACTCCGCGCGATTGGAACAAACCAGCGCGACCGCGTCACCGGCCTTAAGGCCATGCTGGCGGAGTAGTCGCACGATGCGGTTGGCCTGGGCATTGATCTTGCCCCAGGGATGGGTCTTTCCGTCGGGATCATGGATGAAGGTCGCGTTGGGTTTGAGGTCGGCCCACACAGAGGTGGTCATGCCGTTCATGGCGGCAGCTCCCAACCGGTCGTCGAGGCTCACGCGATCCTTCAGGTCTTCCATTCGAAATCCTCCGGGGCGCCTCACTATGAACGGCGCGCAAAAATGCTCTTGGAGGCTCCGGAAGACGGGACGAAATGATCCGCGCCTTTTGTGGTCGGAGGCCTCGACGACACCATCACACGAGACAAAGCGGGCGACAATTGGGAGGCGCGATGACCTTTAGCCGCCTCTCGCCGTTCATGCAGTTTCATCTTGTCGGTTTTCAGAACGCAGGCTGCTTAGTCAGCGGCCTGAACCCTCCGCGCGACGTCAATTCCGTGAGGGAGGAGCTTGAGCTTGAGTCCGCTTGACTGATCATTCAATCAAGAACTTAATGGATCGATCAACTAAGGGCGCTTCATGCCAGTCGACACCCGTCTCCGCATTCTGCTCGCGGCCATGGATCTGTTCCAGACCAAGGGCTATGGCTCGACATCGATCTCCGACATCCTGAGCCGTTCGCAGGCCAACAGCGGCAGCCTCTATCATTTCTTCCCCGGCAAGCAGGATGTGCTCGTGGGCGTGCTGGAGCTCTATCGCGACGGTATCGACCAGATGCTGCTGGAGCCCGCATGGCAGGGGGTCGAGGATCCCGTCGACCGGATCTTCGCGCTGCTGGACCGCTACCGGCTCGCCTTGCTGGAGAGCGAGTGCATCTACGGTTGCCCGATCGGGAGCCTGGCGCTGGAACTGCACGAGCCAGATCCGCCGGTGCGCGACCTGCTGGCGCAGAACTTCACCGCCTGGACGCGCGCCATCAGCGGTTGTCTTGAGGCCGCGACCGATCGGCTCCCGAAAGGAACCGACATTCAAGGTCTAGCCGAATTCATCCTGACCACGATGGAAGGCAGCGTCATGCAGGCCCGCACCCACCGCGAAATCGCCTATTTCGACCGCGGCATCGCCCAGCTGCGCCATCACATGGGCCTCTTGGCCAGGAGCGCCCTTCAGGGAGCTGATGGAATTCACTGATCGGCCTAAATAGGGGGACTAGCCAATACCACACGTGAATTGGCTGGCGGTGATCGCCGCGGCAGCGTCAAGCTTCCTGATCGGCGGGATCTGGTACTCGGCGTTGTTCGCCAAGGCCTGGCAAGCGGCGGCGGGTCTGAGCGACGCCGATGTAGCGGGTGGCAACAAGGCGCTGATGTTCGGCGGAGTCTTCTTGCTGGCGCTCGTGGAAGCGGCGGTCTTCGCCATGTTCTTGGGCCCGAACCCGGCGCCGATGCTGGGCGTTGGCGCGGGCTTCGCTGGGGGCCTCTGTTGGGTCACCGCAAGCTTCGGCATCAGCTATCTGTTCGAGCGCCGCAGCCTGAAACTGTTCGTGATAAATGGCGGCTACAACACCTTGCAATTTACCGCGATCGGCGCGGTGCTGGGGTACTGGCACTGATGCGCGCGCCAATCTTCTTGGCTGTCGCCTGCCTTGTGCTTGCGGGCGCGGCCCCGGCGCAGGCGACAAGGGCCGATCTCGACGCGGTGCATGACACCTCCAGCATTGATCAGTCCGGTTCGCGTGTGCTGCAGGACACGGTCCGGATCCATGCGCCATCTGCCGCCGTCTGGAAGGCGCTTACGGACCAGGCCAGCTACCGTGCGTGGATCGCGCCGGCGAGCTATATCGACTTCAGAATAGGCGGCCGGATCGACGTGGCTTTCGATCCGAAGAGCAAACCCGGCGATCCGGTAGATCTCAGTCAGGAGATTACCGCCTATGTACCTGGACGGGTGATTGCCTTCCGCAACCTCAAAAACCTTGGCCTGGCGGGCGGCGCGGCTTATGGGCGGCTCGCGATTGTCCTAGAGCTGACGCCGGTCGGTGGCGGCAACACCGATGTCAGCCTGTCCCAGGTGGGCTATGGCGCAGGACGGGACTTCGACGCGCTCTATGATTTCTTCAACAGCCATAACCCGGAATACCTGTCCGATCTCAAGGCCTTCGTGGAGCGTAAGCCGAAGGGTTAGGCTTTCAGGTACACATGGATCTCGCCGGTGTCGCCCAGGTTGATCGGCTGGCGATCTGGTATCAGGCCCTCTGGCGTGGCCATAGGTGTGGGGTCGGCGCAGTAGTAGGTCAAGCGCTCGAGGGATTGGCGACGCAATTGGCCGCGCGCATCGAACTCGACGTACTCAATGACCTGGTCAAGTCGTCCGCGGTCTTCATCAAACTTCCGTTCCCGGATGTAGAGACGAAGCCGTCCGCCGCTAGGGGTGGGTTCGTCAAACACCGCCTGGTCGGAATTTTCCGGACCCGGCAAACGCATGATGGGGAGCATCGGCAAGTGGAAGGCCGAAATGCCGCCAGGCTTCAGATGGCGCGCCGCCACAGCGAAGGTATTCCGCCACGCCATGCCGTGCGGTAGGTGAGCCAGCGTGAAATAAGGGCAGATCACCAGGTCGAAGGTGCGCTGCAGGTTCAGCGAGGTCATATCGCCACGCTCGAACGCCATGCGGCGGCCCACCTCGGGCTCCGCTTCGGCGCGCTTGGCGTTGGCCTGCGCCAACATGGCTGGCGCGATCTCTATTCCCGTTACGGTGAAGCCGTGCTCCGCCAGCCGTAGGGCAAGCCGCCCGGTCCCTGAACCCAGCTCAAGGAAGGCGGCGTGCGGCGGCGCGAGACTCTCGTAGATCGCCAGGTCACCGTGGACATCGGCGTCTGCGGCGGTCACGGTGTCATAGAATGCCGCGCTCAGACCTCGTTCGGCATAGTACGGACGCGTTGCCGCCATGTGGTCTCCGCCGGGGTTACGGAAGTGTCATGCCCGATGACGTTGCGCCGGATCAACGGCAGGGCCAAATATCGTTAAGACCGAGCTCGACGACGAGCCTTTGGGGGAGCCACCTAACGTGAACCGTTTCCAGAACAGCTTCGCGCATGTTGCGCTGATCCTGCTTGCGCCACTGATCATCGCCGGCTGCGGCGTTAATACGATTCCGACCAAGGAAGAGGCCGCCAAGGCCAAGTGGGCAGAGGTTCAAAATCAGTATCAGCGTCGCAGCGACCTGATCCCGAACCTGGTCAATACGGTTAAGGGTTACGCCGCCCAGGAGAAGAGCACTTTGGTCGAAGTGACGGAGGCCCGCGCCTCGGCCACCCAGGTCAAGGTCGATGCCTCGACGATCACCAATCCGGCACAGTTCCAGCAGTACGCCCAGGCGCAGGACAAGCTGTCTGGGGTGCTCGGCCGACTGATGATGATCCAGGAGAAGTACCCTGATCTTAAGTCGAATGAGAACTTCATGGCGCTGCAGAGCCAACTCGAGGGCACTGAGAACCGGATCGCTATCTCGCGCCGGGACTACAATGACAGCGTCCAGGACTTCAACACGACGCTACGGACCTTCCCCCAGATAGTCTGGGCCAAGACCGCCTACTCGAGCTCCAAGCCGATGGTTCTGTTCTCGGCGACACAGTCCGCGCAGTCGGCGCCGACGGTTAGCTTTGACACCTCGCCTCCGCCACCGCCCTCCGGCGTGACGCCCGGCAGCCCGCCGCCCGCCGCGCCCGTTCCTGCCCCGGCGGCGAAGTGATCAACGCCTTCCGCTCCCTCCTCCGACGCGGAGGAGGGCTGCTGGCCACGACGCTGGCGGTGCTTGCAATTGCGGGCGTCGCCGTCGCCGCGGTTCCGAAGTTCCCAGCGCTCAGCGGCAGGGTGGTCGACGACGCCCACGTGCTGTCGCCGGCGACGGTTCAGAAGCTGGACGGTGAACTCGCCAACCTGGAGACGCAGACCGGCCGCCAGCTGGTCGTCGCCACCGTGCCCGACCTTCAGGGCCACGAGATCGAGGACTATGGCTATCAGCTCGGCCGGACCTGGCAACTGGGCAAGAAGGGTGTCAACGACGGGGCGATCCTGCTGGTCGCTCCGAGTGAACATAAGGTCCGAATTGAGGTCGGCTACGGCCTGGAGCCGGTGCTGACAGACGCGCTCACCAGCGTAATTCTGCAGCAGAAAGTGCTTCCGCAGTTCAAGCAGGGCCACATGGAGCAGGGTGTGGTCGACGGCGCCGAGGCGCTGATCGCCCAGCTGGCGCTGCCGGAAGATCAGGCGAAAGCAAATGTCGCCCAGGCAGCCGCACAGCCGGTTCAGGTCCACGACAACGGTGGCGTGCGGCCGCATATCCCGGTCTTCTTCATTCTGCTGATCGTCTTTTGGGTAATCTCCAGCCTGCTACGGCGCGGCGGGCGTGGCGGCAGCCTCTGGTGGCTGCCCTTCCTGTTTCTGGGCGGCGGCCGCGGCGATAGCGGCGGCGGATTCGGCGGCGGTGGGGGCGGGTTCTCCGGCGGCGGCGGCTCGTTCGGCGGCGGCGGTTCATCGGGGAGTTGGTGATGAAGAGCCTTTCCGCCTCAGACCTGTCCTGCATAGAAGCGGCCGTTCACGCGGCCGAAGCGCGCACGACAGGCGAAATCTATTGCGTCGTCACCGAGGAGAGCTCGCACTACGCCGAGACGCCGCTCGCCTGGGCGGCCGGTGTCGCCCTGCTTGGCCCTGCCGTGCTGCTGGTGGCTGGCGTGCATGTGACGATCCCAGACTTGTTTGCGAGCTGGAGCGCCTCTGACGTCAGCGCGGCCATGGAGCGTGCGGTCCGCAACGCCTTGATAGGGGCCATCGTTGTTCAAGGCCTGCTATTCGTCGCCACGGCGGTGATTGTTTCCGTCCCGGCGGTGCACCGAGCCCTTACGCCGCGCAGCCTGAAGCGCCATCGGGTCCAGCGCCGCGCCGCTGAGCATTTCGCGGCCAAGAACCTGCACATGACCCGCGAGCGGACCGGATTGATGATCTTCGTGTCCCTTGGCGAGCGGATGGCCGAGCTTATCGCCGACGAGGGCATCGCCGACCATGTTGAGACGCACGTCTGGGACAAGGCCATGGCGGCGTTAACTGAGGAGCTGAAGGTCGGGCGCGTGGAGCAAGGCTTCGAAGCGGCTATCAGGCTTTGCGGAGACGTCTTGGCCGAGAAGTTTCCGGCCCGCGCCGGCGACAATCCGAACGAGATCCCCGACGCAGTAGTCGTCCTACCGAAGCCTTGAAATGCGCGTTGAGGCGATCGGCCACGCGCTTTCGCCGCAGCCTTAACCCTAGTTCTTCTGCTATTGCCCGATGAGGCCGGCTGCGGGAGATTGCCCGCGGCTCGTGGGACCCAAAAGCCGATGAACGCTTCGGTCGACGAATTGGGTACGGGGAAGCCGATCGTTCGATCGGCCGCCGATGCGAGCGCGCTCGGCATGGCCTTCGTCCTTGAGACCAGGCTGGAGGGCTCGCGACGCTTTGTCTTCGCGGGGCCCCGCTGTCTTGGCGTCAACGGCGTCACCGCCGAAACGATCATGCAGGACGCGAAGGTGTTCTTCGACATGATCCTGCCCGAGCATCGAATGACCTTCGCCGAGGCGGAAGCCCATTCCCTAGCGTGTCTGGAGCCGTTCGACGTCGAAGTCGCCATGCGTCGCGCCGACGGTGAGGTGCGCTGGCACCGGATCGCCTCGATGCTGCGCCAGCAGCCGGATGGCTCGGTGTTCTGGGACGGGCTTCAGATCGACGTCACCGACCGTCGTAACATGGCCGCCGACCTCCTTGAGCAGCACCGTCGTCTGGAGGTCGCCGTCGAGACCGCTGGCCTGGGCTTCTGGGAGTGGGACATCGAAGCTGGCAAGGTGAGCTGGTCTCCCCGAAACAAGGAACTCTACGGGCTTGCGCCGGACGCCAAGGTGGATGTCCCCCGTTACCTATCGATGGTTCATCCCGAAGACCTGGAGCGGGTACGCTCAGCCTTCGCGGCGGTGCGGGAAGGCGGGGTCGGCGGCGACTATTCCGTAGAGCATCGAGTTGTGACCCCGGGCGGCGAACAGCGTTGGATTCTGGCCCATGGCCGTGTCGCCACAGACGCAGCTGGCCAGGCTCGCCTTGTGGTGGGCACCTCGCTCGATATTACTGAACGCAAGGCCCTCGAGGAGCGTCGGTCGCTGCTGATTGGCGAGCTGGCGCACCGGGCAAAGAACGGCATCGCCGTGATGATGGCCATTGTCAGCCAGACCGCGCGCGGCGCGGAAACGGTCGAGGCTTTCGAGGCGCGGATTATGGCCCGGCTGCAGGCTATGGCGACCTCGCAGGACCTGGTGACGGCGTCGGGCGGCGGCCCTGTCGCTCTGGCTGAGGTGATAAGCAAGGCACTGGCGCCGTTCGGCCGCGCGAACATCTCGATTGATCCCGGAATCTCGCAGGTCGTAATTCGCGGCGAGATGGCCGTCGCCATGGGGTTGCTGCTGCATGAAATGGCGACTAACGCCGTGAAGTATGGCGCGCTGTCCAATCGATCGGGGCGTGTAACCCTCACGCTCGAGGCGGAGGGGGCCGATAGCGCGGCCTTCGTTTGGCGCGAGGCCGGCGGGCCGCCGGTATCATCCACCACCAAGCCTGGATTCGGGACTCGTATACTTCAGCAGGCCTTACGGCCGCAGGGCGGCAAAGTGATCTTCGCGTTTGAACCGCAAGGGTTTTACGCGCGCGCCAAGTTTCCAGTCGTTAGGTAGATCAACTACATAACGCTCTTTCCTTGCTGCGAGAGGCGGCTCGGCTCTAAACTTCGGAAAATCGGAGGAGGGCCAAATGGCTTTCAAGCTCAACGTCAATGGCAAGGTCCTGGAGGCCGACGTCGACCCGGACACTCCGCTGCTTTGGGCCCTCCGAGACTCACTTGGAATCTTAGGGCCTAAGTTCGGCTGTGGGGTCGCCCAATGCGGCGCGTGCACTGTGCACGTCGACGGCGTGGCCAAGCGAAGCTGCGTTCTCCCGGTATCCGCGGTGGGCGCGGCTCAAGTCACGACCATCGAGGCCATGGAACGCCACCCAATCGGCAAGAAGGTGCAGGCGGCATGGATGGACCTGGACGTGGCACAGTGCGGCTATTGCCAGCCCGGCCAGATCATGGCGGCGACGGCGCTTCTGGCGAAGACGCCCAAGCCGACCGACGCCGACATTGACTCGGCGATGACCAATATTTGCCGGTGTGCGACCTACACGCGCATCCGCGCAGCGATCAAGCAGGCCTCCGGCCAGCACGAGAAGGCGTAGTCGCCATGACCCTCGAACTCACCGGCGCCTCGCGGCGCGACCTCCTCAAGGCCTCAGTCATCGGCGGCGGCCTGGTGCTGTCATTCTCGATCGCCCCCAAGGCGGAAGCCGCGGCGGGCGCCGGCGCTCAGGCGCTGAACGCCTACGTCCGCGTGGCGCCTGACGGCATCGTCACGATCATGGGTAAGAACCCGGAGATCGGTCAGGGCATCAAAACCTCACTGCCGATGATAATCGCTGAGGAGTTGGACGTGCCGTGGGAGAACGTCCGCATCGAGCAGGCGGACTGCGATCCCAAGCTCTATGGCCGCCAATTCGCTGGTGGCAGCCTGGCGACCCCCATGAACTGGGACGACCTGCGTAAGGTGGGCGCGGTAGCGCGCGCCATGTTGGTGAGCGCTGCGGCGACGGCGTGGAATTGCCCGTCGGGTGACTGCAAGACCGACGCCGGTCACGTGATCCATGTCTCCACCGGCCGCAAAGCGAGCTATGGCTCGCTCGCCGGGCAGTGCGCGGGCGTTGCGGCGCCGGACCCCAAGACGGTCGTGCTGAAAAATCCCAAAGACTACAAAATCATAGGCAAAGCCAAACCGCAGTACGACACGGCGAAGATTGTCACCGGCCAGCCGTTGTTCGGCATCGATGTGCGCGTGCCTGGCATGCTCTACGCAACCTTTGAGAAGGCGCCAGTGTTCGGCGCCAAGGTAGCTTCAGCGGACCTCGACGCTGCGCGTGCGGTCAAGGGCGTACGCAAAGTCTTCGTGGTCGAGGGCGGGACCCGGCTCGACGGCCTGCTGCCCGGAGTGGCGGTGGTCGGCGACACATGGTGGGCGGCGCGCAAGGGTCGCAACCAGCTGAAGACCAAGTGGGCAGACCATCCGACCTCCAAGCAAAGTTCCGCCGGCTACGACAAGCGCGCGGCGGAGCTAAATGCCGGTGCGCCGATGCAGGCTCTGCGCAAAGACGGCGATGTCGAGGGCGCACTGACGGGCGCGGCCAAGACCGTAGAGGCGGCCTATTCCTATCCCTTCCTCAGCCATGCGCCGCTCGAGCCTCAAAACACGACGGCTCATTACAAAGACGGCAAGATGGAAATCTGGGCCCCGAGCCAGAACCCCGAACCGGGCCGCCAACTGGTAGCCTCGACGCTGGGGATCAAGCCGGAGGACATTACTGTCCACATGACGCGTTGCGGCGGCGGTTTCGGCCGGCGTCTCTCCAACGACTACATGGTCGAAGCAGCCTGGATCGCGCGGGAGACAGGAGCGCCAGTGAAGCTCCTGTGGACCCGTGAAGACGACATGCACCACGACCTCTACCGCCCCGCGGGCTATCACTTCTTCAAGGGCGGCGTGGATGCGAAGGGCAATGTGATCGCCTGGCAGGATCACTTCGTGACCTTTGGCGACGGCGACAAGGTGGCGTCGAGCGCTGGCATGGGCGGAACGGAATTCCCGAGCCGCTTCGTGCCTAACTGCAAGATCGACCAGTCGACGATCCCGACCGGCGTGCCGACCGGGCCGATGCGGGCGCCGGGCTCAAACGCCCTCGCCTTCGTGAACCAAAGCTTCATCGACGAGCTGGCGCACGCGGCGGGCGCCGATCCATTGGCCTTCCGCAAGCAGCTGCTCGGCGACAAGCCAATGGTGGGCGAAGGGCCCTCTGGCTATAACGCCGGCCGCATGCAAGGCGTGCTGGCGGCCGTCGAGAAGATGTCGGGCTGGGCGGGTCGGGGCAAGCTGCCGGCCGGAACCGGCATGGGTGTCGCCTTCCACTACAGCCACGCCGGCTACTTTGCCGAGGTGGTGCAGGCAAGTGTCGCGCCTGCGACCGGCAAGATCAAGGTCGACAAGGTATGGGTCGCCGCCGACGTGGGGCGCCAGATCGTCAATCCGGCTGGCGCAATGAACCAGGTCCAGGGCGCAGCGCTAGAGGGCATCAGCCATGCCCTCTACCAGAAGATCACCATCGTCGATGGCGCGGTTAAAGAGAGCAATTTTACCAACTATCCGTTGCTTCGCATGGCCGATGCGCCACCGGTGGAGGTGAAGTTCGTGACCACCGACTACTCGCCAACAGGCCTGGGAGAACCAGCTCTGCCGCCGGTGATCCCAGCGCTCTGCAACGCGATCTTCGCCGCGACCGGCAAGCGCATCCGCAGCCTGCCGATCGATACGAAACAGCTGAAGGCGTAAGGGTCACCCGTCGCTGATCGTACGAAGTAGGCGCCGTCAATGCCGGCGACGATCCGCGCCGCAGCGGTGTCGCTTGCGACAATTCTTTGTGTCGCAAGCACTGGGGCGGAACCTGCTGCGTCGCAGTCTCGGAACTCCTAGGGTTAAGTGCTGGCGATGTGCGTGGTCGAGAATTGCCCCCATTGAAGCGAATTGGCCGATACCGCCCGCGTTCCAGGTCGCCAGCTCGAATCGGATTCTGAACTTCATCGCTATCGAGGACTTGATGCTCGATCCGGTGCTGGCTCGTAGCCTGGCGGTGTTCCGAACTCATCGCGATCTCCATCGGGTGTTGGAGTTCACTTGAGCAGAGCGGCGGCCAGCCGATGCACGGTGATTTCGCTGGGTGCGGCTTGCCGCTTGCGCTGGCGCTGTGGCTTCGCGTTCAGCGTGAACGGCACGGCCCCGCAGACGCCTCCTCACCGTTGCGCCTGACCCCGAGCGTGGTCGTCTTTCCGTTCCTCCTGCTCGTCTCCCTGCTGCCGGCTGCCTGGATGGCGCCAACGGCGCTTGCGCTCGCAGCGATCATCGCTCTGTTGTGGTTGCGAGACCTCAAGCGCAGCGATCCGGGTGCGGCGCGGGAGACCCTCGGCTCTCCGGCCTTTCGCGCATTCCTGGCCGCTTTCGGCGCCATCCTGTTCGTGGACTCGTCCCTCTTCTATTGGCTTCCCATTTTGGCCACGGAACGGTTCGCTGGCGCCCCAGTGGGCCTAACGCTGGGCGCGATCACCACCGTCGTTGGTTGGCGGGCGGCGCTTGCAGGCGGTTGGATCGCTGACCGGCTTGCGCGGCGACATCGGTCTGGCCGAGTTCGCCTTGCCATCGCCGCTATCGGGCTGGAAGGCCTTGGCGCGATCATAGCTTTGGCCGCGACGCATTTCCGCCACTACGTTGCAGCCTACAGCATGATGAGCCTCGGTTCCGGCGGCTGGCTTGGCGTGGCCGCCGCACGGGGCTTGATCTCGTTTCGCCTGCGAAGCGGGTCGTCGCCTCCGGCCTATACTTTCTCGTCACCGTCCTGGCAGGCTTGGCTCTTGGGCCGATGCTTGTCGGTGTAGCCGCTGATTAACTCGGTTCGACCACCTATGCGCTTATGCTCCTGGCTCCAGTAGGCTTCGCGGCCGTGTTCTTCCTAACGCGGCTGGCGGCAATCATAGATCATGGCGGCGGCCTAGCGACCCACGGAACGCTGGCTTGAGCCGCGACATACAGAGCGGCGCCGGATTATCCCGGTCGAGCTAATAGTCAGTCGTGAAGAACGTGATTGGCCCTGACCTCAAACACCTGGTCACGCCTGTTCGACCTCTCTCGGAGCGAGGCGTCGGCCTGAGCGTCCTCACCGGCCAAGGCGCCAACATCGACACCACGAAATCCAGCGACAAGCTGATCTTCGGGCTATTCGCGGCCGAAAGGACAGGCGGCAATTCGAGCTGACCAAGAACCAGACGCGTCTGGCTCAATTGACCATGGCCGACCGCGAGACCCACGTCGCCGAACTGTGTACCGAGCTCAAAATCAGCCGCGCGACGCTTTACCGCTATGCCAACCCCGCGGGTGAGCTTCGAGACCATGGGCGAAAGGTGCTGGGCACCTAAATCCCATATCGCGTTTGCGACCTTTGCGAGGATAGACCCTTGTTGGAGATGAGTGGACATTTGTTTGGTCGCGGCGCTTGGCCTGACGCGCTGCATCGGCATGATGTCCGCGAGACGGTGCCAGACCGTCTGTTCGAACGGGGACGGTCCACGTGCAGAAGCTTCTGATCGCCAACCGGGGCGAGATCGCCGTTAGGATTGCGCGCACCGCCGCCGAGATGGGCGTGGCGACGGTGGCGATCCATTCCGAGGATGACGCGGCCTCGCTGCACACCCGCAAGGCTGACGAGGCCTGGGGCCTGAAGGGTTCCGGACCGGCGGCCTATCTGGACATCGCCCAGGTGGTTGGCGTAGCTAAAGCCTCCGGCTGCGACGGTGTGCATCCGGGTTATGGGTTCCTCTCCGAGAGCGCCGCCTTCGCGAGGGCCTGCGCCGAAGCCGGATTGACCTTTGTCGGACCGACGCCGGAGACTCTGGAGCTGTTTGGCGACAAGGGTCGGGCGAGAGCGCTGGCGCAGCAATGCGGCGTACCGGTGCTGCCGGGGTCGAATGGTCCGACGAGCCTAGACCAGGCCAAGGCGTTCTACGCCGACATCGGCCAGGGCTGTGCGGTGATGGTCAAAGCGGTGGCTGGCGGCGGCGGGCGCGGGATGCGGCCGGTGATGGAGGCCAGAGATCTCGAGGAGGCTTTCGAACGCTGCGCCTCGGAGGCCAAGACGGCGTTCGGTAATGGCGATCTATATGTCGAGCAGTTCTTAGCCCACGCCCGGCATATCGAAGTGCAGATCGTCGGAGATGGCGCGGTGGTTAGCCACCTCTGGGACCGCGAGTGCAGCCTGCAACGGCAGCGCCAAAAGGTGGTGGAGATTGCGCCCGCCGACATGCTGCCGATGGGGTTGCGCGAGCAGTTGTTCGCGGCCGGCGTCAGTCTGGGACAGGCGGCCGGCTATAGGAGCCTGGGAACCATGGAGTTCCTGGTCGAAGGCGACAGCTTCGTCTTCATCGAGGGCAATGCGCGCCTACAGGTGGAGCATACGGTCACCGAGGAGGTCACCGGACTGGATCTGGTGCGGCTGCAACTACAGATCGCGGCGGGGAGGTCGCTGTCGGACTTGCGGCTGACCCAGGGTGATGTGCCGACGCCGCGCGGCCATGCGGTGCAGGTTCGGGTGAACCTGGAGACCATGGCGGCTGACGGCTCAGCCAAGCCGGCCGGCGGAGTTCTGACCGCCTTCGAGCCGCCGTCGGGACCGGGCGTGCGGGTCGACGGGTTCGGCTACGCCGGCTATCGGACGAGTGCGAGGTTCGACAGCCTGCTAGCCAAGCTGATCGTCCATGCGGGCGCGGGTGGGCTCAGTCGAGCGGTCGCCAAGGCCTATCGCGCGCTCAGCGAGTTCCGCATCGAAGGATCGTCGACGAACATCGCTTTTCTGCAGAACCTGCTGGCCCGGCCGGAGGTCGCGGCGGGCGAGGTGCACACACGGTTCATCGAAGAGCGCATGGCCGAGCTGGCGGGCCCACCTGAGGCCCATCCGAAGCTCTATTTCGACGCCGCAGCGCGCGGAGCCCCGCCAGCCGCCGCGCAGCGAGTTGGCCATCAGGTGGATGCCGGCGATCCCCTGGCTGTTCTGGCCCTAGGCAAGCAGGAGATCGAACATTCTACGAACGATATCGAGCCGGAGGGTCCTGAGGGAACCCGGCCTCTGCGCGCGCCGCTACAGGGCACGGTGATCAACATCTCTGTTGCCGCGGGCGATGAGGTTCGCGCCGGCCAGGCGCTGATGATCATGGAAGCCATGAAGATGGAGCACGTGATCACAACCGAGGTTTCCGGGATCGTGCGCCAGGTAACGGTCGAGGTGGGCGAAACCGTCTTTGAGGACCATCCGCTCGCCTTTCTCGAGGAAGTCGAGATCGCCGGTGGCGCAGGTCCAGACGAGGAAGAGATCGATCTTGACTTCATCCGGCCGGACTTGGCTGAGGTGCTAGACCGCCGTGCTCTGACGATGGACGCCGCGCGGCCCGACGCGGTGGCGCGACGGCGCAAAACCGGTCAGCGCACCGCGCGGGAAAACGTCGAGGATTTGGTCGATCCAGGCAGCTTCGTCGAATACGGGCCGCTGGTGGTCGCCGCGCGGCGGCGGCGCCACAGCCTGGACGAGCTAGTCCGAACCACTCAGGCCGACGGCATGATCATGGGCTGGGCGTCCGTGAACGGCGACCGGTTCGCCGAGGATCGGGCGCGGACGGCTGTGCTGTCTTACGACTACACGGTCCTGGCCGGGACCCAAGGCGCCAACAATCATTGGAAGCTCGACCGGATGAGCGAGCTGATCCACCGCTGGCGTACACCGACCGTGTTCTTCACCGAGGGCGGCGGCGGACGGCCCGGCGACACGGAGGGTGGTGGCTTCACCCGGGGTTTTGAGTTCTGGGGCAAACTCTCAGGGTCCGTACCCTTGGTGGGTATCAATTCCGGCCGCTGCTTTGCCGGCAACGCGGCCATCCTCGGCTGCTGCGACGTGATCATCGCCACCAAGAACTCAGCGTTGGGTATGGGGGGCCCGGCCATGGTGGAGGGTGGCGGCTTGGGCGTCTTCCGGCCGGAGGAGATTGGGCCGATCAAGGTCATGCAGGCCAACGGCACCATCGACGTTCTGGTGGAGGACGAGGCGGAAGCTGTGCAGGTGGCTAAGAAGTACCTGTCTTACTTCCAGGGTCCGCTGATCGATTGGACGTGTGCGGACCAACGGCTGCTGCGCCGCTCGATCCCGGAGAACCGTTTGCGAGTTTACGACATCCGCAAAGTGATTGAACGGATCGCCGACGTGGGTAGCGTGCTTGAGCTGCGGCCTAAGTTCGGCTTGGCGATGGTGACGGCTTTCATTCGGGTCGAGGGTCGGCCGATGGGGGTCTTCGCCAACAACCCGATGCATATAGGCGGCGCGATTGACTCGGACGCCTCAGACAAGGCCGCGCGGTTCCTGCAACTCTGCGAGGCCTTTGACATCCCGGTGTTGTCGCTGTCGGACACCCCCGGCAACATGGTGGGACCGGAGGCGGAGAAAACCGGCCTCATCCGCCATTGCTCGCGGCTGTTCGTGATCGGGGCCAATCTGACGGTGCCGATCTTCTCGGTGATCCTACGCAAGTCCTACGGCCTAGGCGCCATCGCCATGACAGGCGGCAGCTATCAGGCGGCGATGTTCTGCGTTTCCTGGCCCACAGGGGAGTTTGGCGGCATGGGTCTGGAGGGCTCGGTGAAGCTGGGTTACCGCAACGAGCTCGCCGCCATTGAGGATGCGGTCGCCCGGAAGGCCAAGTTTGACGAAATGGTCGCTGGCGCATACGCGAGCGGCAAGGCCATGGCGCGAGGATCGCACCCGTCGCTCGACGACGTCATTGACCCGGCGGATACGCGACGATGGATTGTCGGCGGCCTGAGGATCCTGCCACCCGTTGCGCCGCGGACGGAGAAGAAGCTGCGGTGGGTGGACAGCTGGTAGATCGTGACGGGGTAGGCCGCTGCAAAATCCGCGAACCTGCGCATTTTTAATGATGTCCTGAGGCGCGGAACCGCTGGAGGCAGTACCTTCTGCCGGTCAGTCTTTCGGTCGACTGGGCAATTTGCGCTCCCGCGGCCGGCACCTGCAGCCACGTAACCGATTGCCACCTCGGCTCAGGGGAATACCGTCGGTTCAAACAAGAAACGTCGGGGAGTACCAGGTGGCGGTCGCAGAGAACTTTGTCGAAGCGCCGGACATCGCCGCGCCGCCACACGATTTTGCCGAACGAAAGCCGAGCGCCCGCATCAAGGCGGTCTACGCGTTTGGCCAGGCGGTGGAGTCTGGCTACCTCGTCGTCGCCGGTTTCGTGTTTTTCTACTACACGGCTGTCCTTGGCTTGTCGGGAAGCGTGGTCGGGACGGCTCTAGGCATAAGCATGTGCCTGGACGCGCTGATCGATCCGATGATCGGCTCAATCTCTGACAACGTTCGGTCGCGATTTGGTCGGCGGTTGCCGCTGATGGTGGTGGCCGCGCCCCTCGTGGGGTTGGCGCTTTGGATGCTGTTCTCGCCGCCGCTCGGCTTGCAGCCGCTGCTGCTCTTTGGCTGGCTGGTGATGTCCAAGATCTCCCTGCGCGGCGTCGCCTCCCTCTACAACTTGCCCTACGCGGCCCTGGGCGCGGAGATGGCTAGCGGTTACGGCGAGCGCACCAGCGTCGCCGCCTATCGCGGCTTCTTCGGCATCGCACTCAGCTTGATCATGGTCACCCTGGCCTATTCGCTGTTCTTCACCGGCAGAGGAGGCCTGCAGATCCGCGGGCACTATCCAGCCTTTGGCGCTGCGATGGGCCTGCTGCTGTTCTTCTGCGCGGCGATTTGCTGCCTCGGAGTCTGGCGTTATGCTCGAGACCTGCCGCAGCCGAAAACGCCGGCTGCGCCGCTGCTGACGGGTCTTTTCAGTGAGCTTTCCGAGGTGTTTCGAAACGCCTCGTTCCGTTCCTTATTCGCCTCCGCTTTGCTCTTCTGGGTGGCCGCCGGGATCAACGGTGCGCTCAACAACCACGCCTATATCTTTGTCTGGCGATTGCAGCCGCAGCAGATCCAATTTGTTTCCATGTCGTTCTACATCGCGATCCTGGCTGGAGTGCCTTTCGCGCGCCTGCTGCTGACCCGGATCGAGAAGAAGAACGCCTGCATCTTGGGCCTGGCTGTTGTGATCGTCTCAATGACGGTGGTCCATGGTCTGCGCGCACTGGGCATCATCGCCCCGACTGGCGAGGCCGCAATGTGGATGCTGATCGCCAACGTCGCGGTGGGCGGCTTCGGTATTTCTGCGCTCGTGGTGGGCTATCCGGCGATGATGGCCGACGCGGCCGACGAGCACGAGGTGCTGTTTGGAGCGCGGCGGGAGGGCCTCTATTTCGCGGGCCTCGGCTTTGCTTCCAAAGCCGCCGCGGGACTGGGCCAGATGGCGGCAGGCTTTGCGCTCGACGCCTTGCATTTCCCTAAAAGCGCGGGGTCGGCGATCGGCGCGGTGGTGCCCGAGCACGTGTTGCGGCTGCTGATCCTGGCCTGGGGACCGTTCGCAGCCCTGTTCAGCGTGGGAGCCGCCGTCTCGCTCCTATTCTACGGCGTCACTCGAGACCGCCACGCCGAACTTGCCGAGCAGCTCCGTCTCAAACGCGCCGAGGACTTCAGTGCGGGACGTACGTCCTGAGGACGTCCTCGATGATCCGCTCAAGCTGGCCTAACGTGTTGCAGGGCTTGGCCACGTGGGTGAATCGTTCGTAGCGGTGCATGACGCTGTCGCCCTGACCCCAATAGCTCTCGGGTTCGGGATTGAGCCAGATGACTGCGCGGGCACGCTGTTGGATCAGATGCATGAGGTCCAAACGCGGGTCTGCGAAGTTGGAGCGACCGTCGCCTAGGAAGATCACCGTGGTGTGGCGGTCAACGCCGTCCAGGTGGTTCTCGCAGAAGTCCTCCAGCGCCTTGCCGTAGTCGGTTTGCTGGAAGCCGATGGTTTGCAGGACCTTCAGGATCGCGCCCTCCACGCCGTTCTCGTCGAGGATGGCGTTGACCGGGATCAGCCGGCCGGAGAAGGCGTAGGCGTCCAGGTGATCGACCACGTCGTTCAGGCTGTAGAGGAAGGTCAGCAGGAATTGGGCGGCTGCGGCCACTGACTTAGAGACGTCGCAGATCGCCACGATGGACGGCTTGTCGACCTTCTTGATCTTCCACTTGATCTCAAACGGGACACCGCCGTGGGCCATCGACTTGCGCAGCGTCTTTCGGACATCGAGGTGGCCCTTGTTGGCCGTGCGGCGGCGGCGGGAGTAGCGGTCGGCCAGGCGCTTGGCCATCCGCTTGACCAGCGCCTGCATCATGGCGAGGTCGACGGGGTCAATACCGCCGTCCGCGTTCAACGCCTTCTTGGCCAGCATCTCTTCGCGCAGCGCCTTGCCGGAGCCTGAGGCGTAGAGTTCATGCTGGCGCTCGACATAGCGTTGGGCCTCTCCGGCGAGCGCCTTTCTGGCAGCGTCCAGGCGTTCCGCCATGCCGGAGAGTTCGGGCATCTTCCGGGCGTTGGCGATGATCTGCTCGATCTCGGCCAGGCCCATCTCATCTAGCAGGCGGCGAGTGAGCCGGCTGCGCTGGGTCGAGAGGCGGATTTCGGCGACGCCTGCGCGCGCGGCGGCGGCCTCCATAGCCTGGGCGACGGCGATGGCGTCGCCCTGAAGCAGCATCTGGGCGAGCGGCGATTCCGCGACGCCGGACGCGTTTTCGCCAGCGGTTTCCGGTTCGGCTTCGCTCTCCTCTGGCTGCGGGAGGGTGATCTGGTCGCGGGTGAAGAAGGTCTCAAAAGTTTCGTCGAACCGGATGACCTCGTCGCGCGACTTGGCCAGCGTCGCGCAGAGGGCGTCTTTGAAGAGTTCGCGGTCGGCATATCCCACAGCCACGGCAGTGCGCGCTGCGTCGATCGCCTCAGCCGGAGAGACGCGAACGTCGGACGCCCTGAGCGCTCTCAGGAATTCCTCGAGTGTATGCTGCATGGCCACCCGATTCAGCGCCTGTGCAGCAGCTCGACGATCTGGGGTTCGACAGCGGTAATGTCCTGCTCGAACTTCAGGATCACGTTCAGCGTGTCGCGCACCATGGCCGGCTCAAGGCTGTCGGCGTGCAGCAGGATCAGCGCGCGCGCCCAGTCGACGGTCTCGGAGATCGAGGGCGCCTTCCGCAGATCCAGCGTCCGCAACGACTGGACAAAGTTCACCAGCTGATGCGTCAAGCTCTGCTCAATCCCCGGCACGCGCGTGGCGACGATCCGCTCTTCTAACGCCGCCTCAGGCAGTGGGATGTGCAGGTGAAGGCACCGCCGCTTCAGCGCATCGCCCAGGTCGCGGACATTGTTGGAAGTCAGGAACACCAACGGCGGGGTCTTGGCGACGATGACGCCCAGCTCCGGCACCGAGACCTGATAGGCTGACAAGACTTCCAGCAGGAAGGCTTCGAAAGCCTCATCTGACTTGTCTATCTCGTCGATTAGCAGGACACAGCCGTCGTCCTGACGCAGAGCCTGCATCAGCGGACGCGGTTCTAGAAAGGGCTCGGAAAAGAACAGATCGCCCATGCCGTGGAGGCGATCCATGGCG
>JAYUBY010000486.1:0-3574 GCA_043740635.1 Alphaproteobacteria bacterium
CCTGCTGGATCATCCCTTGATCGAATTCATCGGCGAGATCAGCGACAATCAGAAATCCGATTTCCTGGGCGGCGCCGAGGCGCTGCTGTTTCCCATTGACTGGCCCGAACCCTTCGGTCTGGTGATGATCGAGGCTATTGCCTGTGGGACGCCGGTGATCGCTTACGACTGCGGCTCGGCGCCGGAAGTAATCGAAGATGGCCTGACCGGCTTCATCGTCCGCGATGACGCCCAGGCGATTGCCGCGGTTGGCCGCCTGGCCGGACTAGATCGGCGAGCAATCCGGCGACGTTTCGAAGAGCGGTTCTCGGCAACTGCGATGGCGACGCGCTATATCGACATCTACAGCCGGTTGGCCGAACCCAATGCGGTGAAACTGAACGTCGCCGCCGAATAGGGTAGCCGCATGGACGACCTCGCGCCGTCGCCAAGCGCTCTGGCGGACCTCGGCGAAACAGCGGAGCCCCGCGTCCCTCACCGGCTCTATGCCTTGAAGGATCGGAACACGTTCTTGGTGGCCGATGCTTTCGGTGACCTCCGGGGTATGGGCGACGGGCTGTTCCACAACGACACTCGAATCCTGTCGCGCTTCCAGTTGCTCCTGGGCACCCACCCGCCATCGCTGCTCTCGGCGGCGATCGCCACGGACAATGTTTTCTTCACCTCGCACAGCGCCAACCAGCATCTACCGTTCCCCGGTGGGGCTGTGGCGCCGCCCGGCGTGCTCCACATCGCTCGCAAACGGTTCCTCTGGGAGGATCGGCTTTTCGAGCGCATTGCACTCGTGAACTATAGCCGAGACGAAGTGATCATCCCGCTGGTCTTCGAGTTCGATGCCGATTTCCGGGACATGTTCGAAGTGCGTGGCCTGTCCCGCCGACAGCGCGGGACTATTCATCCCCCCGAGATCGACGGTCGCTCGGTCACGTCGCGCTACACCGGCCTGGATGGAGTGGAACGCGCCAGCGTGATCACGTTCTCTGACCCGCCGTTCCGCCTCTCTGAGCACCGCGCGGAATTCATGTACCCACTGGCCCCGGAGAGCCATCTGGAGCTCTACATCGAGATCGGCATGTGCGCAGGGCCGATGCCCACGCGGGAACGGTTTCGCAGCCATGCCGCTCAGGCCCGATATTCCATGCGCGCTCGGCGCCGTCACGGCGCCCGACTTCGCAGCTCCGGGCGGCTGTTTTCCGAATGGATGGAGAAGTCGCGGGCCGATCTGGCGCTGCTGACTACCGAAATGGCCACAGGCCCCTATCCGTACGCGGGCATTCCCTGGTTCTCGACCACGTTTGGGCGCGACGCGATCATCACCGCCTGGCAGATTCTCTGGATCGACCCCTCGCTGGCCAAAGGCGTGCTGTCGTTTTTGGCCGCCAACCAAGCGACGGAAGTCTCTGCTTTTCGCGACTCCGCACCGGGCAAGATCATGCACGAGTCACGCCGGGGCGAGATGGCAAGCCTGGGCGAGGTTCCGTTCGCGCGCTATTACGGCGGTGTCGACACCACACCTTTGTTCGTAGCGCTAGCCGGCGCCTATGCGGAACGCACCGGCGACATGGTGCTGATCAACGCGATCTGGCCTCAGCTGCTGGCCGCTGTCCGATGGATCGAAACTTATGGCGACAGCGATGGCGATGGCTTGATCGACTACGCGCGCGGCGCCGCCAGCGGCCTAGCTAACCAAGGCTGGAAGGACAGTCAGGACTCCGTCTTCCACTCGGACGGCCGCTTCGCTACGGGGCCGATCGCTCTAGTCGAGGTGCAGGGCTACGCCTTCGCCGCCTACCAAGCGATGGCCGGCATTGCCAGGCAGCGAGGCGAAGATGATGACGCCGCACGCTGGAGCTCCCGCGCCGAGACGATCCGCCATGCCGTGGAAAGTCGGTTCTGGATGGAGGACAAGGACTTCTACGCCATCGCCGTGGACGGAGACGGTGAGCCATGCCGGGTGCTCTCATCGAACCCCGGCCACCTGCTGTTCACGCGTCTGGTCTCGCCCCAGCGGGCCCGGAAGGTCGCCGAGCGGCTGCTGGCGCGGGACTTTGCACCCGGCTGGGGTGTGCGAACTCTGGCGTTCGGTGAGGCCCGCTTCAACCCGATGAGTTATCACAACGGCTCGGTCTGGCCGCACGATACGGCGCTCTGCGCGATGGGCCTGTCGCACTATGGGGAACGCGATGGGGTTGTGGCGCTGACCGCCGCCCTATTTGAAACAGCTGCCAGCTTCGAGATGCGCCTGCCGGAGCTCTATTGCGGCTTCTCACGCAAGCCCGGCGAGCCGCCAGTGGCCTATCCCGTCGCCTGCCTGCCCCAGGCCTGGGCGGCAGGGTCGGTGTTCATGATGCTGCAGGCCTGCCTGGGGATCACGGTCGATGCGCTGGCGAGGGTCGTGACCATCGTCGATCCGCACCTGCCTATCGGCATCGACCGACTGTGGATCGACCAGCTGTGCGTCGGCGAGGAATTCATCGACCTGGCCATCGAGCGGCACGGCGACGAAGTCCGCGTTGTGACCGAGGCGCGCGCTGGGCTGGTCGTGGTCCAGCGTCCCGAGCGCTAACGCCGGATTGGCATGTGCGTGATGCGCAGGATGTTGGCCGATCCGGGCGATCCCATTGGCAGCCCCGCCAGGATCAGGATGCGTTGGCCGGGTTGGGCGAGCTCACCGAGGCTGGCCTGTTCAACAGCGACGCGCACGAGATCCTCGATGTCATCAGGTTCAGGCACCACGCGCGGCTCGACGCCCCAGGCCAGGGCCATCTTGCGGGCAGTGTTGAGACTGGGCGTCAGGGCAAGCGTCGGTTGAAGTGGACGTTCGCGGGCCAACCTGAGGGCCGTCTGTCCGGTCGTCGTAAAGGCCACCAAGCAGGCGGTTGAAGCCGCCTCGGCGGCTTTTCGGGCGGCCGCCACCAGCGCATCGGCGTCAGCATCATCTACGGGATATTCGGCGCGCATCAGCTCTGGCCAGCGAGGGTCCTGCTCTACGCGGGTGATGATGCGGTCCATGATCGATACCGCCTCCACCGGATATTCACCGGCGGCGCTTTCGGCGGAGAGCATCAAGGCGTCAGCGCCTTCATAGACCGCGCCGGCCACATCGGACGCCTCAGCCCGTGTCGGCGTCGGTGAATGGATCATGGATTCGAGCATTTGGGTCGCCACGATGACCGGGATTCCTCGCAGGCGAGCGGCGCGGACCAACTGCTTTTGGACGACCGGCACTTCCTCGGGCGCCAGCTCGACGCCAAGGTCGCCGCGGGCGACCATGATCGCCTGGGAGAGGTCGAGGATCTCGTCTAGCGCCTCCAGCGCTGAGGGCTTCTCGATCTTGGCCAGGACGTTTGCGCGGCCCTGCACCAAGCTTCGAAGTTCAGCCATGTCGGATGCACGTTGCACGAACGAGAGCGCCACCCAGTCGACGCCCTGCTTCAGTGCGAAATTAAGGTCGGCGCGGTCCTTGTCAGTTAGTGCCGGGATCGGAATCGCGATTTCCGGCAGGTTCAAGCCCTTGTGGTCCGACAGCATCTCGCCCGCCTCGACCACCGTGTCGGCGAAATCGGGACCGTGC
>JAYUBY010000487.1:0-5777 GCA_043740635.1 Alphaproteobacteria bacterium
GCGCCTACGTCGTCCTTTCAGGCACGCGAGAGGCGGTCCTGCAGGAGCGCGCCACGGAACTGGGCGAGCGCACCTCGGCAGTTCCGGCGAATCTTTCCGACGCCGCAGCTGTGGATGGCCTGATCGAGGCGGCGGAAGCCGCGGCTGGCGCGCCGATCGATATCCTTGTGGCCAACGCCGGCATCACCAAGGATGGCTTGCTGCTGCGAATGAAAGACGACGATTGGTCCGAAGTCCTGAAGGTCAACCTGGAAAGCTATTTCCGCCTCAGTCGGGCGGCGATGCGCGGCATGATGAAGCGGCGTTACGGTCGGATCATCGGAATCACCTCGGTTGTGGGGGTCACCGGCAACCCCGGCCAGGCCAACTACGCGGCCTCCAAGGCCGGTATGATCGGTTTTTCAAAGGCGCTTGCGCAGGAGGTCGCCACTCGGGGGATCACCGTCAACTGCGTCGCGCCTGGCTTTATCGAGAGTCCGATGACGGACGCGCTGACCGAGCAGCAAAAGGCCATGATCCTGACAACCATTCCGACCGGCCGTCTAGGCGCTGGAGCTGATGTGGCGGCGGCGTGCGCCTTTTTGGCCAGCGATGAGGCCGGTTACGTGACGGGGCAGACCGTGCACGTAAATGGCGGCATGGCGATGATCTGAAGGCCTCGCTTTCCCATATGTGAACATGCTAACGCGCCAACGACACTAGCCGAGCCGAGCGTTGTGGTTGACTTCCCGGCCCGGCTCGCCGATGCAAAGCCTGAACTTCGAGAGGGACCTACCTAATGTCCGACGTCCTAGAACGCGTCCGTAAGATCGTCATTGAGCACCTGGACGCCGATCCGGAGAAGGTGACCGAAAAGGCCAGCTTCATCGACGACCTGGGCGCCGACAGCCTCGACAACGTCGAGCTGGTCATGGCCTTCGAGGAAGAATTCGACATCGAGATCCCGGATGACGCCGCGGAGCACATTCAGACAGTTGGCGACGCCGTGAAGTTCATCGGTGAGAAGCTGGGCGCTTAAGCGCCTGATTCGGCTAAGGGTTTTCGGACCGCCGAGTCAGGGGTTTCCCTGGCTTCGGCGGTCTTCCTTTGAGGGTCACGCCTTTGAGCATCTCCACTCGTCGAGTCGTTGTCACCGGAATTGGCCTGATCACGCCTTTAGGCCAGGGGACTGAACTGTCCTGGGCCGCGATCTTGGCTGGAAAATCCGGGATCGGGCGGGTCAGCACCTTCGACATGTCTGACGAATACGCCTGCCGAGTAGCTGGCGAGGTGCCTCGGGTGGATGGTCGAGGCGGCGGCGGACCGGATGTTCCGGGGTCTTTCGATCCGGACCAGACGCTTTCGACCCGCGATCAGCGCAGGGTCGATGATTTTATCCTCTACGCGATCGCTGCGGCAGACGAAGCCGTCAAGGATTCGGGCTGGCAACCGGAGACTGACGCCGATCGTGAACGGACCGGCGTGATGATTGGCTCTGGCATCGGTGGCCTGGCTACGATCGAGCGTACGTCGATCGAAATGCACGAGAAGGGCCCCAGGCGGGTCAGCCCATTCTTCATCCCCTCGGCGCTGATCAACCTGGCGAGTGGACAGGTCTCGATCCGCTATGGATACAAGGGTCCGAACCATTCGGTAGTGACGGCCTGCGCAACGGGCGCTCATGCGATCGGTGATGCGGCCCGTCTGATCAAATACGGCGACGCCGATCTGATGCTGGCCGGGGGCGCGGAGGCTGCAATTTGCCCGGTGGGCATGGCGGGATTCATCGCTGCGCGCGCCATGTCGACGGGGTTCAACGACACCCCCGAGAGGGCCAGCCGCCCCTACGACAGGGACCGCGACGGATTCGTCATGGGCGAAGGCGCGGGCGTGCTGATGTTGGAAGAATACGAGCACGCCAAGGCGCGCGGCGCAAAGATATACGCCGAAGTGGCGGGATACGGCCTGGCCGGCGACGCCTATCACATCACCGCGCCTGCCGAGGACGGCGACGGCGGTTTCAGGGCCATGAAAGCCGCCCTCAAGGATGCCGACGTGGAAATGAGCCAGGTCGACTACATCAACGCCCATGGCACTTCGACGCCGCTGGGCGACGAGATCGAGCTGGGTGCAGTAACCCGGCTGCTGGGCGATGCAGCATCCAAGGCGACCATGAGCTCGACGAAGTCGGCGACCGGACACCTGTTGGGTGCGGCTGGCGCCATCGAGGCGGCGTTCTCTGTGCTGGCCATCCGCGATCAGGTGGCTCCGCCGACCATCAATCTCGACAATCCGTCAGTTGAGACGGCCATCGACTTGGTGCCGCACAAAGCCAAGCCGATGAAGATCGATATCGCTCTGTCTAACTCTTTCGGGTTCGGCGGGACCAACGCGTCGGTGGTTTTCAAGAAGGTCACGTGAGCCGTCGGCGTCGCCGGCGCAGAAGGGTCCGAAAGGGTAGGGGACCACTCCGGATGGGACGCCGTATCTTCCTGCTGCTCTGCGCTATCGCAATCGGCGCGGCCGCCCTTACGATTTGGATCTATCGGGGCGCTGGCCCAACCGCGCACCAAGGCGCTGCAACTGACGTGATCCTGCCGCATGGAGCGAGCACGGGCCAGATCGCCGATACCTTGAAGACCGCGGGGGTCATTCGGTCTCGCGAGATCTTCTATGTGGCCGCAAAACTTGGCGGGGCGGGGCGACATCTGAAGGCCGGTGAATACGAGTTCCCAAGCGGCGAGGCGATGGCTGACGTTTTGTTCGACGTTGCGCAAGGCAAGGTCGTGAAGCGGTTTGTGGCCGTGCCCGAAGGGTGGACGAGCGATATGGCCGCGGACGCGGTAAGGGCTGAGCCTGTGCTGACGGGGGCAGTGGAAGCACCGCCTGAAGGCTCGATCCTGCCGGACAGCTATCCCGTGCAACGTGGCGAAGACCGTGCCGAGGTAATCCAGAAAATGCGCGAGGCGCGCGACGCCTTGCTTGCGCAGCTTTGGGCGGGCCGCGCGCCCGACCTGCCGCTTAAGACGCCTGCGGAGGCGGTAACGCTGGCTTCGATCGTAGAGAAGGAGACGGGCCTACCGGTCGAACGGCCCAGGATCGCGGCGGTGTTCGAGAACCGGCTGCGCGCGGGCATCAGGCTGGAGAGCGATCCGACCATCATTTATGGGATTACCAAAGGACGGCCGCTCGGCCGAGGCATAACCCGCTCGGAGCTCGACGCCGCGACGCCCTACAACACTTATAAGATCGCAGGCTTGCCGCCGACGCCGATCGCCAATCCAGGCCGCGCGGCGCTGGCCGCCGTGCTCAATCCGCCGAAGTCCAGCGAGATGTTCTTCGTGGCTAATGGGACAGGCGGACACGTCTTCGCCACGACCTATGCCGAGCATAAGGTCAACGTGGACAAATGGCGTGTGATCGAACGCCAGCGCGCGGCAGTGGGAGGCCCGAAATGACCATCTCTGGCATGACGGGCTTCGGTCGCGCCGAGGGTTCGCTTGACGTCTGGAGCTGGGCTGTCGAGGCGCGCAGCGTCAACGGGCGCAATCTGGAAGTGCGCTACCGAGGCCCTCCGGGTTTCGAAGGGCTTGAGCGTGCCGCAAGGGAGGGCGCACAAGCGCTGTTCCAGCGAGGGCAACTGACCGTCGGGGTGCAGGCAAAACGTGCCGAGGGCGCGGGCGCTGTCCGGCTCAACCTCGAGCAGTTGGAGCGGTACTTGGCGGCGGGCACGCCCTATGTCGCGTCGGGCCAGGCCACCGTGCCAACGCTTGACGGTCTGCTCGGTCTCCGCGGCGTGATCGAGGCGGCCGACGCCGTTGACGATCCGCAGGCCCAAACGGCATTGGAGGCGGCTATCGCAGCGTCGATCGGCATGGCGCTAGACGAGCTCGCTTCGGGCCGCGCCGAAGAGGGCCGTGCACTGGCTGGCGTCCTGGGCGGGCTTGTGGACCAGATTGGTGAACTGACGGTCAAGGCATCGGCCCTGGCCAGCGGCCAGCCTGCAATCATCAAGGTCCGCTACGAGAAACGGCTGACGGAACTGGCCGGCGAGGCAGCGACGCAGGAGCGCATTCTGCAAGAGGCCGCCGCCATGGCGGTGAAGGCCGACGTGCAGGAGGAGCTGGACCGTCTGCGCGGCCATGTGGACGCCGCCATCGGGCTGCTCGGCGCGGATGGCGCGGTCGGGCGCAAGCTCGACTTCCTGACTCAGGAATTCATGCGCGAGGCAAACACCTTGTGTTCCAAGTCAGCGTTGAGCGCCTTGACCTCGGTCGGTCTGGACCTCAAAGCCACCATCGAGCAATTCCGCGAGCAGGTGCAGAATGTCGAGTGAGCGACCGTGACCATGGCCGCCCCTGATCCGAACAAAGTTTTGGATCCCGCCAAACCCTGGGAGACAACGCGCCGAGGTCTGCTGCTGCTGGTCTCGAGCCCCGCTGGCGCCGGCAAGACATCGCTCTCGCGGCGTCTGGTAGCGGACTACTCGGATATGATTCTATCGATCTCAGCGACGACCCGCGCTCCGCGTCCGGGTGAGGAAGAGGGCCGGGAGTACTTCTTCAAGACCCGCGAAGAATTCCAAGCCATGGTCGACGCCGCGGAGCTGCTGGAGTGGGCCGAGGTCAACGGCAACTTCTATGGCACGCCTAAGGCCCCGGTCATGGCCGCCATGGAAGCCGGAAAGGACGTGCTTTTCGACATCGATTGGCAGGGCGCGCGACAAGTCGCGAATACGGCGTCGGCCGACAGCGTAAGGGTCTTCGTGCTCCCGCCGTCGTGGTCGGACTTATCGCGTCGGCTGCATGCGCGAGCCCAGGACAGCCATGACATTATCAACCAGCGGCTAGCGCTCGGGCAGCGCGAGATCGAGCACTGGAACGAGTATGACTACGTGATCGTCAACAAGGATTTCGACCGAGCCTACGCCGATCTAATCCATATCTACCGTTCCGAGCGGATGAAGCCCGGCCGAAATCCCTGGCTACCAGCCTTCGTAAAGGGCTTGGCCGAGGAAGATTAGCTAATCGCAGGCCATGCCGCGCCGGCGCGGCGGCAGGCATCCGCCATAGCGCGACGGGTGAGGGGTTTGTCGACCACGGGCGCTAGGGTTTGGCCGGTCAGCATGTCTGCGTTACCCGTGACATAGATGTGGGGTACGGGGCCTAGCTGCTCGGTGATTGCCGAAACCGCTTCAACGCCGGTGCCTCCCACGATCCGCAAATCGGCGGTGACCAGATCTGGGCGATGGGCGAGTGCGCTTCGAACGGCGTCCTCAGTATTGTCGACAATATCGCAACTCTCGAAGCCGAAATCGTGCAGCAGGCTCTCGACCTCAAGAGCGATCAGCATCTCATCTTCGATGATCAGAGCGTGTTTTCGAGTGGGCTGAAGGGTCATCTGTACGCTTACCATGGTCGGGGGTGCGACAACTTGTCCATTGTCATTGCGGCGAGCCTCGACGCAACGGGTTAACGAAAACTTTCGGTTCGAGCCGATTGTTTGATTTGTCACCAATGGCCAACGTCGCCTTTGTGGCCGGTGGGGCGGCTGACGGGTCATGAATCCCGAGCGCGCGCAAGTTCTCGACACGAAAAACCCGCTGATCCAAGCGGCCCTGGGAAGGTGCGCAGGTCAATAGCCGTCAGGCCCCTTCGGCCAGAGCGCCAAGCCGTGGGCGCCGATGCGTGCAGCCATGTCGACTAGGGGGTGTCGTCATTTAGGGGATTCCTCCGGATAGCAAATCTCGATTCATGGGGTGTCAGCAAGTTGGAGCTGACCATGCCGCCGAGACGCTA
>JAYUBY010000488.1:0-11893 GCA_043740635.1 Alphaproteobacteria bacterium
TCGACGCCTTCAAGCAGGTCACCGGCAAAGCCGGCGACTATCAGGTTGAGGGCGCGAAGACCTGCCAGACCCTGAATATCGGCGGTTCGACAACGACCACGGTCAGCTTGATCGTCGGGGTCTGACCATGGCCGACGGCGTCGAGGCGGTCACGCCGATCGCACCCTTCCGGGAAGCGAAACTCCTTCCCGTGGATTTGAACGTCGAGAGGCGAGCGGACGGGACCATCCTCATCCGCTCCAACGTCCCGCTCCGCGCCTATGAAGCCAACATCCCCGCCGCCTTCGCGCGCTGCGCCCAGGCGTCCGCCGACAAGGCCGCCTTGGCACAGCGGGGCGCCGACGGCGCGTGGGTTTTTACCTCCTTCGCCCAGCTGAAGCGCGACATGGACGCAGCCACGCAGTGGCTCCTGGATCAGCCCGAATCTGGGCCCGTGCTCATCCTTGCGGGCAACACCCCGGCCTTCGCCGTGATGAGCTTCGCTGCGCAGGCCTCTGGGCGGGCGGTCTGCCCGGTTAGCACGACCTATGCGGCCTTGGGCGGCGATTTTGGCCGGTTGGCCCACGTGATCGCCAAAGTTAGGCCTGCGGTAATCTTCGCGCAGGACAGCGTCGCGGCCGCCGACGCGCTGGACCGCCTGGACCTAGGAAGCGCTCGGATCGTCACGACCGACCCGGCGAAGCTGAGCAAACTCGCCACCGCATACGCCGATGTCATGGGGACCCGGGCGACCGAGCAGGTCGCGAAATCCATCGCCAAGCTGGAACCCGGCGATCGCGCGGCGCTCATGCTGACTTCAGGCTCGACGGGTCTGCCCAAGGTCGTGCCAATCACCTTCGACAACCTGGCCGCCAATAGCGCGCAGTGCCAGCAGACGATCGGCGAGGCGGCCGGATGGCACGACGTCATGCTAGACTGGCTGCCATGGCACCACGCGGCGGGCGCGTTCGTGCTGCGCGCCACCCTCCTTGAGGGCGGCACACTCTACATCGACGACGGCAAGCCAGCGCCTGGTCTGTTCGAGACCTCGATCCGCAACTTGCGGGAGATTTCGGTCAGCTATTTCAACAATGTGCCGCTCGGCTACACCATGCTCGTCGATGCCCTTGAGAAGGACGCCGAATTGCGGGCGACCTTTTTTAGGAAGATGCGTCTGATGCTTTATGGCGGTGCGGGTCTTTCGCAGAGCGTTTACGACCGGCTGCAGGCCGCCGCCGTGGCCGAGACCGGATGCCGCATCATGATGACCAGCGGCTACGGCATGACCGAGACCGTCTCGGCTTTCATGGTCATCCACTTCGAGACCGACAAGGTGGGGATTGGGCTGCCGGCGCCTGGGACGACGGTGAAGCTGGTTCCCGCGAGCGGCCGGTACGAAGTTCGTGCCAGGGGCCCGAACGTGACCCGCGGCTACCTGGACGAGCCCGAGAAGACCGCCGCTGCCTTCGACGAGGAGGGTTTCTATCGCACTGGCGACCTGGCGACCTTTCATGATCCCGAAGATCCCACCCAGGGCTTGGCCTTTGCGGGTCGCGCCGCAGAGGAATTCAAGCTGTCGAGCGGGACGTGGGTCTATGGCGGCGGGTTGCGCGATGGTCTGCTCAAGGCGCTTTCGCCGCTGGTGCTCGACCTCGTGCTTTGCGATGACGGCAGGCCGTATCTCGGGGTCATGCTATGGCCCGTCGCGGGCGCTGATCCGACGGAAATTCAGCGGCTGCTAATTGCTTTCAACAGCTATCAGCATGGCGGTGCGGCGCGGCCCAAACGTGCTCTATTGCTTGCCGAACCGCCCAGTGCCAACGCCCATGAGATTTCCGACAAGGGCACCATCAACCGGCGCGCCGTCATCGACCGGCGTGGTGGGGACGTGGAGCGCCTGTTCGCCGAGACGCCGGACCCTGGCGTGATGGTGCTGGTCTAGCTGCCTTTTGGGTGGGTGTGCGGGGTCCATTCGCCACCAGCCTTGGCGTAGTCGGCGCTGAACCAGCGCGGATAGCCATGCAGGGTCTGACCTCCGTCGATTAGGATTTCCGCCCCGGTCAAGTAGCCGGCCTCCTCGGAGCAGAGGAACACCGCCATGCCGGCGATGTCCTCCGGCTTTCCCAGTCGGCCGACCGGAGTATTGGCAAGCGCATCGGCGCGCACCGCGGGGTCATCGATCAGCGACTTGGTCATGGCCGTCTCGATGATCCCCGGCAGAACCAGGTTGACCCGAATACGCCAGACCCCGAGTTCGGAGGCTAGCGACTTCGCGAGCATCCGTACGCCGGATTTGGAGGCCGCATAGGCACCCAGCATGTCGCAGATGTCTGTGGCGGCCGTCGAGGCGTTCATGACGATGGCCCCGCCCCCTCCGCCATCCCGCATAAGTCGCGCAGCGCCTTGGGCCATTAGGAAGCCGCCGTTCAGATTGACGTCGACGTGCCGTCGCCACTGGTCGTAGGGCAAGTCGATCAGAGCGCCGTATCGCCCGTACCCGGCGTTGACAAACGCCGCGTCCAGCCGCCCGAAGCGGCCACGAATTGCCTCGAAGAGGGCGCCGACGTCTTCGGGTTCGGTCTGGTCGCAGGCGTGGGCCATGACCTGGACGCCCGCCTCGCTCAGTTCGCCAGCCACGGCGCTCAAGGCGTCGGCGCGGCGATCCGTGATCACCACTTGCGCGCCGGCCCGGGCGAAGGCTACCGCCGCAGCGGCGCCGATGTCGCCCGCCGCGCCGGTGATCAGAGCGGTTTTTCCGGAAAAGGCGCTCATGGTGTTTCTGCTCCGGCGACTGCTTGTGCGTCCCTGTGGGCTAAGATAACTTGCATAGCAAGACTGTCAAACCGCTGGGCTACGCCCGAGCGGAAAGTAGGGGGGCGCACATGCCGGAATATGTCGTGGTGCTGGCGGTCAATGCCGGCGTCATCGTTGGCCTGTTCGTTTTGGCCTGGGCGATCTGCGTGTCCATGCGAGACTGTACCCCGGTCGATAGCCTCTGGGGCTTCGGAATGGGCGTCGTCGCAATTTCGACCTACCTGCAGACAGGCGGCGGGACGCCTCGACGGATGGTGCTCACGGCGATCTGCATGGCCTGGGCCCTTCGTCTCGGCGGCTACATGCTTTGGCGGTGGCGCGACCACGGGCCCGACGGGCGCTACGTCAGGATGCTGGACAAGGCCAAGGCTGAGCGCGGCTGGAGCTATGGCTACGCCGCGTTCCGACTGGTCTTTATGCTGCAGATGCCCTTGCTCTGGCTCGTCTGCCTCCCGGTCCAGCTTGGGCAGATTTCGGACTCCCCGGCTCAGCTTGGACCCGTCAGTCTCGCGGGCGCTGCCCTGGCGAGCTTCGGCCTTGTCTTTGAATCGCTGGCGGACTGGCAGTTGGTGCGTTTCAAGAAGAACCCCGCCAACTCAGGCAAGGTGATGGACAGGGGGCTTTGGCGCTACACGCGCCATCCGAACTACTTCGGCGACGCGTGCGTATGGTGGGGCCTATGGTTCGTCGCAGCCGAGACAAAGCCCGGGCTGTTCGCCGTGGTTGGGCCGATCTACCTAGTCTACACGCTGACCCGCTGGAGCGGCGTCCCCACCGTCGAAGGCCGGATGCGCCGGCGCAAGCCGGACTACGAAGCCTATATCCGCCGCACGTCGGGCTTCATACCTTGGCCGCCGAAGCCGCCTGAAGCCGTCTAAAGCCAATGTCCCTGCCTGGCCACATTGCAGACCGGTTAAGACTTCCGGCCATCGCCGCGCCGATGTTCCTGGTCTCGGGGGTCGACATGGTCCTGGCCGCGTGCCGGGCTGGGATCATCGGCTCGTTCCCGGCAAATAACGCCCGCACCCTCGAGGACCTTGACGCTTGGATGGGTCGGATCGGCGCGACCCTGGCTGCGGGCGCCCCGCCCTGGGCGGTGAACATCATGGTCCATCGATCCTACGCCCGCTGGGAGGAGGAGCTCCAGCTGGTGCTGAGACACCGGCCACCCATCGTCATCACCGCGCTCGGAAGTCCCGCGCAGGTGGTTGAAGCGATCCATGGTTATGGCGGGCTGGTCTATGCCGACGTCAACTCCCTGACTTACGCTCACAAGGCCGCGAAGGCCGGCGTCGACGGGCTGATCCTGGTGGCGGCGGGCGCGGGCGGTCACACCGGCGCGATCGCCGGTTTCGCCTTCGCCCCGGCCGTGCGGGAGGTCTTCGACGGGACCATCGTACTGGGCGGCGGGATCGGCACGGGCCGGGCGGTCCGCGCGGCCCAAATGCTGGGCGCAGACCTCGCCTACCTGGGCACTCGGCTCATCGCCTGCTCCGAGAGTCTGGCGGTCCCCGCCTACAAACAGATGCTGGTCGATGCGAATGTGGAGAGCATTGTGACGTCGGCCGCCCTGACGGGCATACCCGCCAACTGGCTGAAGGCCAGCCTGGCCGCGGCCGGCTATGACGCGGCAGGCCTGAAGAGCAAGGCTCAGATCAACCTGGGACGTCCCGAGGAGGCCGCCGCACGCTGGCGTGACGTCTGGTCGGCGGGCCAGGGCGTAGGGGAGGTTCGCGCCGAGGAGCCGCTCGCCGATATCATCGATGGCCTGGTGGCCGACTACGCCGCTGCCGGCTGGGCTGATCGCGCGCGCCTTGACAAGGCAGAGCTGTGACCAAAGGGTCGCCGCGCGCCAAACCTTGAGGCTCCATGGCCGAAAACAGCCGAACCGACACTCCGGATCCAGCTCCACTCACCCAACTCGTCCAGGCCAATTCTGCCACCCGCGCGCTCAATCTACTTGGCGACCGATGGACCCTGATGATCCTCTACCTGGCGTTCCAGAGGGTGCGGCGGTTCGACGAGTTCCAGGGGCGGATCGGCTTGGCCCGAAGCCTGTTGATCGACCGACTGCGTCGCCTGACCAACGCGGGCGTCCTGCGCAAGGAGCGCTACCTGGAGCGGCCCGTCCGGGAAGAATACCGGCTCACCAAGATGGGGCTGGACCTCCACAGCCTGGCACTGATGATCATCCGTTGGGAGAAGCGCTGGTTCTTCGACCCGGCTAATCCCGCCCACCGGATCAAGCACAGCTGCGGCGAGGAATTCAGCCCCGAGTTCCGATGCAGCCACTGCGGCGAGCTGGTGAGCCCGCGTGATGTCTACGCGGTCGAGGGCCCCGGGGCGGCGTTTGAACCATCGCCGCCGCCCCGCGCGCAGCGGCGCTCAATCGTGCCATCCGGGAACCTCAATAATGGAAATCCTATGCTGGATCGCGCTTTCCAGGTGCTGGGTGACCGGTGGACGAGCCATTTGATCGCCTCGGCCTTCCTTGGCCGCCGGCGGTTCAGCGATTTCCAGACCACCCTGGGGGTCGCACCGAACATCCTATCCGACCGTCTGACACGGTTGACCAAAATGGGCGTACTGCGCCGGCAGCTCTACCAAGAACGGCCCGAGCGTTGGGAATATCGCCTGACCGAGGCTGGACGGGACCTCTATCCGTTGATCGCCGAGCTTAATCGCTGGGGCGACCGATGGTTGGCCACCGAGGCCGGGCCACCGCTGATCATCTTTCACCGGTCCTGCGGCCACCTGCTTGAGCCACGGATTACGTGTGATCGGTGCCGGGAGCCGGTCACGGCTTTCAACGTCACGATGGACTAGACAGGCCGCGGCGGTGTTGGAGCGCCTATTTTGCGATCGGCCGGGAGATCATGTTTTGGACCTCGTCGGTCATCGGCGCGCCGGCCTTCATCGACGAACTTATGCGACCGTCGAAATATTCTCGCCACTCATAGACGAGGAGGTTGCGGAACTCGAGGACGCCAGCATAGGGGATGGCCACGTGCTCGCCGGTCTTCAGCCAGAATTCGTCGACCCCCTCCATGAACAGCCGGTCCTGGGATTCCGCGTAGTCGAAGATCCGCCACTTGTTGGTCTTGATCACTGGCGCCATGCCTTGCAGTGCTGCGCGCATTGCCGCCTTTCCACGTATGGCCGGCGCGAAGCCAGAGGAGTTGCGCCAGACGATGTCGTCGGTGACGTGGACCAGGACGCCTTCGACGTCTTGGTTGTGCCAGGCCGAGATGATCCCCTGCAAGACCGGGTAGAGGCGCGACATGGAATGCTCCTTGGACTGGATGGGAGAGGCCGCCAAGGCTCCGGCGGCCCCGGCAGCGGTCATGAGCGTGCGGCGGTTAATCGACATCGGGGCGGCTTTCATGGCGGGCCGGGCGATCATGACGCCGTCGGGCGATTAAGAAGGCTATCGACCTGGTTGGTGGTCGGCTGACCGGATTTCTGGTCGGCGATGACCGCCAAGTCGACATAATCGCGCCAACCGACGATCAAGTCGCCTCGGAAGTCCAGCACCCCGGCATAGGGGACTGCTACGCGATGACCCTCCGTGGTGCGGTAGTCATCGACACCTTCGATGAACAGGCGGTCGCCGGATTCGGCGTGGGAGAAGATGCGCCATTGGATGTCGTGCATGTCGTCTTGGAAGCGCGCGAGCAGCCTGGCTGCGGTCGCCTTGCCGCGGATCGGCGGGAGGCCTGGGGCCGCGTAGTGCCAGACGATGTCGTCGGCCATATGCGCGAGAACACCGTCGATGTCTTTGGCCTGCCAGGCCTCGATCACATAGAGCAGAATTCGGTAGCAGCGGTCCAAGGACGGTCACCCGAAAAAGGAGCCGGCCGGGCGAAGGTCACCCGGCCGCAGGGGATCAAAAGGGTGCGGCGACTTCGACGCCGAAGGTTCGCGGCGCACCGAAGGAGGACATCTCGTCGTTGAAGAAGACAATGATGTTCGTCCGATACACCTCGTCGGTGAGATTTTTGCCGAATACTGAAACGCTCCAGTGCTTGCCCGGGGGCGTCAGGGTGATGCGGCCGTCGAGAGTGCCGTAGGCCTTCTCCCAGGACGTGTTCTCCGGCGCCCAGGGCATCTTCCCCTGCCAACGGTAGCTCAGGCGGCCCACTAGTGCGTCCTCCCAGGCGCCGACGTCCGTCGTGGCTTCGGCGCCGATAGCGGCCTGCCACTCAGGCGTCCGCTGCATGAGGTGACCCGAGTTGTCGACGCCGTTGAACACGAAGGAGTCGTAGCGGCCATGGACATAGCTGCCGCTCGCCCAGGCGTGGAGCCAGGAGGTCGGCGCATATTGCAGATCGGTCTCGAACCCCTTGATTGTTGCGCCCGGAGCGTTGCTGATCACGTTGCACAGGCACGACGCCAGGGTCTGCTGAACCTGCAACTGCTTGTACTTCATGTAAAATGCCGCGCTGTTCCAGCGGAGCGTATGATTGAGGAATTCGGCCTTATAGCCGGCCTCGTAGTTGGTGACGGTCTCCGGGTTGTACGCCGTCGCAGCCGCGACGGCCTTGGAGGCGTCGTTCTGGAAGCCCCCGCCCTTGAAGCCTTCGGACACGGTGCCGTAGACCATCATCCTATCGTTGGGAGTCCACTTCAGAATCGCCTGCGGGGTAAGCTTGTTCCAGCTCGCACCGTAACCGGTGGTGAAGTTTTGGGTCAGCGGTGTGAGTGGGGCGGTATCGGCCGGATGGATTTTGTCTCCCGTGGCGACAATGATCCCCTGCTGGGTCCCGCCCTTCTTGTCCGTTGTGTAGCGAGCGCCGACCTCTAGCTTAAGGGTGTCGGTCAATTTGTACCCGATCTGGGCGAAGACCGCGGCGTCCTGGTTGTGGCCATGGTCATCCCAGTGTGACTCACCCGACAGGGTCGGCAGCACTAAGGATTCGCCCCAAAAACGGTTGAATTGGTGGACCCGGCTCTTCATGTAGTAAGCGCCGGCAATCCAGTCGAAACGGCTCGAGCTGTCTGTCGAGGACAGCCGGATTTCCTCGGAGAACTGGTGGACCTGCTCGATGAAGTTCACCGGCTCAGCAAACAGCAGAGACGAGCCAACGGCGGCGAGTTGCGCGGCGGTGAAGTTGAAGCCGTTCGTCGGACCCAGCCCCGTCTGATCGTACAATGTGAAGGCACGGTTGTCGCGATAGCCGGTGATGCTGGTGAGGCGGACGTTCGGCATGACGTCCTTTTCCAGCTTGGCGATTACGTCATACGTTTCGTGGCGCGCGCCCTGCGGCGTCGGCGCGAGGTCGCCCTGGAACAGGGGCCAGACCGGGAAGCTCTCACGGATATTGAGGTCACCGCCGCGCGCCGTGCTGATCAGGCTGCGGGTGCCTGACCAGATGTTGGGGCCTGCTCGCAGGGTCGGGCTCTTCAGGCCAACCCGATTTACTCCGTCGTTGCTGTCCTTGTCGTAGTCGATGTTGATGCTGGCCCGAAGGTCGGAATTCATCGGCTTGTAGGCGAGTTGAACCCTGCCTTGCACCGAATTGAGGTTCTCAACATCGGTGTTGTGCAAGAGGTCCTTGGCGTAGCCAGAGTGATTGATGGTCTGGAACGAGAGGCGCCCGGCGATGGTATCGGTGAGGGCCCCCGTGAGGTAGCCCTCAGTCTGGCGCAGGTCGTAGTTGCCTGCGGTGACGGTGACGCGGCCGGACTGATCGAAGCTAGGCGCGTTGCTGATGATATTCACGGCGCCGCCGGCGACGTTCTTGCCGAGCAACACGCCTTGCGGGCCGCGCACGACCTCGACGCGAGCAACGTCATAAAAGGCGGAGTTCAGGTTTCCTGAGCGGCTGACATAGACGTCGTCGACAAACGTCGAAACCGACTGGTCGGCGGTGGGGGAGGTGAGGCGGGTGTTCACCACGCCGCGGATGTTGATCTCATTTGCTTGCGGCGAATTCGCCGTGAAGGAGATGCCGGTCATGTTGTGACCGATGTCCTCCAGCGTCAGCACCCTGTCTTTCGCGAGTGTCGTGCCGGAAACCGCGGTGATCGACAGCGGCGTGGTCTGCACGTTCTCGGCGCGCTTTTCCGCCGTGACGATCAGTTCTTCCAGCTGTGGGGTGGTGCTCGCGCCCGTCGCCGCGAGCGCTGGCATAGCGATAGTCATCCCCGCGAGCAGAGCGATCACGGACGTCGTGGTTTGCAGGTTCACTTGTTTTCTCCCCCTTGGCCGAGTCTACATTAAGGTCGCCGCGGCCTTGTTATGTTTCCGCACTCAGCGGTAGACTTGTTCTTGGTCAATCTTTCAGAGCAGTCAGGAAGTCCCCGGAGATCAGACGTCTTTCGAGTAGATGAATTACATCAAAATACGTACGCTTCGGATTCCTAGGATCTCTTGAGGTGATCCTTTGACTAGGTATTTCCGACTGACAGTTCTCATCTAAGCGTTTTGGCGTATTTTCAATTTCAACAGCTCAGGGACAATTGGACGAAACTTTTAGTCTCGTCAAGCAAGTCACTCCTTTAGAGCGCTGTTCCGAGCGCCTGACGGCGGAGCGACGGGCCCTGCCAGCATCTTCGGTTCAAGTGGTGAGAAAGAGCTTGCCAAAGGTAAGTACTGTTATGCAAGTTAATTATGGTTGAGATTGTCCGCTCGATGCGGCCGCGCCAGCCAACGGAGTCGAAGGCCCATGTCGGTGACACTTTCTGATGAGCAAAAGATCGCCGCGGGACGCGAAATGGCAGAGGCTTGGCGGGCGCTGAACTGGCGCAAGGTGGCCGACCTGTTCACGCGCGACGGCGTGCTCCACTCGATGATGGTTGACCCGGTCGTTGGGCGCGAGGCGGTCTACAAGCGCGTATCTGGCCTTGGCGACGGGCTGGAGTCGATCACCCTCAATATCCACCATATGGGGGTCATTGACGGCCTGCTGTACATGGAGCGGACCGATGAGTTCGTCATCCGCGGCAAGGCCGGCTCGGCGCCGGTCGTTGGTGTTCTGGAATTCGACGGGCCGCTCATCAAGACGTGGCGTGAATATTACGACCGCGCCCATCTCTTGAAGGCGATGGGCCTGCTCGAGGATTTCGACAAGAAGACCCGATGAGCGAGCCGGAGGTTTCGATCGCCGAGCTACGCGCCCTGCTGGACAAACAGGCTATCACCGAGGTGATCCTGAGCTATAGCCGCGCTGTGGACCGCGGCGATGAGGCCCTGTTGCGTGCATGCTATCACGACGACGCGGTAGAAGATCACGGTGGATCATTTCTCGGGCCCGCTAGCGCCTATATCGATGCGGTCCTGCCAGCCTTGCATAGCGACCGTTTGATGACACATACGGTCACCAACATTTTCATCGAGCTCGACGGCCTGTCACTAGCGCTGTCGGAGTGCTACTACCTCTCTTTCGCGCGCTATCCTGACGCTGAGCCCCCTTTCGAGACCCTCACCCTCGCACGGGCCATCGACCGCTTCGAGCGGCGCGATGGGACGTGGCGGATCGCTCGCCGCGACCTCCGCTGGGAGTGGAACCGCGAACAACCGATCGCGGAAACCTGGGCGCGTGGCGGGATCGGAGACCCCGCCAAACTGCTGCACGGCGGCAAGTCGCCCAACGACCCGCTCTACGCTACCAAGGTCTCGCGCTAGCGCCCGAAGTTCCTAAGCACGCCCGACTTCGCGGAATCCAGATACTCGTCGAGCCGGGTAATGACCCCGTCCTTCACTCGGCAGACGACGCAAGCGTCCATCGCCCACGTTGTACCGTCGGGCAGGGTCGCCTCTAGAACGTGCTGCTGCATGAAGCCGTCCGGCAGGGCCTCGCGGCGCAACAGACGGTAGTTACGGTCGGGCAGGGTGCGGATGAACCAGTCCAGCACCTTCATGTTCTGATCGACGGTCTGCTCGACGCCGTCAGTGTTGTGCCACAGCTTGGCGTCCGGCGCGTAGCATGCGCGCACCGTGGCCGTGTCGCCGCTCTGGATCGCGCCGACGAAGCGCTCGGCGAGGTCGAGGTAGTCCTGGGAGGTCATAGGAGGGGTCTCCCTAGCGGCCGGTGGTGACGCGCTCGCCGGATAGCGAGCGCCGCATTTGCAGTTCAAGGGCCTTGGGGTCGCGTGCTAGGTTGGCGCGAATATCCACTGCCATGAAGTCTGTGTCGATCTCATCGGCTCCGCGACGGATGGCCTTCAGCCCCGCCTCGGCGATCGTGGCCGGCGATTCCTTGAAGCCCTGCACGTGGCTGGCCATGCGCGTGTCCACCGATCCCACGATGAGGGCCGTGACGCTGGTGTTCTGCGGCGCCAGCTCGGCACGCAGACAGGTGGACATGGCCCGACCGGCAAACTTCGAGGGGCTGTAGCCGCCCATGCCGGGGACGGCGACTATGCCGCCAGCCGACAGCACGTTGGCGATTGCGCTTTCTTTGTGGCGGGCCAGGATCGGCGCGAACGCCCGACACATGGCCAGCGGGCCAAAGTAGTTGATTTCCATTTCCGCACGTGCGGCCGAAAGATCGGGAGCCTTGAGCAGCGTCTGCATGGAGAACTGGCCGGCGTTGTTGACTAGGATGCTGACGTCCAGGCATTGCCCGGCGGCAGCCTCGATTTCCTCGGGCTTCGACACGTCGAGCCGGACCGCCACGGCGCGGCCATCGGCTTCCTCGACCAGCTGCTGAGCGTTGGCCGGGTCGCGGGTCGCGACATAGACCCGGGCTGCCCCTGCCCCAAGGAAGGCCCTAACGAAGGCCTCGCCAATCCCGCGGTTGCCACCCGTAACCAAGGCGACGCTGTCTTTGATTTCCATGGCGTTTCTTTTGCTTTTGTTCTTCGCTGCGGAGCAGGCGCGCCTCGTCTAGCTGGCGATGAAGCCATTGGTAATGAACTCGCGATCGGCCCAAACACTATGGGTGCCGCTGGAAATCTTGTGCGGCAGGGCGATGCGCACGACGGGCCCTTCGGTGAAACGCTTGCAGTCCACCAATATGCATTCGGAGGTCTGCGTGGTATCATCGATGATGAAGCTGACGAGGTAACCGTCGTCTTCGTCCTTGGCGTCGATGCGCGGTACGAACGGCGACTCGCTGGCGTAGCGACCCTCCGAAAGGTTGAGCTCCCAGGACTC
>JAYUBY010000489.1:0-6425 GCA_043740635.1 Alphaproteobacteria bacterium
GGCGCCGGACCCGGAGCTGCAATCGAGCGGGCCAATATCGCGCTGGACCAAGCGCGCGGCTCCCGCAAGAAAGTGGCCTTTTTCGATGCGGAGGCCTACGGCGACCCAGCCTCCAATCTCGCCCTGATGAGTGGAATGCTGGATGCGCTGGACGGCGGGGGGCTCGAGCTTTTCTACCAGCCGAAGTTCGATATGCGCAGCCGCAAGGTCACAGGCGTTGAGGCTCTGTCGCGCTGGCGACACCCCGTCCGGGGCATGATGCCGCCGGACCTCTTCATTCCTATGGCTGAGGAAACCGGACACATCCGTGCACTGACGGAATGGGTGATTAGGCGGGCGGTGGCGGATCAAGCGACCCTGGCTGCTGCCGGCTTCGTCGTAGACATGGCGGTAAACATCTCTGGGCGGACGCTCGGCGAACCGGACTTCGCGGATTTCGCCCTGGCCCAGGTCCCACGCTGCAAGGGCAAGCTGGTCTTCGAGGTGACGGAGACGGCGGTCATCGAAAATCCGAACGTGGCCCTGGCCATGCTCGACCGCTTTGCCGAGGCCGGAATCTCGATCTCCATCGACGACTTTGGCAGCGGATTGTCGTCACTCGCCTATCTGAAGCGGATCCGCGGTCAGGAGCTGAAGATCGACAAGTCCATTGTCGAGGGCGTGACGGAAAGCCAACGAGACGCGCTGATTGTCCGTTCTACCATCGATCTGGCGCACAGCCTGGGTTTGAAAGTCACCGCCGAAGGGATCGAGGACAATGACTGTTATTCCCTATTGAACGCCATGGGTTGCGACATGGCTCAGGGCTACCTCATTTCCAGGCCGCTGCCGCTCGAGGATCTGATGGAGTTCCTCGCTGACGATGCACCGAACGAGCTCTACGGTCTCGCCGCATCCGGCTAGCGCCCGCGGCGGGAGACTAGTGCTTGTGGCGCAGGCCGACGGGCTTCATCTCCAGGGTCACCACAAAGGAGGCCGCTGCCAGGTTCAGAGGCTTGTCGATGGGCGCGCGAGCTTTCATGTCGGGGTGCCAAACCATCAGGGTTCCCGATCCGGCCGGAAGGCCATGGATCACGGCATCCCCCGAGGGGTCAGTCTTCGCCGCATAGGGCGTGTCGGAGACGTAGATGTAGCCGATCATCGAGTCGTGGATGTTGCAGCCCAAGGCTACGATCCCGCCCTTGTCGAAGGTGACAGTGCGCTCTTCCTGCTGGCCATAGAGCTTAAGTTCAAATTTCTTGGCCGCGGAGAACGAGTAGACGTGGTGGCGGACCTTGTCCTTGTTCGGAAAGCCGACGGTTGAGCCCACCGGCACGATCAAAACGTAGGGATTGAAGGAAATATTTTGCTGGGCCATCACGATAGGCCAGCTGTAGTGGATGGCGCTCGCCGGGCCGGAGCCGCCGGCTGGGTGGATTAGAACCACCGCGTCGGCTAGAGGCGCGCCGTCTTCGCTGTGCACGCTGATCATTAGGTCGGCAGCTGCGGCGGGCACACCGATCGCGCCGATGGAAATGGCGAGGGCTGCGTAGATGAGTTTTGGGCGCATAACCCTTCGCCTAGTCCGAACCGCTGAACGCTCTATAAGCAACTTTCGCATAACGAGTTCCTCGTCATCGCAGAAGCGGGAAAACCGGGGACCACAAAGATGCGGGGAGTTCAAGCAGCGCTTCTCGGCGTCAGCCTTCTCTTCTTTGCGCAGGCGACGCATGCTGATGAGCTGCGCGAAAGCGGTAAACTCCTTCTGACGCAAGGGGTCAGCAACGTCGAAGGCGCGGGCGGCGGCGGGATCGCTAGTTGGGCGGTCATCAGCGGCTACGAGACCCGCGACGGCATCGGCGCCAATGCTCATGCGACCTACATCAACCTGCCGGACTTTCAGTTCCGCGCCTATGGCGTCTCGGTCGGTGTCTACGACCGTGTCGAGCTCAGCTATACACGGCAGGCGTTCGACACCGGGAAGACGGGCGCTAAGCTCGGCCTGGGTTCCGGCTTTACTTTTGATCAGGACGTGGTGGGGGTGAAGGTCAAGGTCCTCGGCGATGCAGTCTACAATCAGGACAGCTGGATTCCGCAGGTGGCGGTGGGCGCGCAGTATAAAAAAGCAGACCGCGGTGCGGTGATTGGCCTGCTGGGCGGCAAGAAGGACAGCGGCGTCGACTGGTATGTGGCCGCGACTAAGGTTCTCCTGGATCAAAGCCTGGTCTTGAACGGCACGGTGCGCGCAACCGATGCCAACCAGACGGGTCTGTTGGGGTTCGGCGGCAACAAGCACGACGAATACCAGGCGGAATTCGAAGGCTCCGCGGCCCTGATGCTGACCCGAAAATTCGCGGTAGGCGTAGAGTATCGCAGCAAGCCGGACAATCTGAACGGCTTGAAGGAAGACAATTGGGCGGACGTCTTCGCCGCTTACGCCATCAACAAGAACCTTTCGATCACTGCGGCCTATGTGGACCTTGGCGAGATCGCCACCTTCCGCAATCAGCGAGGCGTCTACTTCTCACTCCAGGCGGGGTTCTAGAATGATCCAGGCTCTCATTCTCGCCGCCGCGGTGACGGCCGCCGCGCCGGCCTTCAAGGTCGAACACTCCTCCGCAATCCATCCGGGTGAGGAAGAGATCGCGCCCTATGCCCAAGCCAACGCCAACGCCGGCGCAACACCTTTCGAGGGCGACACGATGTGGAAGGCCTTCCATGAAAAAGCTGGTGTTGACCGGATCGTCGACGAAGTCGTCGACTCCGATCTCGCCGATCCACTTGTCTCCGATATCTTCAAGAGCCACGACATGGTGCGTCTGCGTCGGACACTGAAGGAGCAGTTCTGCTACCTGCTGAATGGCGGCTGCAGTTACTCTGGACGTGACATGAAGGCGTCCCACAAAGACATGGGCCTGCAAAACACCGACTTCGACATCCTGGTCGAGCACCTCCAGGTGGCGATGGATCACGAGAAGGTTCCATACCGCGCCCAGAACCACTTCCTGGCAAAGCTGACCCCGATGCAGCGGACGTCGGTCGAGCGCTAGCTGCAGTCGCTAAACGTCGAACTTGACGCCTTGGGCGAGCGGCAGGGACGCGCCGTAGTTCACCGTGTTGGTGGCGCGGCGCATGTAGGCTTTCCAGCTGTCGGAACCAGCCTCGCGACCGCCGCCTGTTTCCTTTTCACCGCCGAAGGCCCCACCGATCTCCGCTCCGGAGGGGCCGATGTTGACGTTGGCGATCCCGCAGTCGGATCCGCGCTCGGAAACGAATAGTTCCGCCTCGCGCAAGTCATTGGTGAAGATCGACGACGACAAGCCCTGTGGCACGTCGTTCTGCAGAAAAATGGCGTCCGTCAATTCCGAGTAGCGCATGACGTAGAGGATCGGCGCGAAGGTCTCACGACGAACAACTTCGGCCTGCGACGACATCTCCACGAGCGCGGGGCGGACATAAGCAGCGTCTAGGCAGCCTGCGACTTCCACGGCGTCTCCGCCGACCACCTGGCCGCCGGCCTTTCGGGCGTCGGAGAGGGCGTGCTGCATGGCTTCGAAAGCAGCACGGTCGATCAGCGGGCCGACGAGTGTTCCGGCCTGGCGCGGATCGCCGACCGGGACGGAGGCGTAGGCCGCCTTCAAGCGTGGGAGCAAGGCGTCGTACAGGCTGTCGTGTACGAATAGGCGGCGGAGCGTCGTGCAGCGCTGGCCGGCCGTGCCCATGGCTGCGAAGGCGACGCCCCGCAAAGTCAGGTCGAGATCGGCGCTCGGCGCGACGATGGCGGCGTTGTTTCCTCCGAGCTCCAGCAGAGCCCGGCCGAAGCGGGCTGCCAGGCGCGGACCCACCGCGCGACCCATGGACGTCGAACCTGTGGCAGAGATCAGCGGGACCTTTGGATGGTCGACCAAGGCCTCGCCGACCTCGCGGCCGCCGATGATGACGGCTGACAGGCCCTTGGGCAGGTCTCCGAACCGTTCGGCGGCCCGCTCAAAGAGCGCCTGAACCGCGAGCGCCGTCAGTGGAGTCTTTTCTGACGGTTTCCAGATCACCGCGTCGCCACAGACGAGCGCAAGGGCGGCATTCCACGACCAAACCGCGACGGGGAAGTTGAAGGCGGAGATGACGCCCACCACACCCAGGGGACGCCAGCATTCCATCATCCGATGCTCAGGGCGTTCGGTGGCGATGGTCAGGCCGAAGAGCTGTCGCGAGAGGCCGACCGCGTAGTCGCAGATGTCGATCATCTCCTGCACTTCGCCATTGGCCTCGGAGACGATTTTCCCGGCTTCAAGCGTCACTAGGCGGGCCAGGTCGGATTTGGCGGCGCGTAGCTCGTCGCCCAGCAAGCGGACCAGCTCGCCGCGACGCGGGGCGGGGACCGAACGCCAGGCGAGAAAGGCTTCGTGTGCAGTTTCGATGGCGGCCGCAGCAACCGCGGGCGAGGCATCGTGGACCGCTCCGATGACTTCGCGGGTGACGGGCGAGCGCACGACGCGCGAACCGCTGGTCCACAGCGCCGTCGGCACACCCAGACGAACGAGCACCTCAGCGGCTTCGGTCCGCGCCGAAGCGATGGGAGCCTGAAGGGTCATCTCGTCTACTCGGCGGCGCGCAGGACTTGGTTGTCTGCAGAGTAGAAGCGTCCGAAGCGGTTCGCCAGGATGTCGCATAGAGGAATGTCCTCCTGGCGGATGAAGCCGGACTGCGGGAGCTTGCCCTCGGCCAATAGGTCCAGCACGGCGCAGACAGCGCCGGCGGTGGTGATCTGTATGGCGCTTTGCATTTCGCCGCCCACGGGCTGGGCATAGACCTTGTTGACATAGGTCTCCTGCATCAGCTTGCCGTCCTTCAGACCACTGACGGTCACGAAGACAATGACCACGTCCTGCAAGGTGGCTGGGACCGCGTTTTCCAAAATGTCCTTCAGGAGTGGCCGGCGATTGCGCAGGCCGAGGTCGTTGAGCAACGCCTTCATGATCGCCGCATGACCCGGATAACGGATGGTTCGGTAGTTGAGGTTGCGCACTTTGCCGTCCAGTGTCTGGCACAGTGTGCCCAGGCCGCCCGAGGTGTTGAAAGCCTCGTAGGTGACGCCGTCGAGTGAGAACTCCTCGCATTCCTCCAGTGCGGGGACTTCGCGCAGGCGCCCACCGACGATGGCCTCGCAGGGTTCGCAATATTCGTTGATCACGCCGTCAGTCGACCAGGTTAGGTTATAGTTCAGGGCGTTGGACGGATAGCGCGGCAGAGCGCCCACACGCAGGCGCACGTCGTGCAGCTCTTCGAAGTGTTTGCAGAGGTCCCAGGCGGCGATCGTAATAAAGCCCGGCGCGAGGCCGCACTGCGGAATGAAGGCCGTGTTGGAGTGCTCGGCGAGATCGCGCACAATGCGGCTCGCGGCCAGATCCTCGGTGAGGTCAAGGTAGTGCGCGCCCGCAGCCTTGGCGGCCTGCGCCACCACTGTGGTGAGGTGATAGGGCGCGGCGCTTATGACCGCGAAACAGCCCTCCAGAGCCTGAGCCAGGGCCGCCGGATTGTCGATCGCCATGGCCTTCGTTTGCGCGCGCTGATCGAGGCCTCGAAGGGCTTCGGAGCTCTGATCGACCACTAGGACCTCGTAGTCGCCGCAGCCTGCCAGTAGGCTTACAATAGTGGAACCGATCTTGCCGGCTCCGACGATCGCGACTCTCTGCATTCGTGATTCTTTCGTGTGGCCCAAGGATGATTCGCGTCGATGTCAGTATCAATTGACATTTCGTCGATATTAACGCTATTTTTGGTCATATCGACTGCGGCATTCGGCGAAAAGACGATGGATGACCTTGATGACCACCTCCTGGCTCGACTGAGGGACAATGCCCGCGCGCCCGTTGCGGAGTTGGCTCGCGCCCTTGGATTGTCCCGCACGACGGTGCAAAGCCGGCTGGCGAAGTTGGAGCGATCGGGTGTAATCGCCGGCTATGCAGTGAAGTTGTCCGAGGCGCGTGAAGCGGCGCTGATCCACGCTTTCGTCATGTTGACGGTTGAGCCCAAACAGGCGGCCGCCGTTACAATGGCGCTGAAGCGCATGCCGGGCGTGCGCAAGCTGCAGTCTGTGAGCGGGCCTTCCGACATGATCGCCGCGGTCGAAGCGCCCAACGTCGGCGATATGGACACTCTGATCGACGAGATCGGAGCTCTGCGTGGGGTCGAGCGGACCAACTCATCCATAGTGCTGGCGACCAAGTTCGTCCGGTGAGCAGATGTCTTCGCATCGGAATCTCCCCTGAGAGCAGGGTGCGACGTTTTGACCTAGCATTACAGTTGCACTGACGATCGTCCTCTGGATCGATGGGTGACCATGCTTTGGAGGTCATGGGATGTCGAGCGCATCGATCGGGACAACACTGGAGCTATGGGCGTCTTCGCTACGGGATGTGAAAGCGCGGATGCGGCCGCTGTTCGGT
>JAYUBY010000490.1:0-4901 GCA_043740635.1 Alphaproteobacteria bacterium
CGTAGCGAAGACGCCCATAGCTCCAGTGTTGTCTCGATCGATGCGCTCGACATCCCATGACCTCCGAAGCATGGTCACCCATCGATCCAGAGGACGATCTTCAGTGCAACTGTAATGCTAGGAGACGGGCTTGTCATCAGAGCTCCGACAACTTGTCGACTTGGCCCACGGCTGGCGATTCCGTCGTCTTGCCGTCGAAGTGCTCCTCACGGTCCGCCGCGTCGGCCTTGCTCGCTCGGACCAAGCCGTCATGGTGCTGAGGCGGCGCATAGAGCGTGCAGAGTTTGAGCGACCTCGACCCGGTATTGATGATGTTGTGGCTCGCGCCGGCCGGCACGATGATCGCCCCATCCCGCTTGATCTTGGAGCGCTTACCGTCGATCCAGACCTCGCCTTTGCTCTTTTCCACACGGAAAAACTGGTCGTGCCCGACGTGCGTCTCCGCACCGATCTCTTCGTTCGGCTTCAGGGCCATCAGCACGAGTTCCAGATGCTCTCCGGTGTAAAGAACGCGCTGGAAGGACTTGTTTTCTAAGGTTAACTCCTCAATGTCGTCGACAAAGCCCTTCACGAGATTCCTCATAGGATAGCGTCAGCGGTCGCCGCCGGGTTGGCGGCTCTTTGGGTCATTTCTGGGCGTGCTGTCGTCGGCGCGAAGTCCCCGAAATCCAATATGGGTTCGCCATTCGTCCTGAACTTGGGGGCCTTGTCGTGGACCGAGGTCATATCGGCGCCCGACGGTTGCCGAGGCTTCGCGCGAGGCCCACCAACCGACACCTATGGCGACGACCCCCAGGCCAGCACCCTAGCAGCGGGGGATGTGGCGGGGCCGCGACGGGTCTGACCTGAGGCGCGGTCGCCGAAACAAAGTCAGGTTGGCGAGGGCGCAGGTAGGCACCGCGCTGTCCGGCGAAAGCTTTTCAAGCGTTCTCAAGGGCCGGAACGGCCACTCGGGGTGGCAGCTGGATCATCCGTTCGCCGATCCATTGAGATGAGCCGTCAGGTACGCGATCAAGGGCTCAGATCAACTATCGTTTTCAACGGCGAAGGTGATCTTCGCATTGACCCGGTACTTGTCGATTCGACCGTTTTGGACGGTGGCCTGAAGATTCTCGATGTGGATCGAGCGGATGTGGCGCAGGGTTCGCGCAGCGTCATCGACGGCTTGCTTGGCTGCGTCTTCCCATCCGTCGGATGATTCCGCCAGCACCTCTACGACCTTGAGTATCGACATGAATGCCTCCTGTCCGTTCGTCGGCGACGCGCCGAACGAGAGGGGAAAATACGAGGCGAGCGACGCACCGCATTGACCAAGGTCAATCCCGCCATGCAGGGGACTTGATATCTTTGCGGGAGTGGTGACGAAGCGCGAATGGATCGGGACGGGTCTGCCTATTAATGGCAAGCCCCCACTCGCGTCAGATCAAAACACCTCAAGCGAAATCACCGGTGCCCAATCATGACAAGAGAAGCCTTCGCTACCGTCGATCCCGACCGTTCCGCTTTCGAAACTCTTGCGCTGGTTCTGAGCCAGGCGGTCCAGCTCGGCACGCTGGTGGTGGTGGATCCCTGGGGAGAACGTCACGTCTTCGGTTCCGGAGCGGGTCCCCAGGTGGCAGTTCGTCTCACCGACCCCCAGGCGGCGGCGCAGTTCCTGGCGGATCCCATGCTTGGCGTCGGCGAGGCCTACATGGACGGCGCGTTGGTGCTGGAGCAGGGCTCGCTACGGGACTTTCTGCTGATAGGGGTCGCGGTATCCTGTAAAATCGAGAAGCACACACAGACCATGCGCGAAGCATCGCCGCGGTCGACCGTTCAGAGACTCAACCCGCTCCACCGAGCGCGAGCAAACGTCGCCCATCATTACGACCTGTCGGAGGACCTCTATCGCCTGTTCCTAGACTCGGACCTGCAGTACTCGTGTGCCTACTTCCAGGACGGCGATGAGAGCCTGGAGCTCGCCCAGACCAAGAAGAAGCGTCACCTCTCGGCCAAATTGCGCCTGACGCCCGGCGCCCGCGTTCTCGATATCGGAAGCGGCTGGGGCGGCCTGGCGCTCGAGCTCGCCCGGCATCACGGTGTTGAGGTGGATGGCCTGACGCTATCCCAGGAGCAGCTGAAGGTGGCCAACGCCCGGGCTATGGCGGAGGGGCAAGGGTCGCGCGCCCGCTTCCACCTGCGCGACTACCGCGAGGCGACCGGAACCTACGATCGGATCGTCTCGGTTGGCATGTTCGAGCACGTCGGGACCCCGCACTACGTGGAGTTCTTCGAGACCTTGCAGCGGCTCCTGGCCACCGACGGACTGGCGGTCATTCATGCTATCGGGCGGAGGGATTCTCCCGGTGAGAACGACTCCTGGATCGAGAAATATATCTTCCCTGGCGCCCACTGCCCTTCTCTGTCCGAAGTCTTCGCCGCCGTCGAGCAGAGTGGGTTGTTTGTGACCGACGTGGAAATCCTCACGCTACATTACGCGGAGACCTTGCGGTGTTGGTCGGAGCAGTTCCAGGCTCAACGCGCCCGCGCCGCCCAGATTTATGACGAGCGGTTCTGCCGCATGTGGGAGTTCTATCTGGCGGCAAGTGAAGCGGGCTTCAGGGTGGGCGCCCTGATGGTTTTCCAGATTCAACTGGCTGGCAGCGTCGCGGCGTGTCCGCAAACCCGCGACTATATGATCGACGAGGAACGCAGGTTGGCCGTCTGAGGGGCGAGTGCAGACGGGGCGGTCAACGACCGCTAAGCCACCGGGCTTTATGTCTCGGTCCGGAGCGGCGAAGTCGTGCAGCGGACGCGAAGGTATGAACACGCGTGCAACTGTCGAGGGTCAGTCATGCACTGAATCCACATCGTCCCCCATCGGGAGCAGCCAGGACTCCTAGCGTTCTTCGCCGTAGACCTCGTCAGCGGTGAGCAGGTCGTAGATTTGCGCCGTCAATCCCTCAAGCGGTCGGCCTTCCTGCCCAAGCTCGTCCTGTCCACTCGCCCAGGCGACGGCCGCCACAACGTCACCGACGGCTGGATGCAGCGCGAGGATCGCGTCGGTTTTCCAGTCGAGTATGTCGCCGCAGAGTTCTTGCACGTCACTTGCTGTCACGCCCTGAACCTCGGCCGGTACTTTCTCGCTCATTGTCCGATCCTCCAGATAAGAACCCCAGGCTACCCGGTGCGGGCATCGCAGCCTTGATCCCGGTCAAGGGCGCCCCCGGAAGAGCCCTCGATGACTATGCAACGTGGTCCGGGTTCAAAGTCGATGCTGGCGCAGAGCCCCCGCGCCGCGCGCCAACCGCGCCACTTGACGCAGGTCAAGGCGCAGAATGAAGCATTCTCTCTTATTGGCGGCTTACATGCGAGGTCGACGATGACAAGGACGCACGGAGATAGATTGATGGCTGGTTTGGGGGCGATGGTGGCCGCAGGGCTTTGCCTATGCGCCTTCCCCGCCTCGTCTGCGAGTCCAGGGACCAGCGGCCCGTCGGTGTTGCCGGTCGATGCGCCAACAGTGGTGAACGGCATCGAAGTCGCCTGCACCGGCATTGGGCAGACGCGCCTTGAGGCGCGATGGCAGGACTATGGCGTGCGAGTGGAATTCTCCAATGCGCGCAACGAATATCTCACGGGTGGCGCCATCGTCGTTCGCAATGCGGGTGGGCGCGCGCTCCTGAATGTCAGCTGCGATGCGCCCTGGGTCCTCCTGCGACTGCCCAGGGGCGCCTATCGCGTCGAAGGCCGGCTCTTGGACTCCGCCGCCAAGCCGCGCAGCGCGCCGTTCGCGCCGCCCGCCAGCGGGCAATTGCGCGTCATCCTGCAATTCCCGAACGCTTGATGAAACCCGCCGTGAAACGCCGAACGCGTGACGCCGCAGCGCTCGACTGAGGAGTCCGCCATGACACTCGTGCAAGACGCGCCTGGAACCAATGAAATCCACCAGAGCGCCGTCGATTGGAAGGCCATCTTAATCCATGTTGAGCCTGGCGCGGTGGCGAGCGTGCGACTGGCAGCGGCGGCGGCTCTTTGCGCGCAAATGCGACGCGCTGTTGATCGGCGTGGGCGCGGGAGGCATCGATCCGGCGATATTCGCCTATCAGGGCGGCGACGCCGGTGTGCTCGGCCTGCTGCGGGAACAGACTCAGGCGGACCTCAAGGCGGCCGCCGACAGCTTCGGCAATCTTGCCGGTGCGGTCCGCAAGCAGTGGATCGCGCTGGAGGAACGTCCGGCCGCCTGCCTGTCTGTCGCGGGCGGCGGACGTGATCGTCGCCGGGGGTGAGGCAGAGAGTGCGCACGATGCGGATCGCGTCGCCGAGGCTGCGGAACTCGCCCTGCTGAGCGGTCGCCCGGTGCTCGTCGTGCCCCCTCATGGGGGCGAACTGAAGGCCCGCTCGATCGTGGTCGCGTGGAAGGATACTCGCGAAGCCCGTCGCGCCCTGGCCGACGCCCTGCCGCTCCTGGTCGCGGCCGAGGAGGTCATGGTGATAGAGGTCTGCACGGACGAGGCGGTTACCACCGCCGAGCGCCGCACCCAGGAGGTGATGCGGGGTTTGCAGCGGCACGGCGTCAGGGCCCGCGCCCGGGTTGTGAGCGCCCGCGACGATCAGGTCGCCGAGATGCTGAACGCCGAAGCCCGAACGCTGGGCGCGGACCTGATTGTCTCGGGCTGCTACGGCCATAGCCGATTGGGCGAATGGTTGTTTGGCGGCGTCACCCGCGCCCTGTTGCACGCGCCGGACCGGTTCCTGCTGATCAGCCACTGAAAAGGCCGCCGACGCCGCACGGTGGCCGAGGCCCAATCGCGTACCGCACTCAGTTGCGACGTCTTGATCTCGATCATCTCCGTCTCGCGCAATGGGCGCACTCTAAAATTCCGCACGACCTCGTTGAAGTCGGAGGAATGTCATGTGGC
>JAYUBY010000491.1:0-2234 GCA_043740635.1 Alphaproteobacteria bacterium
TCGCGTTTCAGGACCTTGCCGATGTGGCTGCGCGGCAGACTATCGAGGATCCGCAGATCCGCGAGGCGCTGGGTTTTGCCCACGCGGTCGTTTACCCACGCCTTCAGGGCGGCTGCGGTCACCGCCTCGTCTGGCGTAATGACGACGAAGGCTACAGGGGTTTCGCCCCAGCGGTCGGATGGGATGCCGACAACGGCGACTTCTACCACGCACGAATGTTTGACGATCTCAGCCTCGAGGTCGCTCGGATAGATGTTGAAGCCGCCTGAAATGATCATGTCCTTCTTGCGGTCCATCAGAGTTAGGAAGCCGTCTTCGTCAAAGCGGCCCACGTCGCCGGTGCGGATGAAACGCAGGCCGTCCGGACTCCACCACTCTGCCTCGGAGGTCTTGGCCGGCTTGTTGTGATAGCCGATCATCATGGCGCTGGACCGGCCGACTACTTCGCCGATCTCGCCTTGAGCAACCTCGCGGCCAGCCTCGTCGATCAAGCGAATGTCGTGGCCAGGGATCGGCGGGCCAACGGTGTGCAACTTGTCGGGGTGCTCGTGGGCCAGCAACATGCAAGATCCGCCGCCCTCGGTCATGCCGTAGTATTCGATCAGCCCCCCCGGCCAGCGGCGCAGCACCTCAGCCTTCAAGGCCGCGGAGAACGGCGCAGATGTCGAGTACTTCAACTTGAAGGACGACAGATCGTAGTCGTCGAAGCGCGGGTGTTCCATCAAGCGTCGGTACTGCACGGGCACCAGCATGGCGTGCGTCACGCGATGAGCCTGGGATAGTTCCAGGAATGTGTCTGCATCGAACTTTGGCATCAAGACCACCGTCCCGCCATTCGACAGCGTTGGCAGGAACGACACCAAGGTGGTGTTGGAATAGAGCGGCGTCGAAACCAGAGTCACGGCGTCCGGCGGATAGTTTCCGCGCGCGATCTGCGGCCAGCGCATCATGTGCGGCTGCACAATGCCCTTCGGCGTGCCCGTCGTCCCAGAGGAGTAAATTATGTTGAAGCCCTGCTCGGGATCGACGTCCACCGGCTCGGGCTTGGATCCGGCGGGCGCCATCCACTCGGCAAGCAGCGCGCCGGCGTCAGACCCGTCCAGGCTGACGCATTGAGCCTTCACCTGCCCGATTACCCCAGCCATCTCCTGGGCCACGCCCCGGTCGAGGAAAAAGACCTTTGCTTCGCAGTCCAGCAACTGGCTGATCAAGCTCTCCGCCGTCGATGACGGTGCGAGCGGTGCAACCACGGCGCCGGCGCGCAGGATTCCGAGAAAGGTGGCCCCATATTCCACGCGGCTCGTGGCGCAGACTGCCGCCACGTCCCCCTTGCCCACACCCGCCTGCTGCAGACCTGCAGCGATGCGGTCCATGGTCTCGTCAAGCTCACGCCAGGACATTGTCCTTGTCGCGTCGATCAATGCAGGCTTGTCGCCTAGAACAGCACCCTGAGCCCGGATAACCGCTTCGAGTGTCCCGAAGGGCTGGGCGAAGATCTCGTCGAGGGACATTCAAAAAACTCGTGGGGTTGCGAATCTAGGGAAAGGCGAGCCGGCGGCTCGGCCTGGATGTTGGTCCGCCGCCGTCTGGGACTCGTCGGATCGCGATCATTGCGGAGCTTACGTCGCGTGTCGGTTCGTCATTTCGCCTTCAGGTACTTGTCGAACCAATCGATCGCCAGCTTCACCACAGTCGGCCGCTCTGTCGAATAGACGGCGTAGTGGGTGACCTTAGCGAGCATACGCAACTCCTTCGGCCCCTGCAGGCTCTCATAGGCTTCCAGCGCCGCAGGGTTTCCGCCGTATTCCTCGTTCTCCACTAGGATGACGAGGGTGGGAGCCTTCACCATCGCGGCCTCCAAGACAGGCGCATAGCGCTCACCCTTATGACCGATCGGTGAGCCGACTAGGCCCATTATCGCCGAGGCGCGGGGCGCCGGATAGCCGACCTCCCCGCGCGCCATCTGGGTCGCCACATCCCGTCCAGGCTGCTCCTGGCCGGGGCGAGGGCGCGAATCCATCCCCCCAACCTGGCTGACCACCGCTTCGACCCGCTGATCGTGCGCAGCGACGTAGATCACGTGCCCGCCTGAATAGCTGGAGCCGCGAATGCCGACCCGATCGTGGTCGACCTGGGGCTCACCCATGATCCAATCGAGGGCAGAGAACCAATCTTCGGCCTGCTCTACCGGGTTCACGTATTCGCGCAGTGGCTGGACCCGCGCCGTGAAAGCC
>JAYUBY010000492.1:0-3147 GCA_043740635.1 Alphaproteobacteria bacterium
CGTCAGCCTGCCCATAGGGGCAGCCTGATCGAGCCGGCCTTGCCGGAGATCGTGGCGATCACGACGCCGCAGCTACACCACTCGGTGGGACACGACCAGGCGGAGCTACTGAGCTGGGCCACGCTGCAGGTAGGCCTGGACCTGCACGCCCTGGAGATGGAACACTTGCAAGCGGCGGTGGCGCGGCTGGAGAACCGCTTGAAAAGCCCGAGCCTGGCGGCCCGGCCGGCGTAACGGGGGCCAAGAAACTGCCTCCCTCCCAAGGCCTAGAAGTTCGCGCATCAGTGGGCGGCTAGGATGCAGTTGAAAGCGGAGAACCCCAACCAGTTCGAAGTGCCGATGGGCTCCGCGTTATCCGCAACATGCCACGCAATCAGCGCGCCGCCTGCCGGGCAGGCGACGGACGCCCCAGACAACTAGGGTGTCAGCCGCTCCCCCTCGGCGGCGTTCGCCAGGCGTGCGTCCCAGCCAACGAGATGCACGCTGGGAGACAGCCGTTTTTGGTAGGTCCGCTTGCCCAACTCATCCGTTCGCAATGACCGGTGTTGGTGCAAGAAGGCATCAACTCAATCTGCGGCGAGGTTGGGGCCGACCACGTAGGCCTACGCATAGCCGAATGTCGTTGAACGGGTGATGGTGCCCGGGGTTGACGATCGACACGCCCTGCCGTTTTTTGGTCGAGGTATCTGAGGCTCGCGACGGCGGCTTTCCGATCGGCCCTTGGCTGCGCAGGTCTTCCCAGCTAAGGGGGCGACCGGAACGCGGATGTGGCGGAACTGGTAGACGCACTGGATTTAGGTTCCAGCGCCGTAAGGCGTGGAGGTTCGAGTCCTCTCATCCGCACCATCCTGCGTCGCGCGGTCGCGCATCGCAAGATAGGGTCAGCGTTTGCTCTTGGACGAGCGGCCCTCGCGTGACATAACCCCCGCCCCCCGCCGGGAGCCTGGCGGCGTTTGTTTCATCCCCTTGGCGGCCGTTCGGCGCTTGTTGGCGCAGCGGCTTGAGTTTCGAGAATGTCGATGCAAATCGTTGAAAAGTCTGGCGAAGGCCTGAGCCGTGTGTTCGGGGTGACGGTCCCTATGGCCGATCTTGGGGAGCTCCTTGAGGCTCGCATCGCCGAAATTACGCCTACGCTAAACATCAAGGGCTTCCGCCCTGGCAAGGTGCCGACCGCCCATGTGCGCCGCCTCTATGGCAAGGCACTCATGAGCGAAGTGGTGGAAAAGACGCTCAATGAGACCACCCAGAAAGTGCTTGAAGACAATAAGCTACGCCCTGCCGCTGACCCCGACCTGAAGCCGGAAGGCGACATGAACGCGGTGATCGACGGAAAGGCTGACCTCTCGTACGAGATTGCCGTTGACGTGATGCCGGACTTTGAGCCGGTTGACGTCTCGACCCTGTCGCTAAAGCGCCCGATCTATGAGCCCACCGATAAGGAAGTCGACGAGGCTGTGGCGGAGCTGGCCAAACAGAACCGCACGTACGAATCGAAAACCGGTAAGACGGTGAAGGCCAAGGCTGGCGACATGGTCGTCATCGATTTCCTCGGCAAGTTGGACGGTGTTCCGTTTACGGGTGGCGCAGCGGAAGACGCGGAGCTGGTGCTAGGTTCGGGTCAGTTCATCCCCGGATTCGAAGACCAACTGGTCGGCGCCAAGCCGGATAGCGATGTCTTGGTGAAGGTCACGTTCCCGGCGGACTACCAGTCTGAGGAACTAAAAGGCAAAGACGCAATCTTCGAGGTCAAGGTGAAGGGCGTGAAGGGCCCGATTGATGCGCCGGCCGACGACGCCTTCGCCTCGCGTCTGGGGATCGAGACGCTCGAAAAGCTGCGCGAGCTGCTGAAGGGCAACCTTGAGAAGGAATATGCCGGCGCAAGCCGCTTTAAGCTGAAGCGCGCGCTGCTTGACCAGCTCGACACCAAGCACGATTTCCCGCTGCCGCCCAAGATGGTGGAAGCCGAGTTCGCCGCCATTTGGCAGCAGGTGGAGCAGGACAAGGAAGCCGGCCAATTGCCGCCTGAGGACAGCAAAAAGTCGGATAAGAAGCTCAAGGAGGAATATCGCAAGATCGCAGAGCGTCGCGTGCGTCTGGGCTTGGTGCTGGCTGAAATCGGCCGTGCCAACAACGTCCAGGTCACCGAGCAGGAGCTGGCCGAGGCGATGCGTCAGGAGGCGATGAAGTACGGCCCGCAAGCGCAGCAGGTGTTTGACCTTTTCCGCCAAAACTCCAACGCTCAGGCACAACTGCGCGCACCGATCTTCGAGGATAAGGTCGTCGACCTGATCGTCGAAAAGGCCAAGGTGAAGGATCAGAAGGTTTCCAAAGAAGACCTGATGAAGGACGACGAGCTTCCGGCAGGCTACGGCTCTTAGTCTCCACATCACCGCTTTTCCCGCCAACGCGGTACCCAAGCAGAGAAGCGCTCCGGATTTCGGTCCGGGGCGTTTTTCATCGATAAGGTATGGGTCTTCTCTCGATGAGCGGAACCTAGAGCCCGCGCAGTTGCTGCAGCAACTCGCTGTTCTCAACGCGAGAGCGGCGCTCGTTGATTTCCTGGAAGGTGATGGTTGCCCGTTCTTCCTCGTCATGTCGTTGGGGCAGAGCGGAGAATGTAGGGGCCTCTTGCACGGGCTCGACGTCGATTGGCGTGGTCATCGAAATTCTCCCCGGCCCTCGGGTGAGGGCTCCCTCCGTTAAGGTATCATTAGGTGTCGCGAGCGCTTGTGAGAAAAGCTGGAGGAGCCCTCACGTTCGCTTGAGCCGACTGGACCTAGTCTACGATCGGAATTGGCCGGACTTGGGCTTCGTCCGAACCAGAATCACCGAACATCGCTCAGGAATGGGCTTGGCTTGACTGCCGAACGGGGCCTAACCTGCCCAAAGAACGCCGCGTCGTGACGGCTCAAGCCTTTCTCAGCTCGCGCCAGCCGCCTGCCTGAGTTCGACTTGCCGCGCGAAAGAAGAGCGTCGCCGGAAGGGACCAGGGTTTTGCAACGTACGAGTACGTGGACTCCCGACTACTTTCATAAGGTCGTGGATTGCCGCCGAGAGCCCGATGCGCTGCACGTCGCGACGCGCGTAGCGGGACAATCGCTCCAGCACCGCGGCGAGGTGGGCCCCACGATCGTCGTCCGCGAACGC
>JAYUBY010000493.1:0-7143 GCA_043740635.1 Alphaproteobacteria bacterium
GCGCCGGGAATCTTGGCGGCCATATAGTCCGAGGCGGCGAGGAAGGGCGTATCGTCAGCGCCGACAATCACCAAGGCAGGGACATTGATGCCCGGCAAGCTCTCAATCACTCGGGCGTTCTTCTGCGTGAGCATGCCGCGGGCAGCGCGGGCGAGCCCCGTGGCGTCGCTGTGGCGGGCAAGGCGCACCTCCGCGCTGGCCGTGGCGAGATCGGGAAGGCCATCGGCCTCGTAGCGCTCCGCGCGGCGGATGGCGTTGGCGTTCCAGCCATCGCGGGCCTGATCGTTCTTGTAGCCCGGTCCGGTGTCGATGATCAGCAGGGCGCGGGTGCGCCCTGGATACGTCGCGTGGAAAGCCAGGCTCATATAGCCGCCAAGCGAAAGGCCTCCGATGATGGCATCCTTGGCGCCGACTACATCCATTAATGCCGCCATATCGGCCACGGTCTCGGCTTCGGAATAGGCCGTCTGGTCCTCGGGATAATCAGACCGTCCGTGGCCGCGCATGTCCCATGTAATGACCTTGAAGTGATCCTTCAGCGACGCGAGCTGACCGGCCCACATCTCACCGGTCGACGAATAGCCGTGGGTCAGGATCAGGGCCGGGCCTTCGCCGGCGACGTCGTAGTGGATTTTCACCCCGCCTCGAACGAGCATGGGCATGGCTAACCTCCGGTCCTCCGGCTCTAGAGCGGCCGATGGCGAAAGGTAGCGCGCCAAAAGCCGCGTGGCGAGGCTTAGGCGGCTTAGGCGGCGTGGACAGCCTTGGCGTTAGCCGCGGGCGGTTCGGCGGCGCGTTTGATGGCGTCAAGCAGACCCGAGACCAGGATCGGCTTTGCGACGAAATCGTTGAAGCCGAGCGCCAAGTACTCGCTGGGATGGCGGCTGACGATGTCGGCGGTTAGCGCGATCACCGGGATATCGCAGGTGGGCGAGGGCAGGTCGCGCAGCCGCTCGACCGCCTCGATGCCGGTCATTCCCGGCATGTGAATGTCCATGAGAACGACGTCGAAGGGCCGCTCAGCGAGTAGCCTCAGAGCATCAGCGCCCGACGAGGCCTTGACTGCAGTGTGCTGGAAGGCTGCGAGGATCTCTTCCACGACGCGCAAGTTCATCGGGTCGTCGTCCACATGCAGGACGACGAGAGGACGGCCGAACGAGGGATAGGTCTGAGACAGCTTCTGCACGCTCCAAACTTCAGCCCAAATATTGAGGCCCGAAGGTTTCGGTAAGACTGACAAGCGCGGTTAACCAAGGTTAACCACGAAGGTTCAGGGTTTCGGCCGGAAGGTGGCGAGCAGGACCATCAATTCGGGCTCGTCAACGCGGCGGGCAGCCTCGGCGGGCGGAAGCCAGAGCTTCTCGCGTTGACCAAGTTCCGGAAACGCATCGGCCTCGCTCTCGACCGCCAGGGAGAAGACGGCGACGCGGACATGCTGTAGGCGCCCGCTCTTCAGGCGTTTGTCATAGGCATAGCCGCCGGAGGGTCGCTTTACGACCTTGCCCTGGACGCCGGCCTCTTCAAAGGCCTCCCGGGCCGCCGACTTCCAGGCGTTCATACCTTTGATTGGCCACCCTTTGGGGATCACCCACCGCTGGGTCTCGCGACTGGTGATGAGTAGGACCTCCACCTCGCCGGCGGCGTTGCGCCGCCAAGGCAGGGCTGCGAACTGCGAACGGGGCTCGCGGTCGGGCTCACGGTTGGAGGGCTTGTCGGGGCGCGACTTGGGCATGTTCAGCCCCAAAACCGGTCGGCCAGGCGAGCGAGCCAGAAGAACGCCGCCCCCAGTAGGCCCGCGACCGGCATGGTGATCACCCAGGCCCATACAATGCCGCTGGCGACGTTCCAGCGCACCGCAGAGACACGCCGCGCCGCGCCGACGCCGACGATCGCGCCGGTAATGGTGTGGGTTGTGGATACGGGCACGCCTAGGTTGGTGGCGAAGAACAGCGTCAGGGCGCCCGCGCTTTCGGCGCAGAAGCCCTGTTGCGGGGACAAATGGGTGATCTTCGAACCCATGGTGTGCACGATCCGCCAGCCTCCCATGAGGGTTCCCAGCGCCATAGCCGCCTGGCAGGACAGCACCACCCAGAACGGCACATGAAAGGAGCCGGTCAGTTTACCGTGAGCGTAGAGCAGGACGGTGATGATACCCATGGTCTTCTGTGCATCGTTGCCGCCGTGGCCAAGAGAGAAGGCGGCCGCTGACAGAAACTGCAGCTTGCGGAAAGCTCCGTCGGCGAAGGCCGGCGTCGATTTCACAAAGGCCCAAGAGACGATCAGTACGAGAACCAAAGCCAGCGCCAGGCCTAGCGCCGGCGAGACGACGATACCCCCGACGGTCTTCCAGACTCCAGACCACACCACAGGGCTTAGACCCGCCTTGGCGACACCTGCGCCCAGCAGGCCGCCGATCAGGGCATGAGACGAGGAAGAGGGGATTCCGCCCAACCAGGTGACAATATTCCAGGTGATCGCACCGCCAAGGGCGCCGAAGATAACGGCGTCGGATACGATGCCGGGCGATATGATCCCCTTGCCGACCGTCTGGGCCACGTGCTGTCCGAATATGGCGAAGGCTATGAAGTTGAAGAACGCTGCCCAAATCACGGCGTAGCGCGCTGACAGCACGCGCGTCGAGACGATGGTGGCGATAGAGTTGGCCGCATCGTGCAGGCCGTTCAGGAAGTCGAACGCCAAAGCTACGGCGACCAGCACGATCAGTAGGAATTCGGGACCGGCGAGGCCCATCCTAGAGGTGCTCGATTAGGACTGCGCTGATCCGGTTGGCCACGTCCTCGAACCGATCGACGACCTTTTCCAGGTGATCGTAGATCTCAGCCCCGACGATGTAAGCCATGGGGTCAGCGCGCGCTGGACCCTTGTAGAGAGCCGAGATACCTGCATCGTAGAGGGCGTCGGACTGATCCTCGAGTGCGGTGATCTGTTCGGCGATGGCGTTCAGGCGCGGGGCGTTGTCGCGAAGGCGACGCAGCAAGGGGACGGCCTCCGCCGCGAGTTCAGACGTCTGAACGATAATGTCGCCCAGTTTGACCATGTCAGGTTGGAACTGGCGCTGATCGAAAAGCATGATCGCCTTGGCGGTCTTGTGCATCTGGTCGATGGCGTCATCCATCGAGGAGATCAGTTCATGAATGTCGCTGCGATCGAAGGGAGTGATGAACGTCCGCCGGACCGCCAACAGCACTTCGCGGGTGATGAGATCGGCGTCGTTCTCGTGACTAGCCACTTCGGCGCAATAGAGAGGCACCCCCTCTCCGCCGTTGAGAAGGTGGCGAAGGGATAGAGCGCCCGCGACCAGCGTCTTGGCGTGCGCCTCGAAGAGATCGAAGAACTTTTGCTCCTTTGGCAGGAGAGCCTGGAACCAGTTCAGCATTGCGACCTCGTGGACGGGTGAGTCATGGGCGCTCAGCGAGTGCGCGCGAACGGCTTGGCAATAGGGCGCCTCGCGGGCTGGGCACAGGGCAAGGCGCAGGTTTGCCTTGGTGCGAATTGCCGCGCCGGCCGTCGCCGCAGCTGTCCGTAGCGCCCTCCGGTTGGAGCGAGACTGTCGACCTGAAACACGATAGCGGGACGGCTCCATACCAAGGACTCAGCCGAAGGCGTGTAGTTCAGAATGGTCCGGGTGCGGATGAATGCAAAGCGGAATGGTCATGCCGTTGCGCGGCTTCATGTCGACGTTGCGTTGTGTTGCGCGCGCCTGATCGGCAATGTCGCCTGCGCATGGGTAGAGGAGTGAAGATGGCGGGGGTGATAGCGCTCGGCGAGTGTATGGGGGAACTGAGCCTGAGCCGGCCCGGGACGGCCGACATCGGCTATGCTGGGGACACCTTCAACACGGCAGTCTATCTGCGCCGGCTCGGGCTGGAGGTCGCCTACGCCTCGGCAGTTGGACGTGGCGATCCGTTCAGCGACGGTGTCATGTCTGCGTTGGCGGAAGAAGGAATCGGACGCGACCTGATGGTTGAGGCCGAGGGGCGGTTGCCTGGCATTTACGCCATTCAGCGCGACGAAAACGGCGAGCGCAGTTTCTTCTTCTGGCGCAGCGAGGCGCCAGCCCGGGACTATTTCAGCTTGGTCGATCATGAGCAGCTCGGCGCGGCCCTCGATGCCGCGGACCTGATCGTCGTTTCCGCGATCAGCTTGGCGGTGATCGGCGATGCGGGGCGCAGGACGCTTTTGGACTTGTTGGCCGGCGCAGTTCAGGCCGGCGCAGCGGTGGCCTTTGACACCAATTACCGGGTGAAGCTGTGGCCCGGACCAGACGTTGGGCGTGCAGCGATCGAATTGGTGCTGCCCCATTGCCGCTACCTATCGCTCAGCACCGAGGATGTGACGGCATTTGGCGGCGGCGACGCCGAGGCTATGGCGCGGACTTGGGCGGCTAGGGGCGTTGAGGTGGTGCTGCGCCGCGAGGACCGGCGGATCGATGTCCTGGTCGGCGCGGATGTGGAAAGTTTCGCGCCGGAACCGGCGGTCCACGTCGTCGATACGACGGGCGCAGGCGACAGTTTCAACGCCGGTTATCTGAAGGCGCGAATGCGCGGTCGCTCTACGGCTGAGGCCGTCGCAGCCGGGCGGGCGCTGGCCTCGGTGGTCGTGCAGCACCCTGGCGCTATTATCCCTCGCCGCGCGATGCCCAAGGCGTGAGGCAGAGGCATCAGACCTCCTTGCGATAGACGATGAAGCCCGACTTTAGTGCGACCTGGTCGTAGAGGTGCATGGCAGTCGAATTGGTCTCGTGGGTCAGCCAGTAGACGCGCGCCGAGCCCGCGGCCTGGGCGCGGTCGTAGACGGCCTCGATCAATACCTTGCCAACCCCTGTGCCTCGCGCCTCGGCCGAGGTGAAAAGGTCGTTCAGGTAACAGACCGGCGCGAGGGCCGTCGTCGAGCGGTGGAAGAGGTAGTGAACAAGGCCGATAAGCTGGCCGTCTTGCTCGGCCACTAGCGCGTGGACCGGCTCGTTGGCATCGAAGAACCGGTCCCAGGTAACGTGGGTAACCTCGTCGGCTAGGGCCGTCGGGCCGGCGCGGCCATAGAAGGCGTTGTAGCCGTCCCAGAGCGGACGCCAGGCTTCATAGTCATCCTGGCCGACTGGCCGCACGATCAGATTGCCGGCCACGGCTAGATTTCCACCACGCCGCCGGCCTTGATGTAGTCGTCAACGGCGTTGCCCAATACGGTCAGCGGCACCGCTCCAGTCTTGACCAGCAGGTCGTCAAATGTCCGCAGGTCGTACTTGGCGCCGAGACCGGCTTTGGCGCGGTCGCGCAGGCGGTTGATCTCGGTATGGCCGACCTTGTAACCGCAGGCCTGGGCGGGCTTGCCTGTGTAGCGGTCGATTTCGCTGGTCATGGATTCTCGCGTGCGGCCAGAGTTTTCCATGGCCCACTGGACGGCCTGCTCGCGGCTCCAGCGCTTGGCGTGCAGTCCAGTGTCGACCACCAGGCGCACGGCGCGGAATTTCTGAGCCTGCAGATAACCCAGGCGGCCGGCCCAATCGTCGTCGTACATGCCGATCTCGTCGCCTAGCTGCTCGGCGTAAAGGGCATAGCCCTCCACATAGGCGTTGAAGCCCGAGAGCAGGATGCGGATCAGGGGAAGCTTGCCGGTCTCGGTGAGATAGGCCCCCTGCCAGGTGTGACCGGGAATTGTCTCGTGATATGTCAGGCTCGGGAGCGAGAACTTGGGCCAATTCTCCGTCGATTTCAGGTTGATGTAGTAGGTCGAGGGTCGCGAGCCGTCCAAAGAGCCGGTGTTCATATAGCCTTGGCCGGCGCCGTCCTGAATGTCGATGGGCACCCGCTTCACGACCACTGGCGCCTTGAGTTTAAGGTTGAAGGCCTTGGAGAGTTTTGGCCTGACACCGGCGATCAGGCCGTTGAGATAGGCGATCAACTGCTCGCGGCCGGCGTCGGTGTTGGGGAACAGGTACTTGGGATCCTTGCCCAGCGCAGTCATCCGCTCACCGACCGAGCCCTGGCTCATGCCCTGCACCTTCAAGAGGCCGTCCATGCGCGCCTCGATGGCTTTGTTCTGGTCTAGGCCCATATTGTGGACGTTTTCGGCCGTCAGGTTCGTGGTTGTGCCTTCGCGTAGTAGCCAGCGGTAATAAGCCTCGCCGTTGGGAAGGCGCCAGACGCCGGCGTCGTGGCCGGCCTTGGCCTTGAGGCCCTTCAGTGTGGCAAGCTGGGCGGCTAGGGCCGGATAGACTTCCTTTTCGACCAGGGCGGCGGCGCGCGCCTGATAGTCGCCTGTGAGCCCAGCTTCCATGACTTTGCGGCCAAGCGCCGTGGCCAAACGCGCCTGGACCGCCGGAATCGCCAATAACCCCGCCTGCTGGCCAATGGTGTTGGACAGTATGAAGTCGGGCGGAATGACACCAAGGCCAGCATCCTTGCGCACCCGCTCAGTTTCCTGGGTCATCGCGCGCGCGAGTTCGTGGACGCGCGAGAGATAGGCCTCAGCATCGGCCTTGCTATGGACCTGGTGCTGGCTGTCGAGGAATTCCGGCCCGCCGGAATAAGCCCCGCTCTGCTGGCTGACGACATAGGGACTGGCGGCCTCGTTCATGGCCGAGCCCATCGTATTTTCGCCGTATTCGAAGGGCGCGGCGTCACGGCCGATTTCGAAGGCATATTTGACGACAGCCTTGTTAAGCCTCGCGCCGGGTGAAAGGCTAGCATCTGGGAACGCTGCCAGCTTAGCGAGACCTGCCCGGCACCAGGCGCGGTCCTCGGTGATGTGGGCCATGGAGGCGTCGGAGAGCTTGGACTTGAGCGCAGCACGCTTGCCAGTGTCGAGGCCGAGGCCGGTCGCGCCCTCGGGCGAGACGGCGAGGAGATGTTCAGAGACCGCATCGAGATATCGGTTCAACGCCGCATCACCGGGGGCGGCCCCCGCTGCGTGGGCCGCGCCCCTTGTCTTCGGGCTGGCGGCGATGAACCCGCTCGCGGCGGCGGCGGCGAGCAGGTGGCGGCGGTCGAGGCTCATGAGGCGTCCTTGGCGTGAAGGAGAGGGTGGACCCTAGAGCCTGTTTGGCCTTGGTTGAATCGATGATTCCGGTTGGGGCCGGATCGTGATTCAAGATGTGAGCTGGATGGAGGCCAGCTTGCATGGCTC
>JAYUBY010000494.1:0-7699 GCA_043740635.1 Alphaproteobacteria bacterium
GTTGATGAAAACCTCCATGGACTCACATCACCAACAGCGATGGAATCCCCACCAAGATCACAACCGATTCAACTCAACGGGGGACTGCGCTAGCTGTGGAGCCTCAATAGGTTGTCCGGGTCCAGGCCTATTCGGCTGATGGGAGTTTGTGACTTTATGCCACCGTGTGGCCGATGCCAGTTGTATCGGTGCAGCCAGAAGGGCAGCTCGGCTTTGCGGCGGTCCGAGGTGGGGTAGGCCTGGGCGTAGGCCCATTCCCTGAGTGCGGTCTGGATGAAGCGTTCGGCCTTGCCGTTGGTCTTGGGGGTGTAGGGCTTGGTCTTGATGTGCTTGAGGCCGCTGTCGCGGCAGAGGTCTCGGAAGGCGTGGGCCCGGTAGCAGGAGCCGTTGTCGGTCATCACTCGGGTGACGGCGACGCCGAGGCTGGCGTAGTAGGCCAGGGCGGCGGTCAGGAAAGCGGTGGCGCTCTCCTTCTTCTCGTCGGGCATGACCTGGCTGAAGGCGATGCGCGAGGCGTCGTCGATGCAGACGTGGACAAACTCCCAGCCGGCGCCGCGCGAAGAGCCCTTGCGCCGGTCGCCGGTGACGCGGTGGCCTTCCACCTCGAAGCGTCCAAGCTTCTTGATGTCGAGGTGGATCAGATCGCCGGGGTGTTCGCGCTCGTAGCGGACCACCGGGACGGGCGGGTCCAGGTCGCTGGCCCGGCTGATGCCGGCGGCGCGCAGGATGCGGCTCACCGTGGCCGGCAAGACCGCCGTCTGCTTGGCGATCTGCTGGCCGCAGAACCGCTGACGGCGAAGGGCGATGACCTGCTCCACCGTTTCGGGCGGCGTGGGCCGGCGGAGCTTGTGGGGCCGGGAGGATCGGTCCTCCAGGCCGGCCGGGCCTTCCGCCTCGAAACGCCGCACCCACTTGCCGACCGTCTTGGCGTCGATGCCGAAGGCCGTGGCCACGGCCTTCACGGACTGACCCTCGACCAACACCCGCCGCACCAACTCGGCTCGAAGCCTCCGCGGTCCGGCAACTGAAGGACCTTCGAAAGACGCTGCGGCTGGAAGCGGACGTCAGCCCTGCGCCAGGCGAAGCGGTCAGCGTGGTTCCCGCCGTGTCCAAGCTGACGGACAAGCCGGCCAGCCCGGGTCAAGGCACCAGCACGGCGGTGCCCTCAAACCGCCCGGCGCGTAGATCGGCGAGCGCCTCGTTGGCCCGTTGCAGCGGATAGGGCGCCGTCTTCGTGACGATACCGATCTGCGGAACCAGCGCGAGGAAATCGAGACCGTCCTGCCGCGTCAGATTGGCGACTGACAGCAACTCGCGCTCCTCCCAGAGGATCTCGTAGGGAAAGCTCGGGATGTCGCTCATGTGGATGCCGGCGCACACCACCCACCCGCCCTTGCGGACCGCCTTCAGCGCCAGCGGTACGAGGTCACCCACGGTGGCGAAGATGATCGCCGCGTCGAGCGGCTCGGGCGGCGGCTCATCGGACCCGCCAGCCCAGACGGCCCCAAGACTCTTCGCGAAAGCCTGGGCGGCCACATCGCCCGGCCGGGTGAACGCATACACCGCCCGCCCCTGCCACCTGGCGACCCGCGCCACGATATGGCCGGCGGCGCCAAATCCATAGATGCCCAAGGACTTGCTTTCCCCGGCGATCGACAACGACCGCCAGCCAATCAGGCCCGCACACAGCAGCGGCGCCAGAGCCACATCACTGCCGTCCTCCCCAAGCGGAAAGGCGAAGTGGGAGTCGACGGTCGTCGCGGTCGCGAAACCGCCGTCGCGCGTGTAGCCCGTGAACAACGGACGATCACAGAGGTTCTCGCGGTTCCGGCAATAGGGACAGGTCCCGCAGGTGTAGCCCAGCCAGGGAATCCCGACCCGCTGGACTTCGCGCAAGCCTTCAACACCGTCACCGATGGCATCGATCCGGCCGACGATCTCGTGGCCCGGGATGATCGGGACCTTAGGAAGCGGCAGCTCGCCGTCGATGAGATGCAAATCCGTCCGGCAGATCCCGCAGGCCTGCACCTTCACCCGGACCTGGCCCGGCCCCGGATCGCGGTCCGGCAGCTCGGTCCATAGGAGTGGGGATCCGATCGCATTGAGCACCATGGCGTGCATGTCAGTTCTGGCTCCTGGCCAAGTCCTGAAGGACGCTGGGTAAGGCGTCGGGGGAATCCGCCGCGACAAGGCCGAGCCCGAACGTTGCGGCGGTCTGGCCGTGCAGGCAGACGGCGACCGAGGCGGCCAACATCAACCCAATCGACGCCCTGCACTACGAATAACACCGCGCAGAGCCTTCGATGGACCCTTGCCTTAGTCGAGGATCGCCGCGAAAGGGGCGGATCGCTGGAGCCGTTAGTGCCGGTGAAGGCCGCGGCGACCGTGGACACCGTGGAAGGGGTGTCCCCCAGGACCCGCGCCAGGACCGGCCGAGCCCGGCGGTGCGGGTCTGGAGGGTGGTCCCGTGCGCGCGCCTGCGGTCCGGTGGAAGTGCTCGCCGCTATCGCGCTGATAGGGCGCGCCGCGGCCGCTGGAATACCAGAACCCGCCGTCGCGCCCCCAGTAGCCGTCGTAGTATGGCCCGTAGGCATCGTCATAGTAGGCGTTGTAGCCCACATCGCCGCCTATATAGCCGTATCCCGGTCCGGTGGCGCAGGCGGACAACGCCAAGGCGGCTCCGGCGGCGATCAAAACGCGCTTCATCTGATGGTTCCAAACTCCCCGTAGACTCTCTTAGGTTAAGCAGGCCCGACAACATTGGTTGCACCGGCCAGGACCATGCCGCGCTTCCGCCCTCAGGCCGCCGCGCTCCTGCGTCTTGTACGTGAGAACGGTTTGTCTTCGCAGCCGTGCCGAGGCAGCGGCCGACACACGCGGAGCGATGCGTCGATCCAGCGGCGGATGGAGTAGGTCGAGGCCAGTATCGAGCGTTATATGTCGGCGCTGGAAACGGCCGACCGGCAAGAGAGCGAGCTGGCGCAGGCGAAGTCCGCGCGGCTGAAGGAGAAGATCGCGGCGCAGCGCGATCAGATGAAGGCCTTTCAGGCGCTGGATGCCGAGGTGCATGCCGCCCAGGATCAGCGGATGTCGCCGATCGATCTCGACGCGAGGGCCAGGGCCAGGGCCACTAGCGGCAAGGGACCGGCACGGTCGGATACAACGTCCAGGCCGCGGTCGATGCCAAGCATCACCTGATCGTCGAAAACCCATGGGCGACAACAACCGCCTGAGCCAGCTTGTCGATCAACTCCGCGCCGAGGGGCCCCGCGTCGCCCAGCCGATCGAGCGTGGCGCTTTCGTCGAACCGGCGCAAGTGCACCGCACTTTCTTGCACCGCACTTTCTATAGCGAGGCCGTGGCCGCCAAGGCGGAAGTGGCGACCGTCACGCGTAATCGGCACGACATCGAGACAAATATCGGGCGCGTTGCCCCGGTTGACCGCGATCTCAGAGTCGCAGGCAGCATGCCGCTTCGCGAGCGTCGAGAAATCCATGAAGGAGAAGTGGACGGCGCGCTTGACCTTGTAAACATCTGGCCCGGCCAGAAATACGGCCGCGCCGTGGGTGTCGATGCGGACGACGGGCTCGCGCCGCTCATAGGTCGCGGGATTCTGGAAGAATGCGAACACGCCGCTCTGGTCCTGTTCAGGTTTCGGGTTCATGTCCTACCCTGCCCTTTTGGCCGCCCGCTACGACAGCTCAGATCACCTTCTCGAATTCCGTTCCTGTCCCAGGCTCTCAGCCGGCGCCACTGACGTGGCCCCCGACCCCGCGTTCGCGTGGTAGGGATTGCCGAATCCATTCTGACGAGCCGAAATTGCCTGTTCCAGGGGTCGGACTTCTCAGCTGTCGCTGGCGGACGAGCACCCTTCAGCGCAGGAAATTGCGCGCTCGTATAGAGCGGACCTATCAGGCTCGGCGGCGAAGGCCGGAGCGGCGATCAGGAAGCTAAAGAGAGGCAGAACCTTGTACAGCTGGCTCATGGTCCGGAGACTCACTTGAGGAATTGGGTTCCAATTTCCGAGGGAGCGCCGTCCTCCGCCTTTGATCCGCGTCAGACTTACTGAATGCTTCTCCGTCAGAGTTTGGCGGCCCGAAGCCGAAGCGCGTTGATGATCACACTGACGGACGAAACGGCCGTGGGGGCCGCGCACTTGCGCTTGGGACCGGCAAAGGCTCGACGCCGAGTGTGCACGGGTACGCCGCGCCCCGCGACCCCGAGCGTTAGCTAACCTTGGAGCGGAAGCCAACCATTGACCTTCGCCGCTGCGGACTCTTCGGCCAATAGCGTCATTAGAATTTTGCGCCGCTGACCGTCCGGGGCGTCCCGCAACATCCGGGTGTAGTTCGCGACGTTTTGCCGGTGGAGATATTCGCTGTGGGACTTTCCCATGTCTACCTCTTCGGCGGCGTGTGAATCTCCAGAGTGAATGCGTGGCGCATATCTTCGATCCAGCTACGATCTGCGCCAGCAGGCGAGCTGCAGTCTGCAGATAGGCTTTAGGCTTTTTGCTTTCCGAGCAATCCGATCAAGTTATGTCCTTCGCCTCGATGACTGTCTGGTCAATGTGCCGGTGCAATCGAGCACAACCCCCAGGGCTCTCACAATGATCGAGGGACCGTTGGGGCAGGTCACACTAACTGACTTGACGCAGGAAGCGGTGCGGTCGAGCCTTGCACTCGATGGCAGAGCCGCAGCCCCCGCTAACAGAAGATCAGCTGAAGCTTTGGAAGACGCCCCGCGAGGTTCTTGACCTGTTGCCGGATCACTGGTCGCTCACGTTGAAGCAGAACGAGATCGCGACGCGCATTCAGGCTGGCACAATCAAGACGGCGGCACTTCGCTACGTGAACCCGAACAATGTCGAAAGCCGCTGTGCAAAGCTTTCGTTGAAGCCTTGGGAGAAATGGGGCTGGGCCGCCAACGATGGCTCTGCCTCCCCTTTTTGGGAGGGGGCGAGCGATCGATTTTATACCAGCGCGCAGGGCTACGGGAGTCACCTCCACCAACTATTCGGCATTCGCTTGGACCCAGCCGACATATCGGCGATGTTCCTAGAACTCGGGGTCAAGGTCTCTGCAAACTCTCCCACAGGTTGCCTAGCGCAGGCCGTCCTAGACTATTCTCCGCCGCCGGCGCTGCGACCGTTACCCACGCCGGACGCCGCATCTCTGGATAAGGCCTGGGCATGGTTTAACGCCCTCCCGCTAGAGGACCAGCAGCGACCTTGGCGATGGCTGTGGCCGAAAGGTCCGTGAGGCGGTTGCGCCGCGCAAGGTTCTCAAGAAGCAAGCACTAGAGTTTGTCAAAGACCGCCCTCTCGGGCGCCCGAGCAAGGTGGCCAAATAGATGTTCCGAGAAATGTTCTGGATGAAAGTTCCGGAACATTTTGAATGTTCACGGGACATTTTTGCGGGACATTTCAACTAGTTCATCCTCTCCCCACTCGCGCTTCGGCATCCCGCCGACGCCTATGGGAGACACGCCATGCGCTGGCCGCAGGCACCATGAGGGAAGGGCTTGGGCACAGCCTAGAGGCCTAACACGCGAGGAGCCGCCCCTCGGGGCGGCCCTTCAATATCAACCGGGCCGTGACGGCGGGGCTGGGTCTTTGACAAGTCCAGAATCCCACTTCGCGGCCCTCAACTCAAACCTTTGTCACCCTGATACGACACGCTAAGGTTAAGGTATCTAATCGGGATGATCTAGGACCTCGAAAAGAAGGGCGTCGCCTTCACGGCGCTTAACTCGCCATGGACACGACCACGCCGGCGGGGCGCGCCTTCCTGCAGATTCAGGCCGCCTTCGCGGAAATGGAGCGCAATCTGATCCGCCAGCGGGTCAACGAAGGCATCACCGCAGCGCGCGCCCGGGGCCGACGGGGTGGGTGCCCTTGGGTCATGACGCCGGAGCGGCTGCGCTTTGCCCAACACCTGATGGCCGACAAGACCAGAACGATCCCTCAGATCTGCCATGAACTCGACGATATCCCCTTAAGCACGCTATATCACTACCTGCACGCCGACGGCACGCTGAAAGATCCCGGACGGTTCCTCCTCGCCTCTGTCGCAGCGTAAACGATGCCCACGTGTCCGTGCCCCCGGTTGCGGCTTCGTTCATGGATTCCGTACAGCTACGCACTACTCTTGTCGTGACCCCGATCGTGACATCGCCATCCGCGCCATCGGACAGGACAAGGGTCCTGAGACCTCGGTCCGCGAGGTGATGACCAGCGAGGTCCAGTACTGCTTCGATGATGAGGACGTTCAGGACGTCTGCGGCAAGATGGCGGATCAACAAGGTGCGCCGACTGCCGGTCGTCAATCGCGACAAGCGCCTGGTGGGCATCCTGTCGCTCGGCGACCTGGCCAAGGGCGATGGGGCGGACCATGCGGATAGAGCGCTGGGGGTATCTCCCAGCCAGGCGGCGCTCACTCTCAAACCGGAGCGCAAGCGCACGCCTGATTCAGCGTCGCCCCCGCAGGCGAAGGAGCCCGTGGGCGTGCGACCGTGATTTGCGGCGTCTCCAGCTCAGTTCACCGGCCGATCCCGTGGGTAGGATTGCCGCGTGCGCCATGCGAGTGAGCGATTGTCAGCCGCCTACTAGGCGAGAGGCCGCTGCCGCGCTAAGCGTCTCGGCGCTGGGCCTGGGGATCGTCACCAATACGCCGCGGTATGAGGGCTCGCCATCCTCGGTGACGCTGTCCGCCTTCCAGAAGTAATCGCGCGCTCGGGCAACGTCGTGGGTGGTCCGCGCTATCAGTTGAAACCGCGCGATTTCGCGAGGCGATCCATCCCGCGGCGCGAGATTGTAGCTTCCGTGATCACCGCGTTTCACCGCGTCAAGCTTTTGCTCATTGGTCATTCGAGGCTTTCTCCACCAACTGAAACGAACCCTGCCCGACTCTCGTGTCGTCGCGGCCCGCAGATCCGAGCCCATCAGATAGGCGGCTCGGTTTGCGAGGGGGGCGCGACCGCCGCCCTCGCCCTGTGGACCTTGAGTATCGACATATTGCCTCCTGTCCGTTCGTCGGCGACGCGCCGACAGAGACGGAAAAATGGGAGGCGAACGGCGCACCGCATTGACCAAGGTCAATCCCGCCGTGCGGGGGATTTGAAATCATCGGGAAGGGGTGGCGAGTCGCGAATGGATCGGGCCAGTCCAGATTCTGGACATGTCCGGTTTCGGTTCGGGCCACACCTATTTCCCAGACGGTGGTCCGACGCGGCGCCGGGGTCCCCAATCTATCGGCGATGGCGTCGAGCAACGACGACAGCGCCGGCGAGCAACAGACCCGCGAACATAGCGATAGCCCTCTTGGGCCGCGAGGCCGCTTAGGTGACGAACCGATCCAGCAGCTTCACTAGGGCAAGCGGTGTGAAGGCCAGTGCGTCCCGAACGTCTTCGCGTGTACCGGAAAGATCATGAGTCAAGCGAAAGGCGACATCGCGAATAGCGGGTGTGAGTTCGTCTGCGCCTTCGTCTCTTCCCGGGTTCGACTCCATTCCAATTCCTCGTTTCAGAAACCGTACCAACGCGCGATGGGCGCTCGCAGTTGTACCTTGAACTCTTCTGGATCAGGTCCGTACCCGGCGGATCGCCGGCGCAGATTCGCCGCGATCAGCGGACCCAACTTGATCACCCAGAACGGCTACCTGGCACCCCATCAGCGCGCCGACAGGGGTACCCGCGAGC
>JAYUBY010000495.1:0-2079 GCA_043740635.1 Alphaproteobacteria bacterium
GCCATCTGGTCGAGCGGGTTTTCCCGCATGTCCGGCGTGTTGAAGCCCAGGCTGAGGTCGGCGAGATCCACGCCGTGGTTCTTCATCATGCCGATCGCCGCCACGGCGTCATCGAACTGCACACCATCGACGTGCAGGTCGTCGGACCCCAGGCGGACGGTCAGGGGCAGGTGTTCAGGCCAGACGGCGCGCACCGCGTCCAATGCCTCCAGGTGGAAGCGAAGGCGGTTTTCGAGGCTGCCGCCGTACTTGTCAGCGCGCTTGTTGGCCAGCGGCGAGAAGAAACTCGAGCCAAGATAGCCATGGGCGAAGTGCATCTCCAGCCACTCGAAGCCGGCGTCCAGCGCCCGGCGCGCCGCGTCGGCATAGGCCTGGTGGATCGCCTTGATCTCAGCCTCGCTCAGTTCGTGTACGGGGTTAGTGTGCTTGCCACCGTAGGCCACGGCGGAGGGACCTCGGACCTGCCAGCCATCCGGATCGTCGGGTGGAAGCTGGACGCCCCCCTGCCAGGGCTTCACCTCGCTGCCCTTGCGGCCGGTGTGGCCGAGCTGGATGGCGGGGACGGCGCCCATGTCCTTGACGATCGCGGTGACGCGGGCCAGGCCCTCAATCTGGGCGTCGTCGTAGATGCCGCCGCAGCCGGTGCTGGTTCGCCCGTCGGGCGTGATGGCGAGTTGCTCGGGAAAGACCAGGCCGAACCCGCCGGCGGCGCGCGAGCCGAGCAGCATGATGTGGAAGTCATTCATCAGCCCGTCGACCGAGCGGTACATTGTCATCGGCGACATGACCGTGCGGTTGCGCAGGGTGACGCCCTTGAGGGTGTAGGGGCTGAACAGATCGGGCATGGATCACACAGTGTATGGGGCGGTGGCGACAGGTATTTTGGAAGTTGGGCGCTACCGCGGCGGCGGACCGTCTGGCATGGTTGTGGCCATGGCCCGCTGAAACGCCGGCCGGGCCACGATGCAGTCCAAAAAGGCGTTAATGTTGGGATAACCTCCCAGACCAGAGCGCGTATCCTTGAAGATCGCCGTCAGGTCCGCCGACGGCTCTAGCACCAGGCCCGCAGCGCGCAGGGGAAAATGCATCATCATGTCGGCAGCGGTGAACTCAGCGCCGGCGAAATAGGGGCTTTCCGCGAGCGCGGCCTCGGCAAAGTCCAGCACTCGCCTGCTGGCGCCGATGTAGACGTAAGCGACATCCTGCGGCGGCTTGTGGTCGGTCAGTTGCAGGATCATCCGCTCGATTAGGGCGCGGAACATACCCGATCCTTCGGCGAAATGCAGCCATTGCAGGTAGTCGGCCATCTCCGGCGCGTCGTCGGCAGGGCGAAAACGCCCCCCGCCATAGCGCAGCAGGAGATATTCGAGGATAGCGCCGGATTCCACCATCTTGAGCGGGCCATCTTCGATGATCGGGGCCATGCGCATGACATGGGCCTCACCAAGCGCATCGAGCGAAGCGATCACGTCGCCGGGAACGTACTTCAGCTCGTAAGGCCAGCCGAATTCCTCGCAAAGCCACGCGATCCGCTCCGAGCGACGGCCTTCGATATGGTGGATGATGATGGGCTGGCTCGGCTGGGTCATCGTCGGGGTCTTCCGTTCCGCAGGGCCCTGCCATTGGCCTGAAGCGCCGCAAGACCAGACGATGGTATGGTCTTGTTGGATGCACTGGCACACTTGAAAAGGCGGCGCCGAATACCTTGCGACCGCGCCCTGACATGGCTAATGATATGGAACGAGTTCCGATTTTGTCAAACGAATTTCATAATGCGTTCCGAAATTATTCGCACTCTCCGCCCAGCCGGACAGTGAAGGACGATTTGACCGTATCTCTCGCCTCGCCCTTGAAGACCACTCGCCGGGAGCAGGCGAAGGCCGAGCGGCGCTCCCGTATCGTCGCCGCGGCCTATGACCTGCTGCGTGAGGTCGGCCGCGAGGCGCTGTCGATGAAGATGGTCGCGGCCCGCGCCGACGTCGCCGTCTCGACCCTGTACAAGCTCTTCGACTCCAAGCAGGCGATCCTGTCGACGGTGTTCGAGCAGGATCTCGAGCAATTCAAGGATCGCCTGACGCA
>JAYUBY010000496.1:0-4474 GCA_043740635.1 Alphaproteobacteria bacterium
GTCGCGTACACGGATGCAACGGATTGGTCCGTCGTTTACGAAGCAGCTATAGAACCCACATGCTCAATCGCTTCTACCTGCCGATTCTGGCGTTGGCCGCCGGCGCCGCCGTGGCGCTCGCGATGGTTTGGCCGCAGGGGCTCGGCGACCGCTCGCCGGCGCCGTTTGGCTCATTCCCCGTTCAGCGCACGCCCGCAATGCAGGCCGCGATGACGCGCGAGACCATTTCGGCACAGCGGCGGAGCACCCAGGTGAGGGCTGCCGCACACGACATTCAGTCTCACGCGCTCGCTCCGTCGCAATGACCGTGTTCGACGCGATCACTGTCGGCCGTCGCGTGCTTGCCGCTGAGGCAGAGGCTTTGGGTGAGCTTGCCGCCGGACTCGACGACACCTTTACGGCTGCCGTGGAAACCTTGTTCGCCGCTAAGGGCCGCATTGTCCTGACTGGCATCGGCAAGTCCGGTCACGTAGCGCGAAAAATCGCCGCGACGCTCGCCTCCACAGGCTCGGTCGCCATGTTCGTACACGCCACTGAGGCCAGTCATGGCGACTTGGGTATGATCGGCCAGGACGACGTTATCCTGGCGCTCTCCAAGACCGGAGAGACCCGCGAGCTCGCCGATGTCATCGCCTATGCCGTGCGGTTCCACATTCCCCTGATCGCCATCACGGCGTTCCCAGACAGCGCTCTGGGCCGCGCGGCCAACACCGTCCTGGCCATTCCTGATGCCCCTGAAGCGGCCGACGAGCTCAACGCCCCCACCACATCCACGACCTTGCAACTAGCGCTGGGCGACGCCCTGGCTGTAGCTCTGCTGGAGCGGCGTGGATTCAAGCCGCAGGATTTCCGGGTCTTCCATCCAGGCGGCAAGCTCGGCGCTATGCTTCGCATTGTCGGCGATCTGATGCATGGATCGGACGAATTGCCGTTAGTTTCCGCCACTACGGCGATGAAAGACGCGCTCCTGGTGATGACGGAAAAACGCTGGGGCATCGTCGGCGTGACTGGGCCCGACGGCGTCTTGGCCGGCGCGATCACCGACGGCGATTTGCGGCGGCACATTGATGGGCTGATGTCTCACTCTGCCGGGGAGGTAATGACCGCAGGGCCAAAGAAGACCGTCCCTCCGACTATGCTGGCTTCGGAAGCGCTGGCGTTAATGAGCGATCCGCCGCCTGCCGTCACCGTACTGTTCGTCGTCGAGGCCGGAAGACCCGTCGGCATCCTGCATATCCACGACCTGCTACGCGCCGGAGTGATGTAGAAATTGCGTTGGGCCGTACACACTCTTGAAGGGCCCGCGGCGTATTCGTCCGCATCAACGTTGACCGATCCCGCCTTCCTGGAGTCCCGATGCTGCCAGCTCCCCGTGCCGACCTCGTCTCCAACACCTACGATTTTGAGAACCTGCCACTGGTGAAGGCCACAGGCTTTCGTGAATATGACGCGCGTTGGCTGTTCGGGCCGGAGATCAACCTGCTAGGCGTCCAGGCGCTGGGCTTGGGCTTAGGGACTTACATCCACGAGCTAGGCCAGAACCGCATCGTCGTCGGCCACGACTACCGATCCTATTCTCTGAGTATCAAGCAGGCTCTGACGATCGGCCTGGTCGCGGCGGGTTGCGAGGTGATCGACATCGGCCTTGCCACCTCGCCGATGGCCTATTTCGCTCAGTTCGACCTTGACGCGCCCTGTGTGGCCATGGTGACCGCCAGCCACAACGAGAACGGCTGGACCGGTGTGAAGATGGGCGCGCAACGTCCGCTGACCTTTGGCCCCGACGAAATGGGACGGCTGAAGGAGATCGTGCTTTCCGGGACATGGAAACAGCGTCCCGGCGGCAGCCTGGCACATGTGGACGGGGTCGCCGAGCGCTACATCGCCGATGCGGCCAGCCGCGCCAGCATCCGGCGACCTCTGAAGGTCGTCTGCGCCTGCGGCAACGGCACGGCTGGCGCTTTCGCCCCGGAGGCTCTACGCCGCATGGGCGTGGCGGAGGTCATCGAGATGGACTGCAAGCTCGATTGGACTTTCCCCAAATATAATCCAAACCCCGAAGACAGCGTCATGCTGCACGCCATGGCCGCGGTCGTACGCCAACATGACGCCGACTTGGCGCTGGGCTTCGACGGCGACGGCGACCGTTGCGGCGTGGTGGACGACGAGGGCGACGAGATCTTCGCCGACAAGATCGGCCTAATGTTGGCCCGCGACCTGTCCGGCCTGCACAAGGACGCAACCTTCGTCGTCGACGTTAAGTCGACGGGCCTCTTCGCCACCGACGCGGTGTTGAAGGCCAACGGCGCAAAGACGGTCTACTGGAAGACCGGCCACTCCTACATCAAGCGCAAGACGGCCGAGCTGGGCGCGCTTGCGGGTTTCGAGAAGTCCGGCCACTTCTTCTTCAATCCGCCGATCGGGCGCGGTTACGACGACGGCATCGTGGCGGCAGCCGCAATCCTGTCGATGCTGGACCGCAACCCGGGCAAGAAGCTCTCGGACCTCAAGAAAGCCCTGCCCGTCGCTTACACCTCGCTCACCATGAGTCCCCACGTCGCCGACGAGGTGAAGTACGGCCTGGTGGACGACGTCGTCGCCGAATACACGGCTCTTCGCGATGCTGGAGGAACGATCCTGGGCCGTAGAATCGCCGAGCTGATCACCGTCAACGGCGTCCGCGTGGCGTTGGAGGACGGCTCCTGGGTCCTGGTGCGTGCCTCATCCAACAAGCCCGAGATCGTTGTGGTGGTCGAAAGCACCCAGAGCGAAGACGACATGCGCGCCCTCTTCCACAAGGAAGTGAAACCGCGTCTGGCAAAGCGTCCTGAGGTGGGGGCCTACAATCAGGAGATCTGAGTCCGCTCAGTAATTCTGAACACTGTGACGCTAAACGGTTAGCCGACGGACGGCCTGCGTGCTGAAAGCGCGGCCTGAGCACGAGATCGAGGACCTTCCATGCGCGTGGCAATGATTGGGACGGGCTATGTGGGCCTCGTCAGCGGCGCCTGTTTCGCCGACTTCGGCCACACCGTGACCTGCATCGACAAGGACGCCGCGAAGATCGAACGGCTGCAATCGGGCGGTATTCCGATCTATGAGCCGGGCCTGGACCTGTTGGTTGCCCAGAACGTCAAAGCCGGTCGCCTGTTCTTCACTACCGATGCGTCACAGGCCGTACGCGAGGCTGATGCGGTGTTCATCGGCGTCGGCACGCCTTCGCGACGCGGCGACGGTTATGCGGACCTTTCCTACGTCTACGCAGCCGCCGAGGAGATCGCCGGCTTCGTGGAAGGCTTCACCGTCATCGTGACCAAGTCGACGGTTCCGGTCGGCACTGGAGACGAGATCGAGGCGATCTTCAAGCGCATCCGCCCGGACGCGGACGTGGCGGTAGTCTCCAACCCCGAATTCCTGCGCGAAGGCGCGGCGATCGAGGATTTCAAGCGTCCTGACCGCGTCGTCGTCGGCACTCTGGAGCCGCGGGCGCAGGAGCTGATGCGCGAAATCTACCGTCCGCTCTATCTAAACGAAACGCCGATCCTGTTCACGAACCGGCGCACCAGCGAGTTGATTAAGTACGCGGCCAACGCCTTCCTGGCGCTGAAGATCACCTACATCAACGAGATGGCCGACCTTTGCGAGGCGGTCGGCGCCGATGTGCAGCAGGTGGCGCGCGGCATCGGGCTGGACGGCCGGATCGGCGGCAAGTTCCTGAACGCCGGCCCCGGCTATGGCGGCTCCTGCTTCCCGAAGGACACGTTGGCGCTGGTCCGCACGGCGCGAGATGCAGGCGCGCCGGTGGAACTGGTCGAGACCACGGTCAAAGCAAACGACGAGCGCAAGCGGGCCATGGCCCGCAAGGTAATCCGCGCGCTCGACGGCAATGTGAAAGGCAAGACCGTCGGGGTGCTCGGCCTGACCTTCAAGCCGAACACCGACGACATGCGCGACGCTCCGGCGTTGGCCATTATTCCGGCACTGCAAGACAAGGGCGCGCGTATTCAGGCTTTCGACCCCGAAGGGCTGCATGAGGCCCGCCAGCTGCTTCGCGATGTGGACTTCAAGGACGACCCTTATGACGTCGCCGAAGGGGCCGATGTCCTGGTGATAGTGACCGAGTGGGACCAATTCCGGGCGCTCGACCTGGACAGGATCAAACTCTTGATGAATGCACCGGTGATGGTCGACCTGCGCAACATCTACAAGCCCGAAGACATGCGTGCCCGCGGCTTCGGGTACATCAGCGTGGGGCGCGCACCAGTCTGGTCGTCAGCGGCGGAGCGCCGACAGACTCCGGCTGCGAAGTAGGTCTAAAGGCCGAAGCCTGTGACCCGCAGAAGGACCTGGCCGATCCATGCGGCGCCAGCCCAGAACGCGACACCCAAAACGGCGACGAAAGCCAGGCACGCGAGCGAAGTCGTGCCCCGCACCATGGGTCGCGTCGCGCTACATGCGAAGTGACGAGCCATCG
>JAYUBY010000497.1:0-2333 GCA_043740635.1 Alphaproteobacteria bacterium
ACGTTGCGCGCACCGCTCTGGGTCTCGGTGCAGCGCGCGGCGATCACATCCACAACCGGTTCCGCCCAGTTGAACGCCACGCCATAGTTGGCGCTCACCCGATCGCGGAGGCGGCGAAGATTGATCTCGACGATCTCGCGTAGGATTTCCGGGGGCAGCGGGAAATAGGGCACGACCGTCACGCGCCCAAGGAAGGCCGGTTTGAAGACCTTTAGAAGGTCGGGCCGCAGGGCGTCCACGAGGCCCGCGGCGTCGGGCATGGTGTCGGGATCCGCGCAGAGCTTCTCAATGATTTCGGTGCCTGCGTTGGAAGTCATGACGATCAAGGTGTTCTTGAAGTCGATGTCCCTGCCCTGGCCGTCTTTGAGCTGTCCCTTGTCGAAGACCTGATAAAAAATGTCCTGGACGCCCGGGTGGGCCTTCTCCATCTCGTCCAGCAGGATGACGCTGAAGGGCTTGCGGCGCACCGCCTCGGTGAGCACGCCGCCTTCGCCGTATCCAACGTAGCCAGGCGGCGAGCCAACGAGCATCGAGACCTTATGCTCTTCCTTGAACTCCGACATGTTGATAATCGTGATGTTCTGCGCGCCACCATAGACCAGCTCAGCCAGCGTCATCGCCGTCTCGGTCTTGCCGACACCGGAGGTGCCGCACATTAGAAATACGCCCAGGGGTTTGCGCGGATCGGTGAGACCCGCGCGCGCCGACTGCATGGTCTTGGCGATCGCTGTGAGCGCCTGCGGTTGGCCCCGGATCCGCGCGCCCATTATCGCTTCGATGTTCAGAACATTGCGGATCTCGTCGGACACCATTCGCCCGACCGGAATCCCCGTCCAGGTCGCGACTACGTCCGCGACAGCCTGGCGGTCGACGACCTCAAAAACTAACGGCGCCTCGCCCTGTAACAGGTCGAGTTCGGCCCGTGTCGAGCCAAGTCCCTGCCGAGCCGCCGCGGCTGCTGGAAAATCGGCCGCGGCATGGGCGACCTCGACGTCCAGGCGCATCGCGGCGAGCTTGAGGACAAGCCCGCGCTCGGTCTGCAAACGAAGGTCCAAGGCCTCGAGATTCAACCGAGCCGCATCAAGATCTTTGGCCCGCGCGGTCATGGCCGCGGCATGATCGGCGCCTGCGGCCGCTTCGCGGCCCAGGATGCGCAGCTCGGTTTCCAGTTGTTCGATACGTCGACGCGCCGCCTCGACCGGACCAGGCGTCGCCGCCTGGCTCATTGCCACGCGGGCGCAGGCCGTATCCAGCAGGCTGATGGACTTGTCTGGCAACTGGCGCCCAGCGATGTAGCGGTGCGAAAGATGAACACAGGCCTCCACAGCCTCGTCCAAGATCCTGACCTTGTGGTGGATCTCCAGCGTATCAACCAGCCCGCGCATCATCTGGACGGCGTCGGCTTCACTGGGCTCCTCCACCTTGACAACCTGGAACCTGCGGGTGAGCGCCGGGTCCTTTTCGAAGTACTTCTTGTATTCCGCCCAAGTGGTCGCGGCGATCGTGCGCATCTCGCCGCGCGCCAGCGCGGGCTTCAAAAGATTGGCCGCATCACCCTGGCCCTCCGAGCCGCCCGCCCCGATGAGGGTGTGGGCTTCGTCGATGAACATCACGATCGGGATGGGCGAACGCTTAACCTCGTCGATCACCGACTTGAGGCGGTTTTCGAATTCGCCCTTTACGCCCGCACCGGCCTGCAAAAGACCAAGGTCGAGAGAGAGTAGGCGTACGTTGGTCAACGCCTCAGGCACGTCTCCGGCGATGATTTTCAGAGCGAAGCCCTCGACCACGGCCGTCTTGCCGACGCCGGCCTCGCCCGTAAGGATCGGATTATTCTGCCGCCGCCGCGTGAGAACGTCGACAATTTGGCGGATCTCGGGATCTCGTCCCAGTACCGGATCGATCTCGCCAGCGCGTGCTCGCGCCGTGAGGTCGATGCAGAACTTATCCAGCGCCCCGCCCGAGGCTGGCGCGGGTCCGCTCGGAGCTTGGGCCACACCATCGGGTGAACCCTCCGAAGTGACAAGACTGGCTTCGGGTGAGGTCGCGGTGAGGCTGATAAGGCGCTCGCTCAAGACATCAGGCGGAATTCGAGCGAGCTGAGGAGACGTATCGCGCCACGTCATGCTGAGGTCGTCGTCAGTTAGGAGCGCGGTCAGCAAATGTCCGGAGCGGACTTCTCCGACGTGGTGTTCCAGCGATGCCAAAAGCCATGCCTCGCGCACCATCTTCACGAGGCGCGGCGACAGCGCCGGCGCCCGCCCATTACCGGTTTTCATTCGGTCGAGCGTCGCATTGAGGTCGGCCGCGAAGCGGCCAGCGTCGATTTCGAA
>JAYUBY010000498.1:0-2269 GCA_043740635.1 Alphaproteobacteria bacterium
GTAGGCCTCCGCATCGAAAAAGGCCACTTTCTTGCGGGAGCCGCGCGCTTGGTCCAGCGCGATATTGGCCCGCTCGATTGCAGCTCCGGGTCCGGCGCCACGGACGATGGGCGCAAGGCCCAGGTGCAGGGTCACATCGATAGCGTCGCCGCCGACATTCAGTGGGCGCTCCAACTCGATCATCCGTCGTGCCGCGTCGTCGACGGCGGCCTCCGGGCCGGCGGCGATCAGAACGAAGCCCAGGACATCGCTTGCGATGCGCGCCACACCTGACGATGGCGCAAGGCCTGCCAGTCGATTACCGACCATCCTCATCGCCTGCGCCGCTAGGGCGTAGCCAATAGCGCCGCGAAGGTGGTCGTAGCGGTGGACGCCCAGAGCAGCCACATAAACCTGGCCCTCAGGCAAGTCGGACAACGCCTCGACCACGCGCTCCAGCGCCAGCCGGTTCGGCAGGCCGGTCTCACCGTCGTGCAGGGCAAGGTGCGTAATTCGACGTTCACGATCGCGGATCTCGGTCGCCATGCTGTTGAAGCTGCCCGCCAGGCGCCCAATTTCGTCCTGGGTCTCGATATCGACATGGGCCTCCTCGCCGCGCTGCAGCCGATGGGCCGCATCGTCGAGGGCCGAGATCGGTCGGGTAATGTCTCTCGCCAGCAGCCAAGAACCCCAGCCGACGACGGCGAGGCCTAGCATGCCGGCCAGGGCCACGATCGCCAGCATATTGCGATAGGGCGCGAGCGCCAAAGCGAGCGGATAGCGCAATAGCAGGACCGCCGGCGCATCCTTCGTCAGCGACGGCAGGGGCTTTACCAAAGCGAGGGCCTTCCCGACGCTCTGGTCCAGCGCCTGCGCGCTCGTCACCCGCCTGCCGAGGGCGTGGTCGATAAATTTGGTAAGCGCGGGTCCGTCGGCCGAGCGGGCCTCGGCCGCCCGCCAGGTCTTTCCGTCATGGTGCATCACTGTCGCGCTAAGCGGGACGGCCGAGAGCTTTTCTAGGGCCGACATCTCAGCGCGATCGAGTTTCACGGCGAACACCAGCCAGCCGATCTGATCTGGCGACATGACTGGTGCACCGATCACCTGGTAGGGCTGGCCACCTAGCATCACGACGCCTGCGGGATCCTCGGCGCTGTCGAAGGCCTTGGTCAGCCGCGCTCCGTCGCGCGCCAGGCCTGGAGTGTCTTCGCCGATCAGGGCTCCATCGGTAGTGACGATGAAGGCGCGGTCGATGTTGAACCGTCGCTTCAGGTTCTCCATCGCCGAAACGACTGTCGCTGCGTCATGAGTGGCCACTGCCTCGCGGAAGCCGAAATCCTTCGAAAGCAGCGAGGCTCCTTCGCGCAACCTGTCTGAACGCAGCGACCAAACCCTGTCGAAAACCGTGCCCGTCGCAGTCAACTCGGCGCGGACCTGGCGCTGGGCTGCCTGATTGATCGCGGCAAAAACGCTTAGCGAGACCAGCAACAGCGTGGCGCCGAAGAGCGCGACATAGAGGACAGTCAGCTTCGTGCGCAGGCGCGTGAAGACGCGCGGCGCGTGCCACAGCCGCTGCGCGGCGGCAGCGAACTCTGCAACCGGCGTCAAGCTCGGGCGGACGGAGGGCAAGTTAACTGACATTGTCCCAAGCCTTTAGCGCCCCCTGGTGAAGGCCCCGTAAACCATGGAAAACGCGCAATTTCCTGGCCGCAAACTATGGGAGACGTCGTTCCCGTTTGCCGTCGCCCCAGCCGCTTGTCACAATCGCGGCTATTGAAGATCGACCACGCGGGTTTTCTCCGCACTCATTTTGAAAGTTTATGGCTTTGACGATTTCAAACTCAGTGGCAGCCGGAACGGGCGCCAATCCGTTCTCGTCGGTCGATGCCCTGGTCGAGGGCCTGGGTAGTGTCGGCTATATCGCTTCACGACGGATCGCCACCGCCCTCTACATTGCCGTACATCTGCAAAAGCCGATCCTGGTGGAAGGCTCCGCCGGTGTCGGCAAGACTGAGCTTGCGCTTTCCACCGCCCGCCTACTGGGCCATCCGCTGATCCGCATGCAATGCTATGAGGGGTTGGATGAGTCCAAGGCGCTCTATGAGTGGAAGTACGGCAAGCAGCTCCTCTACACCCAGATCCTGAAGGACCGTATGGGCGAGGCGCTGGCCGACGCGCCCAATATGGATGCCGCCATGGATCGCCTCCACGGCATGGGCGATCTGTTCTTTTCCGAGCCCTTTCTAGAACCGCGTCCGCTGATGCAGGCTCTGCGTCAGGACGACGGCTG
>JAYUBY010000499.1:0-14333 GCA_043740635.1 Alphaproteobacteria bacterium
GCGACACACGCCGCCACCAGCTTGTCGCCATAGAGCTGATAAGGCCCGACCGTTGTAATGATCGCCTTGGCGCGGCGCACCATCGCATCGAGTTGCGCCAGATCGTCAGCGTCGGCCACGATCAGGGGCGTCTCTGCCGGCGCGCCCAACTCGTCTCGCACCTGAGCCAGTTTGGCGGCGCTGCGCCCCGCCATGGCCCATTTCACGTCGCCGCCGACGCCGTAGCGCTGCGCCAGGTACTCCGCGACCAGCCGACCCGTGTAGCCGGTGGCGCCATAGACGATGATGTCGAACTCGGCGTTTGGATTCATGGCGACTGTCCTGACTTGGGTGACGCACTCTGTCTATAATTTACGTCGTAAGTAAACTACTATGACCGGTTGTGGGCCCGCTTGACGTGGCCTCTCGCGAGAAGCCTGACCGGCCGCAATCGTATCGCGGGACACTAACTGAACGAACCGGGAACATGTTATAGGGAGGGGATGGCTGATAGCGCAGGCCCTGCCGCCGATCTTCTGCCTCCGAGGTTCGCCGACTGGTTCGCCGAGCGGGGCTGGAGCGCGCGTGCGCACCAACTGGCGATGATCGAGCGCGCCAAGGCCGGCCGCGACGCGTTGCTGATCGCGCCCACTGGTGGAGGCAAGACACTCGCGGGCTTCCTGCCGAGCCTCATCGACCTGGCCGATCGGCCGCCGTCCAACACGCCACGCGGCCTGCACACGCTTTACATCTCACCGCTGAAGGCGCTGGCGGTCGACGTTGAGCGGAACCTCAATGCTCCGATCTTGCAAATGGGCTTGGGTATCACTGCCGAGAGCCGCACCGGCGACACTGGGATCGCGCGCCGCCAGAGGCAGCGGTTGAAGCCGCCAGAGATTTTGCTGACAACGCCCGAGCAGTTGGCCTTGCTCTGCGCCTGGGAGGGCGCGCGGCTTTATTTCGAGAGCCTGGAGTGCGTGATCCTCGACGAGATTCATACCCTGCACGCGTCAAAACGCGGTGACCTCCTGGCGCTGGACCTCGCCCGAATCGCCCAGTTCGCGCCGAACCTTCGGCGGGTGGGGCTCTCCGCAACGGTCGATGATCCCGAGGTAATCAAGGCGTGGATGGCCAACCACGCGATAGGGGGGAGCGCCTCCATTGACCTCGTGCGGGGTCCCGCGGGCGCGGAGCCGATCGTCGAGGTGCTGCTCTCGGAAGGCAGGGTGCCTTGGTCGGGGCATACGGCGCAGCACGCCATGCAGGAGGTCTACGATGTCATCTGCAAATCACGGACGGCGCTTGTCTTCGTCAACACCCGCTTTCAGGCTGAGTTCGCGTTCCAGGAGCTCTGGCGGCTGAACGACGACAGCCTGCCGATCGCTCTGCACCACGGCTCGCTGGCGCCCGAACAGCGGCGCAAGGTCGAGGCGGCGATGGCCCGTGGTGAGCTGCGCGCCGTGGTCTGCACCTCCACCCTCGATCTCGGCATCGATTGGGGTGACGTGGACCTAGTGATCCAACTCGCCTCGCCTAAGGGCGCCTCGCGGATGGTCCAGAGGATCGGCCGCGCCAACCACCGGATGGACGAGCCTAGTCGCGCTCTATTCGTTCCCGCCAATCGCTTCGAGATGCTGGAGTGCCAGGCCGCCCGCGAAGCCATTGCAGAAAACAAGCTCGACGGCGATCCGCCCCGGGTCGGCGCATTGGACGTTCTCGCCCAGCACATCATGGGCTGCGCCTGCTCCGAGCCCTTCGATCTGTTGAATCTCTATGACGAGGTGCGGAGCGCCGGGCCCTACCGTGACTTGATCTGGGAGGACTTCGAACAGGTCGTCGATTTCGTCTCGACCGGAGGCTATGCGCTGAAGACTTACGACCGCTTCCGCCGGATCGTGAAAGGTCAGGATGGCCTCTGGCGGGTGCGCAACGCCGAAACCGCCCAGCGCCATCGGCTCAACGTCGGCGCCATCGTCTCACCCGCGATGCTCTCGGTCCGCATCGCCATGCGCGGAGGACGCGGTGGCCGCAAGATCGGCGAGATCGAGGAGGGTATGCTCGAGATGCTGGAACCCGGCGAGACCTTCGTCTTCGGCGGCCAAGTCTGGCGGCTGGTGGCCGTGACCAACCTCGACGTACTCGTGCAGGCCGCGCCGTCGGCTGATCCCAAGATGCCGTCGTGGGGCGGCTCGAAGTTTGCGCTTTCCACTTACCTCGCCAAGCGTGTCCGGCAGCTGATGTACGACCAGGCCCACTGGAGCGTTCTGCCGGGCGACGTTCGCGAATGGCTGGAAGCACAGCGCGACCGCTCGCTGATCCCCGAGGAAGACGAGCTGTTGCTCGAGACCTTCGCCCGAGGTCACCGGCAGTTCATGGTCTGTTACCCCTTCGAGGGGCGCCTGGCGCACACTACTCTTGCGATGCTCCTTACGCGGCGTTTGGAACGTATGGGACGCGGGCCCTTGGGCTTCGTCTGCAACGACTACGCCCTTGCCGTCTGGGCCATCGAGCCGCTTGATTTGGTCGACTTTGGCGAGCTCTTCGCCGAAGACATGCTGGGCGATGACCTAGAAGCCTGGCTCGCCGAAAGCTTCATGATGAAGCGCGCATTCAAAGGAGCTGCGATCATCGCGGGACTGATCGAGCGGCGCTTTCCCGGTCAGCAGCAGAAGACGGGGCGCCAAATCACGTTCTCCACCGACCTCATCTACGACACCCTGCGCCGCCACCAGCCGGATCATTTGCTACTACGCTGCGCGCGCGACGATGCCGCGACGGGCCTCATCGACGTCGCACGCCTTGGCCAGATGCTGATGCGCATCAAGGGACGAATCCGGCATTCTCCCTTGGAACACCTGTCGCCGTTTTCGGTGCCGATCCTATTGGAAATCGGCAAGGAGCGCGCGCCGGGTCACGCGGGTGAGACCATGATCCTGAGGGAAGCTGAGGATGACCTGATCGCCGAGGCCTTGCAGTGAACGCGGTGACTCCCAAGGCCTTCGCGTACGAATACGCGATCGCCGACAGCGGCGCATTGCGCACGCCGATCGGCAACGTAGAAGCGCGGTTGTGTGCCTCAGGCGCGCTGTGGATTGCAGTCGAGCGCACCCTGGTGGTCGCCGACCTCCACCTGGAAAAGGGATCCTCCTACGCGGCGCGCGGCCAAATGTTGCCGCCCTACGACACGCGTGAGACTTTGAGGCGGCTGGCAGCCGAGATCGAAGCCCTGACGCCGGCGACGGTTGTCTTCCTGGGCGACACCTTCCACGACCGGACATCCGAGGCGCGGCTTGCAGCCGATGACGCTGAGACGCTGCGCAGCTTGGCCAACGGTCGGACGTTGATTTGGGTGGTGGGCAATCACGACGCGGATGGCCCACGAGCCTTGCCCGGCGAGATCGCCAACGAACTCTCGCTTTGCGGCCTCACCCTCCGCCATGAGCCGCTCGCAGGTCTGCAGCCCGGCGAAGTCTCCGGTCACCTGCATCCAGCAGCGCGCGTGAAAGCAAGCCGCGGGAGCGTCCGCCGGCGCTGTTTCGTCACGGATGCGGAGCGCCTGATCCTACCGGCTTTTGGAGCATACGCGGGCGGGCTCAACGTCCGAGATGAAGCCTTTGCCGGCCTCTTCGCAAGACCACCCCTCGCCGGCGCGCTGGGGAGCGAGCGGGTGCACGCAGTCGGCTGGCGCTCGCTGGTCGGAGATTACCGGCTTAGACGTGGCCGGTCTTGAGGGCTTGGTCGAGGCAAACGGCCAATGAAATGCAGGCGCCGACGGTAAGGGCTGTGGAGAGCCTCGGATAGCGCGACGGCACGTCGGGACCGCGATGGTCAAAGAGCCATTGAAGAAGAAAAGCGCTGAGGCAGCCGGCGATGATCCAGCCGTCGGGAATGCGATGGCGTGAGGCCAGCACCGTCCAGGCCGCCACCGGCGAAAGCACCGAGATCAAGAGGCGCTGGGCGCGCGGCTTCGGGCGGCCACTTTCCATTCCCCAGCGAACGCCGCCCAGAAACGCCAGAACCACGCCGGACCAGGTGAGGATAACGGTAAGCGCCGGACGAGCGATATCTGCGGTCCCCCAGCCGTAGGCCACCGCAGCGATCGGGAACGGCGCCATGGCGCTAAACGCGATGATCCAAAGCGCCGGTGGAATCGAGTCGCGAGGGGCCGAGGCGCCGGGCTCGTCCATCACCATTCAGTCTCTCCGAAACGCCGACGACGCCACCCAACCCGCCGATAACGCAAAGGCCATCGCAGCTAGGCCGTAGGACCATGGCCTCTCATGCGCCCATAGGTAAAGCCCACGCTCAACACCGACCTTTTCAACCGTCAGCGAGCGGTCCTTCTCAGCGACAGGCTGGCCGTTCTGGAACAGCAAGATGCGAACGTCGTATTTGCCGATCGGCGCCTCCGCAGGCAGGGCGATCTCGGCACGGAACAGCCCCTTGTCGACGAAGCGGACCCCGTGGTCGGCGACGTCATAGAGATGATCGGCCTCCTTCAAACGCACGACCGCGCGCCGCCAGTCGAGGTAATCAGCGCCCAGGCTGCTTACGACGACATCGCGCACGCCATAACGGGTCTCGATCTGCTGTTCGGCCGGCGCGTTCATCGCCAGGTGATCGACCCCGGCTTCTAGCCGGCGCAGGACTCCGAAGCGGGCAATGTCGTCGAGAGGCCGCGTGGAGGCTGCGATGTAGAACCCCGGCGCCCCTTGGAACACCACGGGACGGCTGTTGACCCAGACCCCGGCCACACGGCTCTTGCGAGCGATGCGGACGGGCTGGTCGGGTCCGCGGACGATTACAACCACGTCGCTCGGCCGCGACAGGGGATCGAAGATCGCGCCGTAGAGCACGATGCGGTCTCCGCGGAAATCGGAATTCACCCTGACGTTGGTCTCAGTCAGCGCCGCCGAGACGACAGCGCTGGTATGTGGCGGAAGGACCAGCGGGACCAGGGCCACCGCCATCAGCCGCCGCTCCCAGACATCAGCACGAAGGCTTCGTGCGGCGTGAAAAAGAGACCCAAGCCCATCCGCAGCCCAACGCAGAGGACGATAAGCGCCAGCAACGCCCGCAGTTCCTCAGCGCGAAAGCGAGAAGACGCCCGGGCGCCGAGCTGGGCGCCGATCACTCCGCCCACGAGCAACAGCGTCGCCAACAGGATGTCGACTGTCTGGTTTCGACCCGCCTGCAGCACACCGGTAAGGGCGGTCGTGATAATGATCTGAAGGAGGCTGGTGCCCACCACGACGTTGGCCGGCATCCTCAGGATGTAGACCATTGCCGGCACCAAGACGAAGCCCCCGCCCACGCCCATAATCGCCGAGAGGACTCCAACAAAGGCGCCCAGGATGATTGGCGGGATGACGCTGATATAGAGGCGAGAGCGGGGGAAGCGCATCTTGAGGGGCAGGCCGTAGAGCCAGAGCGGACGGCGGTCTCCACGCCGTGGCGCGGGCGCGTTGCGGCGACGGCGCAGGATCGCCCCGATCGACTCCCAAAACATCAGCCCGCCGATGACGCCCAGGAACACTAGGTATGAGAGCGCGACCACCAGGTCGGCCTGGCCAAGCAAGCGTAGCCAGCGGAAGACCTCAACGCCGACGACCGAACCGACTGCCCCGCCAGCTGCCAGCACGCCGCCCATGCGGAAATCGACTGAACGCTTGCGACCGTAGGAGATAACGCTCGACATCGACGAGGCGGCGACGTGGTTCGACATGCTGGCGACGGCCACGGCCGGCGGGATGCCCAGGAACACCAGGATTGGCGTCATCAGGAAGCCACCACCGATGCCGAACATCCCGGAGATAAATCCCACCAGGGCGCCCAACGCCACCAGGAGTGGGGCATTCACGGACACCTCGGCGATGGGCAGGTAGAGGTCCAAACGTCGCCTCTCTTAGCGGAGGCCGACCGACTGGCGGCTCAACGGGAGAAGATGGAGAGCCGGGAAACGGTGGCGGGGTCGAGCGACCCGGTGGCCGCCATGCCTTGATCGCGCTGATAGGCTGAGACCGCAAGCTTCAGGTCGTGGGTTTCATTCCCGTCCGCGCGGCCTTTGTAGTAACCGAGACGACCGAGAATCTTTTGGGCGGCGACCACCGAGGGCGCATAGGCGACCGCTTGGCCGCTTGCTGCGGCCGCGGCGGGCTCAAAAGACTTTGCCTGGCTCTCAGCCGTCGCCAACTGGGCGGCGGGCAGCTTGTATTGAAGATCCATGGCGCTGGCGCGTGCCTCGCCGTCGCCGGCGGTAGCCGCAATGCTGAACCACTTGTAGGCCTGTGCGAGATCGCGGGGCACCCCAGAACCGGACTGATAGAGCAGTCCGAGGTTGTACTGAGAATCCACCACGCCGCGATCGGCAGCCTTCTTAAACCACTGTGCAGCGGCTGGTACGTCCTGCGGTCCGCCCTCTCCCCTGAAGTAAAAGAGAGCGAGATTATGCATCGCAGTAGGATCACCGGCACCCGCGGCGCGGGCCGTCCAGCGGCGCGCCTCGCCGAGGTTCTGAGCAACGCCGTCGTGGCCGCCCTCATAGAGTTTTGCCAGGAACATCTGCGCCTGAGGACTTCCGCCTTCGGCCAAGGTCTTGAGCTGGGCGAGCGCGCCCGGCTGCTTTTTCTCAACAGCCGCGGCGACCTTAACGTAGTCCAGGGCCGAGGGCTCGGTCGCCGGTGCGACAACCTCTGCAGCAGCTGGCTCTGGAAGGGCTTTAGGTAAAGCGGGCGGCAACGCAGCTGCTTCCGGCTCGAGGGCCACGGCCGCGCGCGGACTGCCTGCGAACGCCTGATCGTCATGCTGCGGCGGGCCAGAGCCCTCCATGAGCACGACACCGGCTGCACCGACGCTGAGGAACGCCGCCCCGCCGGCGACCATCAAAGCGGTCTGCCAGGTTGAGGTCGGTCGTCCCGGCTTGAGGGCGCTGAACAGGCCGCTGCGCGGCGGGCGCGCGCGCCGTTCGCCGGCCTGGACGACCTTGGGCCGCGACGCCGCCGCCGCGCGAGCCACGGCACGGGCCTGTTCGATGACTTCACGCGTCGACAGCGCTGGCGCGTGCGCGTCAATCGAGGGAACTTCAAGACTAAGGCCGTCGTCGTCCTCCTCAACTTCCGAGAGAGGCGCGAATTCATCGGCCGGGGCAAAGGCGTCGACGTGGGCGAAATCTTCTTCGTCGAAGGCGGGGTTCCCAGGGTCCAGAGCGGGCTGGTTAACCGGCTCGGCACGGGAGAGGAGTTCCGCACCGAACACAGCCGACCCGGCAGGCACGCCGGCGTCTGCATCGTCGCGAAGCGCGATCGGCGCGTTCGTGGCGCTGGGCGCAAAGGCATCCGGTGCATCGGATTCCAGGCGATGACGCGAAAACTCCAGCAGCCTGGCGGTACGCTCTTCACTCTGGCGGATGCGTTCGGCCAGGTCGCCGGCGGCGCGTTCGTGTCGTTGTTCGATGCGCTCGGTGACCTGAGACACCTGCTCGCCGACATCGTCGATCGCCTGGGCGGCGCGACGTTCGGACTGGATGATCCGGTCGGTGAGCCGATCGGTGATATTTCCAATCTCGGCGCCCAGGCGTTCCAGCGCCTCAGCGTGTAGATGATCGGTGCGGCCGAGGCGATTTTCGACAGCGCCGGCGATGCGGGCGATCTCGCCCCCGACCTGTTCGATGGCCTGAGCGCTACGTTTCTCGGCGCTTTGGACCCTGCGGTTCAGGGTCTCGGCCATGGTCAGGACTTCGCGGCCCATGTTCTCGATGGCGCGGGCAGAGCGCTGCTCGACCGCAACCATAGCCTCGGTCATCTGATCGAGCCGGGCCTCCACTAGATCGACGCCCAATGAGGCCAACCGCGCGTCCATCTCAGCGCTGACGCCGTCGATGCGGCGGTCCAGCTGATCGCCGATTTGCCCGAGCCGGACATCCAATTGGTCGATACCGGTATCCGCCAATCGGTCGGCGATCTCCTTGCGGGCGTCATCGACCCGTTTGCCAAGCAGGTCCGCCAGGGCCTCCAGCCGATGGTCCAAGTCGCCGCGTACGCTGCTGTCGGCGGCGTACATGCGCTGGTCCAGCTGGACGAGGCTGTCGCGCAGACTATCCAGCGCCTCGCCGGTGCGGTCCTCTGCGTCCGCCAGGCGTTGCGCCAAGCTTGAGACGATCTCCTCAATGATCGCTGCAGGGTCTTGGCCTTCGGCGCGCACCAGGCGCTCTTCCAATGCGGCGAGAGTTGAGCGGGTCTGATCGGACCCGTCGGACAGTTGGCCTTCCACGCGGGTGATCGACGCTTCGATCGCCTTCAGCGCATCGGCTGACCGCGGCCCGGACAGTTCGGACTCAACCCAGCGCATCCTGTCCGCGGCGGTGGCCTGCTCGGCGGCCAGTTGTTCGGCTGTCGCGTCGAAGCGGGCGGCGACCGCCATGTGCTCTCGTTCGGCAGTCTCGATGCGCGCCATGGCGTGGCGGACGGAGTGCTCGACGCCGGAAATCGCGAGACCGGTGCGGGTCTCGGAGGCCTCGATGCGGTCAGTCAGACGGTCGAGTGCGAATGCGATGCGCCCTAGCTCGTCTGGTCTCGCATTGTTCGACGCAACTGACATGAACGACTTCGGCGGCTCGGGCACGACCCGAACTGGGCGTGCAGTGAAATGCTCCTCGGAAGTGATCTCCTCGGGCAAATCATCTTCTAGGATAATTCGGTTAAGCCATTCCCCAAGCGTCATCCCAGAACGACGGGCAAGTTCCTTGGCGACCTCTCGGGCCTTGGGATCGATCCCCTTGACGCTCCAGGGCGCCGCCGCCGTCATCGAATCGCCCCTCCTGGACAGGGTGACGCTAGCACCGTGGCTTGGGGTGTAAACGAAACCTTAACGCAAGATATGGTGTTCGGGGCCTCTCAACTGTGGACAGAACATCAATGCCGAGGGGGATGACTTCCGTTCCGCCGAGGAGGCTGCGATACGGCGTCGCACATGGATTTGCTGACTTCGCTTATGCTCGCCGGCGGCCTTTTGGCGCTCGCAGTCTTCGCCGGCTGGCGCGGCGCGCGACCGCCCAACCTGCATCGCGGCCCCAGGCTCATGCCTTGGCGCTTCATCATGCTGTTGGCAGCTGCGTGCTTGGTCTTCGTGCTGGGACATCTGGTTCAGATGCTCGGGACGACGTCTCCCGTCTAAAGCTCGCGAAATCGCACCCAGACAAACATGCAGAAGACCCCCAATCCTGCCGGATTGGGGGTTATCGACTGATAGGTCGTCAGTCCGGTGTCTAGTTGAAGGGCACGTCGTTGTGAAACGTCGAATAGCTATGCAGAGCGGAGACCATGTCTGCGCTCGCCGCAGTGGGGTCGACTTGTGGTGGAGGCGAATGGGTCGATCCGCCGTCGGGGGCCGGGGGAATGACCGCGTCAGGCACCGTCACAGTCGGGGCCGGATTAGTGGCCGCCGCATCAGGACTCGTGCCCGCGACTGGGAGTGCAGTTCCGCTGTCAGGGGCCGGCGGGGTGACGGCATCTAAAGGTGGGTTGGCGGAAGCTGGAACGCTCGGCGGCGCGTCGGGACTCGTGCCCCCGACAGGTGTCACTGCCGAGGGGTCGACTGAAATGATCACCGTATCCTGACCAGAAGCGTCGTGCGTCACGGTGAAGTTGAAGGAGGTGTTGAGATCGAGGTCGCCAACACTAATTCCTAAATCGTCTCCAAGGACCGTCGGCATATTTAGGTATTCCTTGTCGCTATTGAATCGCCAATGCCTGCACAATATTTGGATTTCGATTTATGAATGGAAAACAAACTTGGTTTAAATCTCAGAAACTATGTTCAACATCAATATGAATACATTGTTTATCATTGTTAATACATCATAACGCCTCTGCGGCTTTGATGTGGACTGTTTGATTGAGCGCTACGTCTGGCGCCCCGGCGCGCTGAAGAACATCAGAGCGCAACCCGTCCATGCCGATGCCCCGCGCCGAGGTGCAGGGATGAAAAAAAGGCCCGACGCCCTATAAGCGTCGGGCCTTGATCAGGTCTTCCGCGGCCCGAAGGCCAGGCGGAGGGCTACTTTCCGCCAGCTGTAGGCGCGGAGGCAGTCGGGGTCGCAGCAGCCTCCTGACGGTGGCGCCCAAACATCGTCTTCGTGGCCGCGGCCAGTTCGTCCTTGTCGATGACGCCGTCGTGGTTCTTGTCGATGACATCCCAGTTTTTGAGCAACATGGCGCCGATCTGGCTTTCGGGCTTGAGTTCAGACTTCTCGATCTTGCCGTCCATGTTGGCGTCCAACATCCCCATCAGCGCACCGCCCTGCAGAGCTTCGTCATAGTTCACGAGGTGCTTTGAGGTCTCGTCCATCCAACGATAGCGGATGCGGGTGAAGAACATCTCTTCCCAGGACTGATCGCCCCAGACGATGGTCTTGGAGGCGTCCGGGTTATGCGGGTTGCTCTTGGAATTGTCGTAGACGTAGTGAGCGATCAGCTTGGAGCCCGCCGGCACCTTGATCGGCTCCGCGAAGTTATAGTGGCCCTGCCAGCCGAAGTCGAAGCGCGGCAGGGTCAGCAGCAGCTTCTTCTTGCCGTCCGGATACTGGATCCACAGATCCGACGACGTCGCGCGATAGTGAGCGTGCGGGAAGGCCGAATAGAGCAGCGCGTCCTTCGGGAACTCCATGTAGGCGATTTCCTGGTGATGGCCGTCGTTCGGAGGTAGCACGATCGCGTTGTTCACGATCTGGGCGTTGTGCATCACGAGGTCGGGCGTCTCGCCCGGCTTGTAGAAATAGAGCCCGATCTTCGTGTGTTCGGTCACTTCCTTACCGTAGGGCGTGTAGTGGTTTTGGAAGCCGATCGCGCCACCTGGCGGGATGTAGGTGCCGGCGTCGGCAGGTGCGACCTCGCTCTCGGCGCCGACCGCATAGCTACCAACCGAAGCGCCCCAGCGGTTCTCGAAGGCCTGCTGGCCTTCCTTCGGCGCCTCAGCCATGAACCCGGTCAACACATGGTGCACAGCCTGGCGGGCATCGACCTTGATCGTCGAGGCCTTCAGCCACTTGCCCTGCGTCAGCGGATTGGCCACCCACGGATGCTGGTAGTCGACCACGCCGGTCGCCGGGATCGTGTAGTTCGGCACCTCCAACACGACGTCCGGCTTGCCCAGCGGCCATTCGGCGGCCACCAAGTGCTTGGTGCCGAGGGGGTCGGCGCCTTCGCCGCGCGCCGCGCCCTGGTCGATCCAGTGGACCAGAGTCTTGGTCTCATCCGGGGTCAGGCGTCGGTCGTTGCTGAACTTGCCCACGTGAGGGTCAGAGTGGAAGGGCGGCATCCGGTCGGTGCGGATCACTTCGCGGATCATCGGCGAGAAGCCCTTCACCGTCGCATAGTCCTTCATCGCGAAGGGACCTATGCCGCCTTCTTCGTGACATGCCACGCACTTGGCTTCCAGGATCGGGGCAACGTCCTTGACGTAGGTCAGCTGCATCTTCTGGGCGCGGGCCGGGAAGTCGATGGTAGCGCCCTTACTCGGCGCGGCGGCAACCATGCTCACCGACTGGCCGGCGGCCAGGGCGTCAATCGCCTTGGCAGTCGAGGCGTCGGCCAAGCTGCCGCGGAACGCGACGGCCCAGGTCTTCGGATTGATCACCATCACTTCGGCCGAGCGGGTGACACCCAGGCTCTCACCGACCAGCTGATAGCTGTCCATCAGGATCGGTGTGTCGTAGCCGGCCTTGGCGCCTTCGGCCAGAATCGCTTCCTGGCTATCCTTCAGGTTCGAGTTCAGCATCATGAACTCGACGCCCTTGCCGGCGTAGGCGGCTTTCAATGCCTTGAGCTGCGGGGCCAGGCTGCGGGTCACTGCATCGCCATTTGACTGGGTGACAATCACCACCGCCTTAGCGTCGGCGAAGCGATAGAGTTCGTGCGCCTCGAAGTTGGCGTCCACTAGCAGGAAGTTTTCGACGGTCGCGGCCGGCATTGCCGCGGTCGCGGCTGCGTGTGCGCTATGGGTCAGGGCGTTCGACGCCGTCGTGTCGCTCGTGCAGCCGTAGACCGCTGCCGTGCTGGCCAGAAGCGCCAGGACACCAAGTTTCGCACCGTTCATCGATCGAGCTCCCTAGAGGTGTTCGTTGCGTCCACGCGGTCGCGACGCCTTACAGTGTATATAGCCAACCACGTTACACGAATGTTGCTGCGCACGTATGCGACGCGGTGTCATTGGCCTAGTGGCCCGCAGGCGGCCTTTTGGATGCGTCGCCCCACAAATTCGCTAAAAATGTGCGTGGATAACTGTTTCGGCGGCAGCGACAGTTAATCGCCCTCACCCTGCTGCTCGCACTTTTCCGGGTCCCCTACTGGGAACACGGCGCAGCCGCAGCATGGCTGCGTGCTTCGATCACTAACGCTGTCGTGGCTGAAATCTCGGCCGGGCCTTACCGCGATTTCATTGGACTTCGCATCGACCCAGCAGGACCTTCATCGGCGAGGGTGAGTTGGGCTTTGGGGTCTGGAAGATGCGGATGGTTATGGCGGGCGCCCTGTGCGTCTCGGCGGTGGCCTTGTCGGCCTGCATGACACATGTGGACTTCGATGGGTTTGAAGCTTCGAAGGTCGGCGGAGCGCCGTTGAAAGCAGTGGCGGCGCTGGATTGCCCGGCCATCGAAGGGGCGCTGACACGCACCAGCCGCGCCGACGACGGGCGGAGTTGCGATTATGAAGGCCCGGTCGGCGAAACGGTGCGGCTGAAGCTGGTGGCTCTAGATGGCCGCTCAGCGGAGGAAGCACTGGAACCCTCCAAAGCTGAGTTGCGCGCCCTGGTGCCTTTCTCGACAAGGCGATTGCGTCCGATCGACAGGGACGAACCCGGCGACCGTGCCGATATCGACCTGCCATTCTTCCACGTCCATTCAGTCGGCGACCACGCCGACGTGAAGATCTTCGGCGTGAAGGTTCACAGCGAGGGCGAAAACGCCGACGTCCAGGCCCATGTGGGCGGGACCCACACGATCGTCCACGCCAGTTCCAGCGGGGCGGAAGTGACCGCTGAGGACGTTGGCCGGACCAACGCCTCGCTCATCTATGTGCTTGCGAGCGAAAAGCGCTCCGCGTCCGGATACAAGGCGGCCGGCTATGTGGCGCGAGGACCCGCGGCGGGTCCGTTGGTCGTTGGTGAGTTCCGCGCCGTGCGCCGCGTCGACACCCAGCATGGCAGCCATGTGGACAACGACGATCTCGATCGTCTGATCGACCGCAACCTAAAGGGTTAGTCCAAATTCGCAGTCGACGGCGATTTCGGCTTCTAAGCAGATCGTTGCGCCACTAGCGTCGCGCATCCGCATGGGGACCTTAGATGCGTTCAACCTTCGCCGCCGCCCTTACCGCGCTTGCGCTCGGGGTGATGCTCTTCGTAGTGTCGAATACCGCGCGGGCCCAAACCGCCGCGACCGACGCAGCCGATCCCTACATCTGGCTGGAAGAGGCCAGCTCGCCGCGTGCCATGGACTGGGTGGACGCCCATAACGCCAAGGCCACGGCGGTGCTAGAGGCGGACGCCCGCTACCCGACGCTCTATCGCGAAGCTCTGGCGCTGGTCGAGGCCAAGGATCGCATACCCTTCGGCAGCTTCCTGCATGGCGAGATTTACAATTTCTGGCAGGACGGGGAACATCTGCGCGGCATCTGGCGCAAGACCTCCCTGGCCAGCTACCAGACCGCGGAACCGGTGTGGAAGACTGTCCTGGACGCCACGGCTCTGGGCAAGGCTGAGCGCAAGAGCTGGGTGTTCAGGGGCGCTAACTGCGCCCGTCCCGCCGAACGGCGCTGCCTGGTCGACCTCTCTGAAGGCGGCGAAGACGCGGTGAGCATTCGCGAATTCGACCTAGGCGACGGGACGTTTGTCGACGGCGGCTTCTTTCTGCCGAAGTCGAAGGCGCGGGTCGCTTGGGAGGACGAAAATACCCTTTTGATCTCTAATGCCTGGGCGCCTGGCGAACTGACGGCCTCGGGCTATCCCTATATCGTCAAGCGCCTGAAGCGCGGGCAGTCCCTCGATCAGGCCGTAGAGGTCTATCGCGGTGAGAAGGCCGACGGCGGCGATGGTGTCTCGCCCGACGTACTGCGCGACAGCTCAGGCCGAACCCTGGCTGTCATCACGCGCCCCTTAGACACCTTCAGCCATGAGACCTACGTGCTCACGCCCAAGGGGACGCGACGCCTGGCCATCCCGAAGAAGGCTAGCGTCGATGAGCTGATCGACGAACGCGTGCTGATCAAGACCGAGGAAGATTGGACCGCCGGCGGCAAGACCTTCCGCGCCGGCAGCCTGACATGGACGTCACTGTCTGCGCTAAAGGCCGACCCGGCGCACCT